>VAWP01000197.1 GCA_005888295.1 Actinomycetota bacterium
CCTCGATCCAGTCGGCCATGACCGACAGCGAGGCCCTCTCCCTGCAGGACGATCTCATGGACCAGGTCAGCCGGTACCGGTCCAGGGGCATCATCGTCGACGTCACCGCACTCGACGTGATGGACTCGTTCGCGGCGCGCTCGCTGCGGACGATCGCCCACATGACGGACCTCCGGGGCGCGGTCACGGTCATCGTGGGGATCCAGGCGGAGGTGGCCTTCGCCATGGTCCAGCTCGGGATGAGCCTGGAGG
>VAWP01000198.1 GCA_005888295.1 Actinomycetota bacterium
TGCGGAGGGGATGGGTCTCGGCTTGCCGGGAGCCCGTCGGCTGATGGACGAGTTCGAGGTGCGCTCCGAGGCTGGCATGGGGACGACGGTGATCATGTGCAAGTGGGCGCCGGATCGTGGCTGAGAGCGGCGCCAACGGGACGCTCGAGTGGGCTGTCGCAGCCCGGCCCATCCCCGGCGAGTCTGTGTCCGGCGACCAGTACGTGGTCGAGCTGACCGAGACCGAGACGCTCCTCGCCGTGATCGACGGGCTCGGCCATGGCCCCGACGCTGCAGCTGCCGCCGGCAAGGCGGTCGACGTGCTGCGGGAGAACGCGGCTGAGCCCGTCGAGGTCCTCCTCGTGCTGTGCCACACCGCGCTGGCCCGCACCCGAGGCGCCGCCATCACCATCGCCAGCATCAGCGCCTCGAACGGATCGATGAGCTGGCTGGGGGTGGGCAACGTCGAGGCGGCGCTGCTCCGGGGTGCCTCGCCGGGCAGCCCGTCGGCCAGCCCCTCCACCGACATGGCTCTCCTCTTCGGAGGCATCGTGGGTCATCAGCTCCCGACGCTGCGCGCGCACGCGGTCGACCTTCAGCCGGGCGATCTTCTCCTGATGGCCACCGACGGCATCGCCCGGTCCTTCACCCAGGACGTGCACCTCAGGGCGGCGCCGGCGCGCCTCGCCGACGGCATGCTGGAGCGCCTTGCCCGACCGACCGACGACGCCTTGATCCTCGTCGCCCGCTACGGGACGGTCGTGTCGTGAGCACGGCGGTCGACCGGTTCCGTCGCGACTACGAGGAGGCGCTGGGCGCCCACCTCGCCTCCCGGAGCGAGGCTGGGCTGAGCGCCGCCTACGAGCTGGGTCGGCGTGCGTTGACCGAGGGGATCAGCCTCCTCGACATGGCCAGCATCCACGTGGCGGCGACCACTCGTGTGCCCCGAGGCGGACCGGGCAGCGACCCGGAGGCGACGGCTGAGGCGGGGACCCAGTTCCTCCTCCAGGCCATGGCGACCTTCGACATGGCCCAGCGCGGCTTCTGGGAGGCGCGGGAGCGTACCCGGGTCGAGCAGCGGCACGTCGCCCGGCTCCAGACCCTGGCCGAGGCGTCGATAGCCGTCATCGCCCGCCCCTCCCTCGCCGACCGTTTCCCCGAGATCGCCAAGCAGGCTCTGGTGGTCGCCGGCGGAGGGGACGCGGCGATCACGTTCCAGGCCGAGGATGGCGTCATGCAGTCGTCCACCTCGGTCGTGCCTCCCGCCGTCGCCGCCACCATGGCGGATGTCG
>VAWP01000196.1 GCA_005888295.1 Actinomycetota bacterium
CTTCGCGCCGACCGTTCCGGACCCAGCCGAACGGACGACCCCGCTCGGACCTGACGGTGCGCCTGTTCCAGGGAAGGCCTTGACCAAAGCGTCGGCGATCATGTGGGAGCGGGGCCGCGTCGCCAAGGCTCGGTTGCGGCGGGATCATGACCTGTCAGGTAATCGACCAGCGGCGACGCAGGGCGCACACTCGTGTCATGACCGCTGACCGAGTTCGCAACGACAACCGGGTGCTGCGAGTGGTCATGCCCCTGGACACGGCCCTGTCCGGCGTCTTCGTCGTGCTGGCGCTGGCGGCGGTGCCGGCGCTGGTCCTGATGCGCGCCTCTGCCGGCGTTCTGTGGCTGGTCGGGCTGGCCGTCATCGTCCTCGCCGTGGCCCTGGCGGCGATGGGCGCCGTCACG
This sequence comes from Actinomycetota bacterium, assembly GCA_005888295.1. GTDB lineage: Bacteria > Actinomycetota > Acidimicrobiia > Acidimicrobiales > AC-9 > AC-9. The sequence continues at coordinate 405 of VAWP01000196.1, forward strand.
GCGTGGACCCTGCTCCGGTCGATGGCTCGGGGCCGCTACGAGCTGCCGTCGCGGCTCTGGCTGCCCCTGCCCAAGGCGGCCCAGCCGTTCCCGGACGGACGCACCGATACCGATGCAGGAGACGCCCCGGCGGTGCCGGTCGGGGGAGGCCGTGGCGACGAGCAGGACGATCCGTGCCGTAGGCTCTAAGGGCACCGTACGACGGAGCTGGGGAAGGAGCCTGGGGACGTGACGACCGCCAACCACACCGTGGGCGGCGTTGACGGCGCGCCCGAGCCCGCGACCGCATCGGGAGCGGCGCCGGGCCGAGGGCGTCTGACCGGGCGCCGCGTGCTGGTCGTCGGTGGGGGACAGCAGGACCACGGGTTGGAGGATCCGCCGATCGGCAACGGCCGGGCGATGGCCGTGCTGTCCGCACGCGAGGGGGCTGCCGTCGCGGTCGCGGACATCGACCGCGACAGTGCGGAGCGGTCGGCCCAGGGCGTCCGAGCCGAGGGGGCCGCGGCGGTAGTCCTGGTCGGCGACGCGGCCGACGACCGCGCCGTGGCGTCCATGTTCAGTGATGCCCGCGATGGCCTCGGCGGCCTCGACGGCGTGGTGCTCAACGTCGGCGTCGGCGCTGGTCTGCTGCTCCGAGGAACGACCGTCGACGACTGGGACCGGGTGATGGCCATCAACACCCGCTCCCAGTTTCTCGGGTGCAAGTACGCGCTCCAGACCATGAGCGAGGGGGCGGTCGTCCTCGTGGGCTCGGTCGCCGCACGGGAGGTGCTGCCCTTTCCCGCCTACGGTGCCTCCAAGGCGGCGCTCGAGTCGCTGTGTCGCCAGGCGGCGGTCGAGGGCGCTCCCTCGATCCGTTTCAATCTCGTCCACCCGGGCCTGATCGACACCCCTCTCGGTCGCCAGGCCTCGGCGATCAGCGCCCGTCGAGAGCGGGTGCGGATCCCCGCCCGGCGCCAGGGCACCGGCTGGGAGGTCGCCTACACGGCGCTGTTCCTGCTGGGAGAGGAGTCCTCGTACATCACCGGCCAGAGTGTGATCGTCGACGGTGGCTTGACGATCGGGCCTCGCGGTTGATGGCGTGCCGGTGAGACGGGCCACCGCGGCTCTCGGTCTGGCCCTCGCTGCGTCGATCGTCTCGGGGCTGACCACGGCGATCCCGCCGGCGTCGGCCTCGGTCCTGAACGACGATGACGGGATCCACGTCACGGCGGAGAAGCAGATCGATCCCCGCCTGCTGGCCGTGACCGTCACCACAGCGGCGCTTCCCGGTCCGGCCAACGTCCGCCTGCTCCTGCCAGCGGACTACGGCGCCCATCCCACGCGGCGCTACCGTCGGACTGGACGACCATGGGCGACGCCGAGCGAACGACCGCCGGACTGCCCGTGATCGTCGTCATGCCGGACATCGCCCTCGACGACGGTGGCGGAGGATGGTGCACGGACTGGTACAACGGCGGCGCCCACGGTCCCCCGCAGTGGGAGACGTTCCACATCTCCCAGCTGATCCCATGGATCGACCACAACCTCCGGACGATCCACTCCCGGCAGGGCCGGGCGATCGCAGGTCTCTCGCAGGGTGGCTTCTGCTCGATGAGCTACCCAGCTCGCCACCCGGACCTGTTCGGCATGGCGCTCGCCTATTCGGGGGCACCCGATATCGCCTACGACCCCGATGCCCAGCTGGGGAGCACGATGATCATCAATGCCACCGAGGTCGGCCTGGACCACGTCCCCCCGAACTCGATGTTCGGCGACCGCGTGACCCAGGAGGTGAACTGGGCCGACCACGACCCGGCCACCCTCGCCGAGAACCTCAGGGACACCAGGTTGTCCATGTACTTCGGCAATGGCCAACCCGGCCCCCTGGACCCCTCGCCGGTCGACCCCGGCGGCACGACCATCGAGGCCGCCGTGGCTCGTGACAATGTCGACTTCCACAATCGCCTCGACTCGCTCGGCATCCCCAGCTACTACGACGCCTACGGACCCGGCACGCACAGCTGGCCCTACTGGACCCGGGACCTCCGACAGAGCATCGGCCCGATCATGGACGAGTTCGCCCACCCGGCGCCTCCGCCGTCCAGCGTCACCTACACCATTGCCGACGAGCGCTACTCGGTTTACGGCTGGGAGGTCACCATGCACCGGCCGGCGACGGAGTTCAGCACCTTGGAG
>VAWP01000033.1 GCA_005888295.1 Actinomycetota bacterium
CCGAGGGTGTAGGTCTTCGACCGGGGATCGCGGACGAGGTAGCCCGCGTCGGCCAGCGTCATGAGCAGCGAGTGGCACGTGGTCCTGGTGATGTCCACCCGCCGGGCGAGCTCCGAGGACGTGAGAGGCTGTCCTGGACGAGCGGCCAGGACGTCGAGCAGGGCGATGACGCGGTCGGTGGGAGGCGACCGTCGTCTCAACGGAGCACCCACCCGCCCGTGCGGTGTTCTCCCGCCGAATCCTTGACAGACCTAGCGCCGAGCATGTAACAGTGCGCCTTCGATTATGTGGCGATCACGTCCTGATATTCGACAAATTCTCGACCTCGAACCCGGCTCCGTCAAGGAACCAGTCGGTCGATGAGCCCGGCCGCGCTGCTGGACGGCAGGACGATGGTGGTCTCGGGGGTCGGGCCCGGCCTCGGGCGGGAGATCGCCGGCATCGCCGTCCGGGAGGGCGCCAACGTCGTCATGGGCGCGCGCCGGGAGGCCAACCTCCGCAGCGCGGCCGAGGAGATCGACGCATCGGGTGCGAAGGTCGCCTGGCGCCAGACCGACATCACCAAGGCGGACGACTGCGATGCCCTCGTGGCCACGGCGCTGGAGCGCTTCGGGCGCCTGGATGCCGTCGTCAACTGCGCCGCCCTCGATACGGTCTTCGGCGGTTTGGAGGATGCCGACTTCGACCAATGGCGGACCGCCCTGGAGACGAACCTGATCGGGTCCCTGCAGGTCTGCAAGTCCGCCATCCCCGCCCTGAAGGCTCGAGGTGGAGCTGTCGTCTTCGTCGGCTCCCAGGCGATGTACCTACCCCAGCTCGCCCAGCCGGCCTATGCGGCGTCCAAGGCGGGGTTGCTCTCCGCCACCTACTACCTGGCCAAAGAGCTCGGTCCGCACAAGATCCGCGTCAACACCGTCGTCCCGTCCTGGATGTGGGGACCGCCGGTGGAGGGGTACGTGAAGTACATGGCCGAGACCCAGGGCGTCCCCCCTGCCGAGGTCATCGAGGGGATCACCAAGGACATGCCGCTGGGGGAGATCCCGGCTGACGACGACGTCGCCGAGGTGGTGGTGTTCTTCGCGTCGGAGCGGGCGCGGATGATCACCGGGCAGTCGCTCCTGGTCAACGCCGGGGAGCTGATGCGCTGAGCTCTGGCCGGTGGCAACCGTTCTCCCAGGTACTAGGCTTGGGAGGGCTGGTAGACCGCCTGGTCCGAGCTGGCTGGACACGGCGTCCTCAGGCACCGTTGCGGCTGGGTACAGAGGTGGGACATCGGCGCCGAACGAGACATCGAGCAATGTATGGGCGATGAGGTACCGCGACCGCGGTTCGCGGTCGGTATGCGGGGCTACGACCGGGGTCAGGTCGACGCCTATGTCGGCGAGAACGCTCGCTGGGCGGCCCAGGCCTGGGGCCGGATCATGGAGCTCGAGGCCAGAGTCTCCGAGCTCGAAGGGTCGGACGCGCCGCAGCGAGTCCGGCAGAACGTGGGCCGGACCATCGAAGAGGCCCGCCTGACGCTCGATGCGCTCGTCGAGAAGTTCGATCTCAAGGCGGCCGAGCTGGAGGAGGCGGTCAGGAGGGCGGCGCTGCCCCAGCTCGACGAGCTACGCGACCACGTCGGTGATCTCGAGGATCAGCGCCGCTCTGCACTGGCGCGTGTCGCCGAGCTCCGGGAGTCGCTCGACTACCTCGTCACCGGCGTGAACGGTCACCACAAGCACACACCCGGGTCTGACGGCGGCCGCCCGCCCGCGGAGAGCGACTCAGCAGGGCGAGCGACGATTTTCCCCGAGATGGGCGATCAGTAGCCGGTTCCGCCGGACGTCGTGGTGGTGGTGCCCGACCCGCCAGTCGTCGCCGTTCCGCCACCGGTCGACCCGCTGCCGGTGCTCCCACCGCCGACCTTCACGACGTGCCAGATCCCGCCGAAGCTGTTGATGCCGTCGCCGTTTGCCGCTCCGGTCGAGACGTCGCCGGAGAAGCGGTACAGGGGCAGGTTCTTGTACGCGACCTGCGTGCCCCCGTTGGCGCTGACCGTCGACACGTTGTTCACGCCCGACCCCACGTTGACGGTCGTCTGACCGGCGGGCAGCAGCGATGGCGGCCAGACGGCGGTGCACGCACCCGAGGTGCAGGCAACTGCGGCGCCGTTGTTGGTGAGCGTGTACAGGGTCCGGCCCTGGCCGTCGACGAGAATCGTGCCGAACTTGGCGTTGTTCGCCGTCTGGACGGCGGGCGCTGTGGCCGCCGTCGTAGCTGTTGTCGCCTTGGTGGTGCTGCTCGTCGAGCTGGTGGACGAGGACCCGCAGGCGGCGGCGATAGCCGCGGCGGGAACCAGCCCGAGGAGGATGGCCCGCCGGGGGTGCATCCAGGGGCGGGTCGTTCCTCTCGACGTGGTGGTCGGGGCTCGCATCACAGGCTTCCTCCCTCGGCCCCGTGCCGGCATCCCGGTGGGGCTGGCTCATCACTGTGTTACGGGTGCGTGACGCTCAAGGATTGCAAATCGACGGTCGCCGTGCCCGTGAAACTGCTCAGGACACCTTGGCCGTGGCCAGGGTCAGCCCCGAAGGGGTGACGAGCTTCGCCGTCTTGATCTGGTTGACGTCCACGCCGACAGTATGGGCCCACTCGCCGACCCCGTCGTGGACCTCGAACTGGCCGACCGGCACCGTGGTGCCGTTGGCGAGCTGGAGCTCGCAGGTGTAGGTGCCGTTGGCTCCGCTGGCGTCGACGTTCATGAAGACCCAGGACGGATTTCCGCTGTAGGTGTAGACCTGCCCGACCGGGCGTCCGTCGCCGGCCTGGAAGTGACCAGATCGCAGGGCCGTCTGGTCTGCGACCTGCGCCTGCCCGCCGGACCGGTTGTGCTCGATCAGGGTCACTCCCGCAGCCGTGCCCCCGACGAGGACGGCGGCGGCTGCCGCCGCGGCCAGCGCCGTCCGCCGCCGGCGGACCGTGCGGGCCCGCTGGGCTGACGGCTTGGGCCGGATCGGTGTGGGGCCGCCAGGAGCGGGCGGCTCGACGATCTCGCCATCCTCCGTGGCCCGGACGCCGAGGGCGGGTTGCGGCTCGGGTCGGTCGGCCTGCTCGCTGACGCGAGCGGCGACCCTGCTCTCGAAGCCCAGCGGTGGGTCTGCCTCGGGGGCCAGCAGCAGGAGCGAGTCGCCCGTCTGGGCCAGGCCCTCGACGAGGACGCGGCAGCTGACGCAGTGCTCCATGTGGCCAAGGGCGTCGGCCCGCTCGGCGCCCGACAGGATCCCGAGGGCCACCTCGGCGGCCATGGCCCGGAGCTCGTCGCAGGTCAGTGTGGTCATGGTGCGGCTCCCTGCTCCACCAGCATCGCTCGCAGCTTCAGCAGCCCGGAGCGGATGCGGGTCTTCGCTGTCCCCAGCGGTATGGCCTCGGTCGCGCTGATCTCCTTGGCTGTCCGGCCGTGGAAGACGGCGAGCACGAGGGCGCGACGCTGGTCCATTGGTAGGCGGCGGATGGCGGCGCGGATCCTTCCGGCGTCGTCGTTGCCGGTGGCGACCTCGACCGGGTCGCCCGCCTCGGAGGGGACGTCGAGGGCGACCAGGACCTCCGGATCGGTCGGCTGGGCCCGGCGGAGGCGCAGCGCGTCGATGGCGAGGTTGCGGGTGATGGTGAGGAGCCAGGTGGCGACCGAGCCGCGGCGGGGGTCGTAGGCCTGGGCGTGACGCCAGGCCTTGGCCATCGCCTCTTGGGCGACGTCCTCGGCGAGGCCGGGATCGCTCACGATGCTGAGGGCCAGGCCGAAGGTCCGGCGTTGGAACCGCCGTACGAAGGCGGCACCGGTGTCGGCTTCCCCCACACCGAGGCCAGCCAGGAGGGCCTCGTCGGAGAGCGCGTCGTGATCGCCTGGGTGTGGGACCCACATCACCAGGTACTACGCCGTAGGGGGGTGGCGGGATTCCGGAAGCGACCCCCGGGACCGACTGGCGCTCCACGGCCGTGGCTGAGGTTGGCTACGGTTGGGGCGTCTCTGGCGCGCCCCTCGCCCGCCGGAGCCCCCTTCGCAACGACGGACCGGATGACGGGGTGAAT
>VAWP01000070.1 GCA_005888295.1 Actinomycetota bacterium
GAGGTCGACGTCGTCGACGGCATTGGCGACACTGGCGGCAACCGACGGCGTGGCCACTCCCAAGCCGATGCCGGACAGGACCAGCGCCCCGACGATGACGAGATCGGCCGACCGGGGGCCGAGCGACGCGAACACCAGCATCGAGGCTCCGACCGCCAGGGCGCCGGCGACAACCGACGTGCGCTCGCCCAGGCGCACGGCCAGGTAGCCGGCGATGGGCGCGCTGAGCGAGAAGGCGAGCGGCCGGGCGATCACGACCAGGCCGACGTGCGACTCGCTGAGCCCGTAGACACGCTCGAGGAGCAGCGGCGCCAGTATGAAACCGCCCATGTAGGCGAAGTTGGCGAACACCTGGGCGGCGATGGGGAAGGCGAAGTTGCGACGGCGAAGGTAGGCGAGCGGGATGAGCGGATCATCCGCCCGTCGCTCGGCGGCGACGAAAGCGTACGCCGCCGCCGGGACGACGAAGAAAGCAGCCAGCACGCCGGGACTCGTCCAGCCCCACTCCGGTCCACGGTTCAACCCAAAGAGCAACGCGCTCACCGAGAGCGCGAGCGTGCTGGCGCCAAGCCAGTCGAGGTGACGTTCCGCCCCAGAGGCTTGTCCAGCCGAGCGGTCGTCGACGCGCCGAGATGACGGTAGGAGGACGGCAGCGAGCACCAGGGCCGACAGGCTGACCGGGATCTGGCCCACGAACAGCCACCGCCAGCCGACGTGCTCGATGATCGGAGCGCCGAGGGCAACGCCCACAACTGGTCCACCGGCGCCGACCAACGACCACCAGCCCATGGCCTTGACCCTGTCGCCCCGCTCGAAGACCTGGAAGATGAGGGCCATCGACGCCGCGCCGCACGCCGCGCCCTCGAGTCCCTCGAGCGTCCTGACGGCGATGAGCGAGCCGACGTTGGGCGCACTCGCAGTGAGGGCAGCGCACACGATGCCGCCGGCGAGCCCCCACAGATAGAGACGCCGGTGTCCCCACAGGTCGCTGGCCTTGCCCAGCACGGGCGCCATCACGCCGAAGGCCAGCAGCGGACCCGTCACGACCCACGTGAGGGTGCCCACCGAGGTATGCAGCTCGGTCGCCACCTTGGGGAAGGCCACCACGAAAACCGTGAAGGTGACCTCGATGGAGAACAGCCCCGCCAGGACGGTCCACAGGACCCACCACCGGTACCGGGGCGACGCGTTCCACGCGTCGAGAGACCGGTCGGTCCTCACGAGCAAGACCCAGGGTCCTGGGGGGCGGCGGCACCGGCAGCGGCTGGGGAACACTGCCTCAGCTCGCCACCCCCCAGGGCCCTGGGCCCACTAAATCATATCTGCTCGCCGGCTCGACGTGCGAGGGCCAAATGGCCGGTAGACACGACGGACTAGTACCACGATAGGCGATCAGAACGGACAAACAGGTCGCGCCGGACCTTCTCGCGTCGGGCTCCATGCGCCCTCAGCCGAGCAGCTGCTTCATCTCGCTCTGCAGCTCGGACACAGTCCAGCGGTCGTTCTTGTCGATCATCTCGGTGAGGGTCCACGGCTGGAACAGCTGCACCTTGCCGCCCTGCACGAGGAACACCTTGCCGGTCGCCGGGCAGGACTCGGAAGCCAGGTAGGCGACCAGAGGCGAGATGTTGGCCGGGTCCCAGACGTCGAACTTGGCCGCGTCGCTCGGGGCCTTCACGACGTCGCTGAGGCCGGGTGTGGCCTCGGTCATGCGCGTGCGGGCAGCCGGGGCGATGGCGTTGACCCTGACGCCGTAGCGCTGGAGCTCCTGGGCGGCGATGACGGTGAACGCGGCGATGCCGGCCTTCGCCGCTCCGTAGTTCGCCTGACCCGGGTTGCCGATGAGCCCCGACGTGGACGAGGTGTTCACGATGGCGGCGTCGACCTCCTTGCCCGCCTTCGACTGCTCCCGCCAGTGATTGGCGGCCCAGTGGGTCGGCACGAAGTGGCCCTTGAGGTGCACGTGGATGACCGCGTCCCACTCGGCCTCCTCCATGCTCACCAGCATCCGGTCCCGGAGGATGCCCGCGTTGTTGATCAGCACGTTGACGTCGCCGAAGGCCTCGACGGCGGCGTCGATCAACCTGCGCCCTCCCTCCCAGTCGGCCACGTTGTCCGAGTTGGCTACCGCCTCGCCCCCGGCGGCCTTGATCTCGTCCACCACCTGCTGGGCGGGGGTCCGGTCGTCACCCGAACCGTCGATCGCGCCGCCGAGGTCGTTCACCACGACCTTGGCCCCTTCCTGGGCGAACAGCAGCGAATGCTCGCGTCCGATGCCCCGACCTGCCCCGGTGATGATGGCCACCCGTCCGTCGAGCGCACCCATGTCCCACCTTCTCCTGTCCGTGGGCCGGCCACGGGGCCGGCCAGTCCGTGAGTCCTGCTCCATCGTCGGCGAGCGAGGCTGGCCCCAGCCCGCCGATGGCTCCCTCGCACGTTGTCAGCCGCCCGGCGGGCGGTCAAGCTGGGCGCCGGTCAGAGGGTGTAGAGGTTGACGGAGGAGCCTCGATGGACACGGCTGCCGGGCGAGGGGCTGGTGAAGAACACCCGGCCGCTCGGGAAGCCGAAGACGTTCGCCACCTTGAGCCCGGACTGCTCGAGAGATCTGGTTGCGGCGGCCACGTTGGTGCCCAGCAGGTCGGGCACCGTCACCATGTCGGGTCCGGCGGAGACCACCAGGGTGACCGTGCTGTCGCGGCCGACGGACGACCCGGGGCCCGGCGTCGTGGAGATGACGTTGCCCTGCGGCACCGTGTCGCTGAACGTGTTCTGCCGGGCCGGCGACAGCCGCATGCCCTGGAGCCTGGCGGCGGCGTCGGTGTAGGACGTGCCGGTCAGATCCGGCACCACGCGAGGGGCGGGCCCGCTTGACAGCACGACCGTCACGATGGTGCCCTGCCGCTGGAGACCCTGGCTCGGCGCCCAGCTGACCACCGTCCCAGCCGGTACGTCCTCACTGGCGGTGGCGGTGAAACGCGACTGCAGTCCAGCCCCGCGGAGCAGGCGGGCGGCCCCCGCCTGATCCACCCCGGTGAGTGACGGAACGGCGTGACTCGTGGATCCTGCACCGAGGACGTTGGTGGTCAGCAGCGCCGCCGTCGTCCCCCCGAGGATGGCCACCACGACGAGCGCCACGACCGGCCACAGCCAGCGGCGACGGGGCGAGCGGGCGCGCCCATCCGGCACCACGGGCGGCGGCGTGACGGGAGCAACTGGGGGCGCGGTCACCCGCGCTGCGCCGAGGTTGGTCGCGCCGAGGTCGGTGTCGTCGGCGGCCTCACCGTCGTGGACGACCCTGCCGGGCGGCGTGAGAGGAAGCCGCGCAGGGGGCGGCAGCTGCGACGAGAGCTGACCGAGGCTCAGGGCCAGCTGGTGGGCGTCCATCCGCGCCTCGGGATCGGGAGCGGCGGCCTGGGCGAGGAGTGGACCGAGCAGACCGAGCGTGTCCGGCACCTGCACGGTGGCTCCGACGCGCGCCATCAGGGTGGCGATGGTGGTGTCGGCGGCGAACGGCACCTGACCGGTGACGACCTCGATCAGGACGAGGGACAACGCGTAGATGTCCGCCCGTCCGTCCACCCGGCGACCCTCGACTTGCTCCGGAGAGGCGTAGCGGGCAGTGCCGAGCATCGCCCCGATGGGCTCGGTCCAGGCCGCCTCGCTCAAGGCCCGGGCCAGACCGAAGTCGGCGATGCGCAGCCGCCCCTCCTCCTCGAACAAGAAGTTGGCCGGCTTCACGTCGCGATGGACGAGGCCCCTGCGGTGGGCGTAGTCGAGGGCGTCAGCCGCTTGGGCCCCGACGGCGGCGGCCTGTGCCGGGCTCAGCCGGTGGCCGGCGTCGAGCATGTCGCGCAGGCTGCCCCCGCCCAGGTACTCGAGCACGAGATAGGGGCCGTCGTCGTCCTCACCCCAATCGAAGATCTGCGTGATGTGCGGATGGTTGAGCGTGGCCGCGGCCTGCGCCTCGGCCCGGAATCGTCGCAGGAAGGGCACATCACCGGCCAGGGCCGGGTGCAGCACCTTCACGGCCACGCGCCGGCCCAGGACCACGTCGTGGGCCAGGAAGACGTGCGCCGATGCCCCGCTACCGATCGGCGACACGAGGCGGAACCGACCGCCGAGGACGCGGCCGACGCGGTCGGCGAGACGAGGCGTCGTCACCGCGGACAGGGTATCCGCGAGGGCTGTACCACTGGATGACATGCCGGCCTCGACCTTCGCGGGCGATCCGGCCCAGTGCCGCGGCGCGCCAGTACGCGCTAGCTGGGCAATTCTCCGGTCTCGAGCAGGTGAGCGAAGGCCGCTTCGTCCAGGGTGGGGATGCCCAGCTCCTGGGCCTGGGACAGCTTCGACGCGCCGGGGGCCTCCCCGAGCACCACGGCGGTGGTCCGCTTCGACACACTCCCGGGCGCCTTGCCCCCCCGAGCCTTGATGGCGGCCTCGGCTTCCTCACGCGACCAACCCTCGAGGGTGCCCGTCACGACCACCGACTGACCGGCGAGGTTCTGGGGAACCGAGGGTGTGGCGGGGCCCTCGAGGTTCACGCCCGCGGCGCGCAGCTTGTCGATCACCACACGGTTGGCCGGGAGGGCGAGGAACTGATGGACGCTGGCCGCGATCTTGGGTCCCACCCCGTCGACGGCGGCCAGCTCCTCGGGAGAGGCGGCGATGATGCGGTCGAGATGGCCGAGGGCCCTGGCCAGGGCGACCGATCCCGTGTCGCCGAGGTGGCGGATGCTCAGGGCCACGAGCAGCCGGTCGAGGGGCCGTCGCTTCGACTCTTCGATGGCGCCCAGGAGATTGGCGACCGACTGGTGACCGAAGCCCTCCAGACCGAGGAGCGGCTCGGCGGTCAGCCCGTAGATGTCGCCGGCGTCCTCCAGCAGGCCGAGCTCGACGAACAGCGTCACCCGCTGCTCGCCCAGACCCTCGATGTCCATGCCGGCGCGGGACGCGAAGTGGGCGATGCGCTGCACACGCTGAGCCGGGCACTCGGCGTTGGTGCAGAAGGTGTCGCTCTCACCCTCCAGCCTGGACAGCGGGCGGCCACAGGCCGGACAGGTGTCGGGGAAGCGCCACGCCCGCAGCCCCTTCGGACGCGACGAGAGCACGGGGCCCACGACCTCGGGGATGACGTCGCCGGCCTTGCGAACCATCACGGTGTCGCCCGGACGCACGTCCTTGAGGGCGACCTGGTCCTCGTTGTGCAGCGTCGCCAGGCCGACGGTCGAGCCACCGACGAGAACCGGCTCCAGCTTGGCGAAGGGCGTGGCCTTGCCGCTCTTGCCGATCGACACCATGATGTCCAGCAGCTTGGTGCTGCGCTCCTCGGGGGGGAACTTGTAGGCCAGGGCCCAGCGCGGGGCGCGCGCCGTGAACCCGAGCTCCTGCTGGTGGTGAAGCTCGTCGACCTTGACGACCACCCCGTCGATCTCGTAGTCGAGATCGTGACGGTGCTGCTCCCACGCCCCGGAGAAGGCGAAGACCTCGTCGAGGTTCGCCAGCACCTTGACCTCCGGGTTGACCGGCAGCCCGGCCTGCCGCAGGAAGTCGAGCGATTCCGAGTGGCGGGCGAACCGCGGTCCTCCCTCTCTCGCACCGAGCTGGTAGGCCCAGAAGGACAGCTCCCGACTGGCCGTGATCTTGGGGTCCTTCTGGCGTAGCGACCCGGCCGCCGAGTTGCGCGGGTTGGCGAAGAGGCGCCCGCCTGCCTCGGCCTGGCGGCGGTTGAGCTCCTCGAAGGCGGACAGGGGCATGTACAGCTCGCCCCTGACCTCGAGCACGGCTGGGCAGCTGCGGCGGTCGAGGTCGAGGCGCTCGGGGATCACGCCCACGGTGGCGACGTTGGCGGTGACGTCCTCACCGGTCACGCCGTCGCCTCGCGTCGCCGCCCGCGTGTACCGGCCGTTCTCGTAGAGGATCGAGATGGCCAGACCGTCGATCTTCAGCTCGCAGGCGAAGGTCACCTCGCCGCTGATGATGCGCTCCATGCGCTTGCCCCACGCCACCAGCTCCTCGAAGGAGAAGGCGTTGTCGAGGCTCATCATCGGCAGCCGGTGGGGCGCCGGCGCGAAGAGCGGCGACGGTGGGGCCCCGACCGTCTGCGTCGGCGACGTCGTCGAGGCCAGCTCGGGATGGGCGTCCTCCATGTCCCGCAGCTCGCGGACCAGCGCGTCGTAGTCGGCGTCGCTGATCTCGGGGTCGTCGAGGACGTGGTAGCGGTGGTTGTGGTGCTCGACGAGGCGCCGAAGCTCGTCGACGCGTGCGGCGGGGTCGGTGCCGACGGGCTGATCGGAAGTCATCGTCTGCTACGCCGCCAGTCCCGCGCCCACCACCGCGTCACCGTCGTAGAGGGCGACCGTCTGGCCGGGCGCCACCCGACGCTGGGGTGCCGACCAACGGAGCCCCTCGCCCTCGAAGGTGGCGGGCACGGCCGATCCGTGGGCGCTCACCTGGGCCAGCACGGCGCTGCCCTGGTGGGCGGCGCCGTCGACCCAGGTCAGATCGCGCAGCGCCGTCTGCTCCGTGAGCAGGTCGTCGTGCGATCCGACCAGGACGGTGGACGCCCCGGTGTCGACGCTCAGGGCGTAGCGGCGGCTCCGACCGCCCGTCGCACCCCCGCCGAGGCCGCGGCGCTGCCCCACCGTCACGAGCTCCAGCGCGTCGACCGACCCGACATCGGCCCCCGAGGCGGCGTCGACGACCCGACCGGCGTGCAACGACAGCCGCTCGCGCAGGAACGCGGCCCGACCGCCGGTCGCGGAGATGAAACACACCTCTTGGCTGTCCGGCTTGGCCGCCGTTCGCAACCCGAGCTCGGCGGCCCGGGTTCGCACCTCGGCCTTGGTCAGGTGACCGACCGGAAGCAGGACACGACCGAGCTGGTCCTGGCCCAGTACAGAAAGGACGTAGGACTGGTCCTTGGCCCGGTCCGCACCGCGACGAAGGCGCCAGCGCCCCCGCTCGTTCACGACGCGCGCGTGGTGGCCCGTGGCCACGGCGTCGAAGCGCAGCTTGACCGCCCGATCGAGGAAGCGCCGGAACTTGAGGTGCCGGTTGCACTCGATGCAGGGGTTGGGAGTGGCGCCCGCGGCGTGGGCGGCGACGTAGGGGTCCACCACCCGCGCCTCGAAGTCCTCGCTGAAGTTGAACACCCGGTGGGCGATCCCGAGCTGGTCGGCGACCCGGCGCGCGTCCTCGACGTCGTCGACCGTGCAGCACCCGGCGTCACTGGCACCTCCCCAGAGCTTCATCGTGGCTCCCACCACCTCGTGGCCCGACTCGACGAGGAGGGCGGCCGCCACAGACGAGTCGACCCCACCGGACATCGCCACCAGCACCCGCACCGTCGTCAGCCTCGCAGGTCGGCGACGGCCTTGGGGACCACCTCGAGGGCCAGGTCCACGTCCCCCTGGGTCGAGCCGGCGCCGAGGGACAGCCGGACGCTCGAGCCGGCCTCGGCCGCGCTCAGGCCCATGGCCACGAGCACGTGGCTGGGCTCCAGGGCGCCGCTGGCACAAGCCGACCCGGCCGAGGCGAACACCCCCGCCTCGTCGAGCAACACGAGGAGGGCCTCGCTCTCGACTCCAGGAAAACGGAGATGACAGTTGCCGGCGACCTTGTGCTGTCTGGAACCGGTCTCCTGGGCACCGGGAACGGCCGCCAGCAGACCATCGGCCAGGCGGTCCCGCAGGCGACCGACCGACGTGACGACCTCGGGCCGGGCGGCGGCGGTCACGCGCAGGGCAGCGGCCATGGCCACGATGCCGGCCACGTTGTGCGTACCGCTCCGGCGGTCGCGCTCCTGGCCACCCCCGTGGATGATGGGGTCGAGCTGGGCGCCCTGCCGAACGACCAGGGCGCCGACGCCCTTGGGCCCGCCGAACTTGTGGGCGCTGACCGCCAGCAGGTCGGCTCCGCCCGCGAGGGATGCGACGTCGAGCCACGGGACGGCCTGCACGGCGTCGGTATGGACAAGCGCATCCGGAGCCCGCTCCCGCGTCAGCGCCACGACCTCGGCGAGGGGCTGCACCGTGCCCACCTCGTTGTTGGCGAGCATGACCGAGACGACAGAGACCGTCGGGTCCAGGGCGTCGGCAAGGGCGTCGAGATCGAGCTGTCCGTCGGCGCGGACCGGGACGACCCGCCCGCCGAGGGCCCGGCAGGTCTCGAGCACGGCGTGGTGCTCCACGGCGGTGCAGACGACGGCGCCGCCTCGCCGGCTGTGGACGCCGACAAGAGCCAGGTTGTCCGCCTCGGTACCGCTGCCGGTGAACACCACCTCGGCGGGCCGGGCGCCGAGGTCGGCGGCGACGCTCTCGCGGGCGTCGTCCATCGCCCTTCTGGCGGCGCGGGCCACGGCGTGCACGCCCGACGGATTGCCGAACCGCTCGGTGAGGAACGGCAGCATGGCAGCCACAGCCTCGGGCCGCATGGGCGTGGTCGCGGCGTGGTCGAGGTAGGCGCCCATCGCCTTCCCAGCGTAGGCGCCGGGTGGGTCAGCTCTGGCCGACGGGGGCAAGGATGGACGCGACTCCGGGGACCGACGCGTCGTGCAGGAGCTGGCCCGCCGTGCCCGTCTTCAGGTAACGGTCGAGGAAGTCGATCGTCGCCTGCTGAACGACCTCGGCGTCGGGGCCGCCGCCCATGAAGGGACCCCCGTGGGAGGCGCCGGGCAGGTCGAGCAGGTACTTGGGACCGCCGCCGTCGGCGTCGTAGAGGTGGCGGCTGTTCTGCGGGTTGTTGGACCGGTCGGCGTCACCCTGGACGGCGAGCATCGGCGCGCTGCCGGGTGGGAAGTACGAGCCACCCGGCACGCCGATCTCAGCGCCGGCCATGACGATGGCCGCCGAGATCCGAGGGTCCCGGCAGCAGGTGTTGTAAGCGACCGCCGCGGCCGTGATCCCGCCGTCGGAGTGGCCGGCGACGCCGATCCTCTGTGGGTTGATGAGCCCGGCCAACGGCCCCGGCTGGGCATCGGCCGCCAGCAGCCGATCGATCACGAACCGGACGTCTGCCGGCTGGTTGACGACGTCGTCCTCGTTCGGACCGCCTGGCGCGCCCGGGTTGGTGAGCGGAAACGTGGGCGCGGCCACCACGTACCCGGCCCGGGCCCAGGATTGCAGCAGCCCGGCGTAGGGGGCCGGCGTGACGTTGTAGCCGTGGGCGAAGACGACGAGGGGGAACGGTCCGCCAGGCGCCGCCGGGTACCACACCGACGTCGTGAGCACCCTCGGGCCCGACCCCGCCCGACGGCTGGTGTCCACCAGGGGCAGCGACAACTGGGCCACGGGCATCGGACCCGCCGGCGCGGGTGGGGCTGCGGCGGGCGGCGCTGGAGCAGGTGGCGCCGGGGCCGGTGGGCTCGCGGGGACGGCGGCTCCGGCTGGGCGAGGCGGGTGGGGCGGCACGGCCGGCAGCAGTCCTCGGCCGCCCGAGGTCGATGTCGCGGCCGCCGCCACGGCCTGTAGCTGGGCCGAGTGGGCCGAGGCCCGGACGGCGGCGCCGAGCCCGCTGACGGCCAGGGCGACGCTGACGACGGCGATCGCGCTGGCCACCGAGGGTGCGCCAGGACCGAGACGGGACCGGGAGGAGAGGGCTCGGGCGACGCGACGTCCGAGGCCGGCCCGGGAGGCCGGCTTGGAGGAGGAGCGGGCCCGGGAGGCCGGCCCGGAGGAGAGGCCCGCCCGGCAGGCCGGCCGGGAGGAGGAGCGGGCCCGGGAGGAGGGGCGGCGCCGGGAGGCCGGCCCGGAGGAAGGGGCTCGGGCGTACTGGAGTCCGAGGCCGGCCCGAGAAACCGGACCAGGGGGGGAGCCCATTCCCTACTGTTCGCCGCCCTGGCTGTGTCAACCTCCGCTGCCCGGTCGGGCGACCATCAGCACCAGGGCCACCACGAACAGGACATCGACGGCCGCAGCCGCCCCCTCTACCCGTCGGCAGGCGCGGTCGAGCTCGGCCGCGCCAGCCCCGCCGCCGGCGAGCAGACCCTGGATCCGCGCCTCACCGGGCCACACCACCGCGTGCGCCAGCGCCGTCGCAGCAGTCCACAGCAGGAGCGAGACCCAGACCCAGAGCTGCGCGTAGCGGTCCGCCCCGTGGCTCGTCGTCACCAGGACCACGCCGAGGACGGGCACGGCGTACAGGGCACGGGCCGCCCAGTTCGGGCCCGGCCGGAAGTAGCGACGGACCGCCTCGCTCGCACGCCTGCGGGCCATCCCGGCGTACACCCCCGTGAGAAAGATGGCCCCGAACCCGACCACCGCGCTGAGCACGTGCAGCACGACCAGAGCCGCCCGCGTCACAACGCCTCGCTCCTGCCCACGCGAAGCCACCGCCTGGCGCTACCGTGAGAGATAGTGATCTCCCTGGGGCGTCCATGAGCCAGCTCCGCCTCGATCCGATGACCGGACGGTGGGTGTCGATCAGCGGAGGTCGGTTCGACCGGCCTGCCGCGTTCGCGCCGCGCGCGCTGTCGGTCGAGGCGGACACGTCGCGCCCGTGCCCGTTCTGCGCCGGGCACGAGGAGGCGACCCCTCCCGCGCTCGAGACCTACGGCGCGACGGGCACCTGGCTGGTGCGGGTCGTTCCGAACCTGTACCCCGCCTTCGACGGGGACGCGCCCATGGTCGTCAGCCACCTGGGTCCGACGTTCACCCAGGCGCCCGCCAGCGGGATCCACGAGGTTCTCGTGTTCTCGCCCGAGCACGACGCCGCCCTGGCCGACCTCAACGACCCGCAGACGAGCCTCGTGATGGCCGCCATCCGCGACAGGATCGAGGAGCACTCCAACACGCCGGGCCTTCGCTACAGCCAGGCGATCGTCAACTCCGGCCGCGAAGCGGGCGCATCGATCGAGCACCCGCACGGCCAGTTGCTCGGGATGTCGTTCGTCCCCCGCGAGCTGGTGGACGAGCTGGCTGGGTTCGCCCGGTTCGCCGGCAACTGCCTGCTGTGCACGGCGCTCAACGCCGAGGAGGAGGCGCGCCACCGGCTGGTGCTGGCGGACGAGCGCGTGGTCGTGTTCTGTCCCTTCTGGAGCGGGGTGCCCTTCGAGATGCTCGTCGTGCCCCGGACGCACGGACCGCACCTGCACCGCAGCTCGCCGCCCGACCTGGCCGCCGCCGGCCAAGCCCTACGCGCCGCCGTCGCCCAGCTGCGGGAGCGGCTCGGCGACGTCGCCTACAACGTCGCCTTCCACTCGGCGCCGTACCGGTTGTCGGGTACCTACCACTGGCACATCCACGTGTGGCCCAAGCTCACCACCCTGGCCGGCTTCGAGCTGGGCACCGGCGTGTTCATCAACGTGGTCGCCCCGGAGCTGGCGGCGGAGGAGCTGCGCCTCACCGTTCCCGCCGGCTGACAGGGGCGGAGAGCCACAGGACGCCGAGAGGAGGCAGGCTCAGCTCGGCCGAGTTGTCGAGACCGTGCCAGCTCGTGTCGGCCGCCGTGATAAGCCCGCCGTTGCCGACCCCGCTGCCGCCGAACTCACCGGCATCGGTATTGATCACCTCGGACCATTCCCCTCCACGGGGCAGGCCGACGCGGTAGGAATGGCGCGGCACAGGTGAGAGGTTGGCCACGCAGACGACCGCCGATCCGTCATCGCCCGCCAGACGCACGAACGACAACACGTTGCTGTCGACGTCGCTGGCGTCGATCCAGCGAAACCCCTCGCTGGTGAAGTCCTGCTTCCACAGGGCGGGCAAGTCGACGTAGGCGCGGTTGAGCGCCCGGACCAGGTCCTGCACACCTCGATGACCCGGGTCGTCCAACAGGTGCCAGTCGAGGCTCACGTCGTGGGACCACTCCCGCTCCTGGGCCAGCTCGCCGCCCATGAACAGCAGCTGCTTGCCGGGATGGGCCCACATCCAGGCCAGCAGGGAGCGGAGATTGGCCAGCTGCTGCCAGCGGTCGCCGGGCATCTTGCCGAGCAGTGACCCCTTTCCGTGCACGACCTCGTCGTGGGACAGCGGTAGCACGAAGTTCTCGCTGAACGCGTAGACGAGCCCGAAGGTCAGCTGATCGTGGTGGTAGCGGCGATGGACGGGCTCCTTGGCGAAGTAGTCGAGGGTGTCGTGCATCCAGCCCATGTTCCACTTGAGGCCGAAGCCCAGCCCGCCCACGTACGTCGGGCGAGAGACGCCGGGCCACGCCGTCGACTCCTCGGCGATCGTCGTCACGCCGGGATGGGCGCCGTGGACGGCCTCGTTCATCTCCTTGAGGAAGCCGACGGCATCGAGGTCCTCGCGTCCCCCGTAGACGTTGGGCGCCCATTCGCCCTCTCGACGCGAATAGTCCAGATAGAGCATCGAGGCGACGGCGTCCACCCGCAGGCCGTCGATGTGGAACTCCTCGAGCCAGTACAGGGCGTTGGCGACGAGGAAGTTGCGGACCTCCTTACGGCCGAGGTTGAAGACGAGCGTTCCCCAGTCCGGGTGGCTTCCGCGGGGGCCCTCGTGCTCGTACACGGCGCTGCCGTCGAAGCGGGCCAGCGCCCAGTCGTCGCGGGGGAAATGGGCCGGGACCCAGTCGACGACGACCCCGATGCCGGCGCCGTGCAGCGCGTCGATGAGCGCCTTGAGCCCGTGCGCGCTGCCGTACCGCCCCGTCGGGGCGTAGTACGAGGACACCTGGTACCCCCAGGACCCGCCGAAGGGATGCTCGGCCAGGGGCATGAGCTCGACGTGGGTGAAACCCATGTCGCGGACGTAGCGTGGGAGCTCGGCGGCGAGGTCGAGGTAGCTCAGCGGCACCTCGTCGGGCCGGCGCCTCCACGAGCCGGCGTGCACCTCGTAGATCAGCAGCGGCCGGTCCAGCCAGCCCGAGGCGGCACGGGCCTGCATCCACTCGCGGTCGGACCACCCGTACGGCTGGGGATCGGGGACCACGCTCGCCGTGTCCGGCGGGACCTCGGCCTGTCGGGCCATCGGGTCCGCCTTGAGGCGCAGGTGCCGGTCACCGGTCAGGATCTCGTACTTGTAGCGGGCCCCAGCCTCGACGCCAGGGACGAACAGCTCCCACACGCCCGACGACCCCAGCGAGCGCATCGGGTGGATGCGTCCGTCCCAGCCGTTGAAGTCGCCCACGACCCGCACCGATCGGGCCGCAGGCGCCCACACGGCGAATGCCGTGCCCTCGACCCCCTGGTGCTCGCGGTGGTGGGCACCGAGCACCTCCCACAGCCGATGATGGCGTCCCTCTCCGAACAGATGGAGGTCCAGCTCGCCGAGGGTGGGCCAGAAGCGGTAGGGGTCGTCGTAGCGCAGCGTGGTGCCGCCCTCGACGTCGGCCTCGATCGCGTACCCGTCGACGTCACCGAGATCGGCCTGGAACAGCCCGCCCGGACGGAGCCTGGTCATGTCGACCGTCCGCCCGTCGTGCAACACCAGACGCACGGCGGCGGCGTCCGGCCGCAGGGCCAGGATGGTCGAGCCGTGGGGCCCGAGGACGCGGTGGGGGTCGGCGTGCTCCCCGCTCAGGATGCGGTCGATCTCACCGGGCCGCTCTGCCGGGCCGCCCGTCCCCGTGGCCACACTCATGCCTCACCTCGCAACCGGTCGAGCGCCTGGCGAGGGATGTGCGCCCACGCCGGGCGGTAGGCGAGCTCGTAGCACAGCTCGTAGGCCGCCTTCTCCAGCTCGAAGGCGGCGAGCACCACCTCGAAATCGGGCCCGCTCGGCACGAGCTCGCTCAGCTGTCCCACCGAACCGTAGCCGTCGAGGAAGGCGCGCCGGTTGCGCTGCTCCCAGGCGACGGCCAGCCCGGCCACGTCCGCCTGCCCGGCGGGGCCACGTTCCTCGGCGGCCAGCGCCGTGGCGTACTGGAACGAGCGAAGCATGCCGGCCACGTCCCTCAGGGGGGAACGCACCTCCCGTCGCTCGGCGAGGGGTCGGGCGGGCTCCCCCTCGAAGTCGAGCACGTACCAACCCACCTCCCCTCGCATGACCTGGCCGAGGTGGTAGTCGCCGTGGAGCCGGATGGCGAGACCAGGGTCGCCCACGGCCCGCAGGTCGTCGAGGATCCTGCCCACACCCGGACCGGTCACCCCCTCGGACGGAGGGACGGCGTCCAGCTGGTGCTGGATGGACCGCGCCCACTCGTCGGGCTGGGAGGGGTGCCGTCCGAACGCCTCGGCCAGAGCGATGTGAAGCTTGGCCGTCATCTCCCCGAGACGCCGGGCCTCGTCTCCGAAGTCGCCGCCGGCCGCCTCGGGAGCCGTGTCGGGGTCGGAGGCGTAGAGGTCTCGCAGCGAGGTGAGGGCCAACGCCCACCCCTCGCTGCCTCCGGCGAGGAACTCCTGGACCAGGGCGAGGTCCCACGGGTCGCGGCGCCAGACCGCCACGGGGGCGGCGACGTGGTTGAACCCCACCTCGTCGAGGGCGAGGGTGACCTCGACGTCGGGATTGGGGCCTGGCTGGAGGCGACGGAACAGCTTCATGATCAGCCGGTCGTCGTAGACCATGGAGGTGTTGGACTGCTCGGCTCCCACGGACCGCACGCGGGCGGCCTGCTGACGGCCACCGGACACGATCTCGAGCAGCAGCAGCGCCAGCTCGGGGTCGGCCAGTGCGCCGTAAGCCAGGGAGTGCCCGTCGGCTTCTTCGAGTGGGCCGAGGATGGCGTGCTCCTGTCCGCGGAGGAGGCCGAGGGCCTCCTGTTCCTCTCGCACACCCACGAGCACGTGGTAGGTGGCGTCTCCGGCGGCCACGACGAGATCGGTCAGGCCCGGGCGACCGGGCCGCAGGACCTCGGCCTCGACGATGACCGGCGGGCCCGTGTCCTCCCGCTCGCTCCGGGCGAACCAGCGCTGACGCTCCAGGAAGGGAGCGAGATAGCCGGCCAGCTCCTCGGCGTGCGTGCTCGTCATGACTGCTCCGGCTGGGTGTCGACCAGCTCGAACCAGTAGAAGCCGTACGGGCCGAGGGTCACGAAGTAGGGCAGGGCGCCGATCCTCGGAAAGGGCACACGGCCGAGCATCTCCATAGGGATCCTTCCCTCCCAGCGCCCCAGCGCCAGCTCGGCTGGCTGGGCGAAGCGGCTGAGATTGTGGACGCACAGGACGGTCTCTCCCCCGGCGGGTTCTTCTCCTCTCGGGGTGCGGACGTACGCCAGGACGGACGGGTTCTCGGCGGGGAGGATCTCGAAGGCGCCGGTGCCGAACAGGGCGTGCTGCTTGCGGACCTCGAGCAGACGCCGCAGCCAGTGCAGGAACGAGCTGGCGTCCCGCATCCCCGCCTCGATGTTGACCGCCTGAAAGCCGTACACCGGGTCCATCAGGGGCGGCAGGTACAGCTGGGCGAAGTCGGCCCGACTGAAGCCCGCGTTGCGATCGGGTGTCCACTGCATGGGGGTGCGGACCCCGTCCCGATCCCCGAGGTAGATGTTGTCGCCCATCATCAGCTCGTCTCCGTAGTACAGGATCGGGCTGCCCGGCATCGAGAAGAGCATGGCGTGCATGAGCTCGGCGAGGCGCCGGTCGTTGTCGACCAGTGGCGCCAGCCGCCGACCGATGCCGATGTTGCGCTTCATCCGGGGGTCCTTGGCGTACTCCCCGTACATGTAGTCACGCTCCTCGTCGGTGACCATCTCCAGGGTCAGCTCGTCGTGGTTGCGGAGGAAGATCCCCCACTGGCAGCCCTCGGGGATATCGGGCGTCTGGGCCAGGATCTCGCTCATCGGGAAGCGCTGCTCGCGCCGCACGGCCATGAACATCCGGGGCATGACCGGGAAGTGGAAGCACATGTGGCACTCGTCTCCGTTGCCGAAGTAGTCGACGACGTCCGCCGGCCACTGGTTGGCCTCGGCCAGGAGCACCTTGTTGGGATGGCTGGCGTCGATCTCCTTGCGGATCCGCTTGAGGTACTCGTGGGTCTCGAAGAGGTTCTCGCCGTTGGTACCGTCCCGCTCGAACAGGTACGGCACCGCGTCCAACCGGAAGCCGTCCAACCCGATGTCGAGCCAGAACCGGACCTCGTCGAGCATGGCTCCGGCCACCTCCGGGCTGTCGTAGTTGAGATCAGGCTGGTGGGAGAAGAAGCGGTGCCAGTAGTACTGCTGGCGCTGGGCGTCCCAGGTCCAGTTGGACTTCTCCGTGTCGACGAAGATGACCCGCGCCTCGGGCCAGCGCTGGTCGTCGTCGCTCCACACGTACCAGTCGGCCTTTGCATTGGACCGGTCCTGGCGGGACTCCACGAACCACGGGTGCTGGTCGCTGGTGTGGTTCATCACCAGGTCGGCGATCACGCGAAGGCCGTGGCGATGGGCCTGCTCGACCAGGTTGACGGCGTCCCCGAGGTCGCCGTACTCGTGGTGGACGCTGAAGAAGTCGCTGATGTCGTAGCCCCCGTCCCGCAGGGGCGACTGGTAGAAGGGCAGCAGCCAGATGCAGTCGACGCCGAGCCAGCTCAGATAGTCGAGCTTGTCCACGATCCCGGACAGGTCGCCCGTACCGTCGTTGTTGGCGTCGTAGAAGCCGCGCGGCACGACTTCGTAGAACACGGCCCGCTGGTACCAGCGCGGGTCGTCAGCCAGCCGTGACCGTCGCGTGCCGCCCGCGCCCGAGCGGCCGCGCCGGCGCGGTGGGCTCACCGGCGCCTCCGCAGGTGGAGCACGTGAGCGGGCTCCTGGCTCGGGTCGAGGCGCACGTAGGGGTTGGGGCCGCTCCAGCCGAAGACCTTCCCGGTCAGCTCGTCCACGGCCTCGAACAGCTCGTCGTGCCCCAGTCCCAGCAGCCCGAGGTCCAGCCCCAGGGTCGATTCTTGCGTCGTCGAAGGGTCGAGGTTCACCACCATCAGCACGACGTCGCTGCGATCGTCGGTCTGCTTGGAGTAGGCGAGGACCTGGCTGTTGGTGCTGTGGTGGAACGTGAGGTTGCGCAGGTTCCAGAACGCCGGATGGCGACGGCGGATCGAGTTGACGACGCCGATCCACGGCGCCAGCGAGTCGGGGCGCGACCAGTCACGCCGCTTGATCTCGTACTTCTCCGAATGGCTGTACTCCTCGTTGGTGTCCGACGCCGGCTCGTTCTCGAACAGCTCGTAGCCGCTGTAGATGCCGTACGACGGCACCATGGTGGCCGCCAGGACCAGCCGCATCTTGAAAGCGGCCGGCGGGCCACGCCGGAGGGGACCCGACAGGATGTCCGGGGTGTTGGGCCAGAAGCTCGGCCGCATGTAGTCGGCGACCGGCCCGGCGGTCAGCTCCTGGAGGTACTCGCGGAGCTCCCACGCTTCGTTCCGCCACGTGAAATACGTGTAGCTCTGGGAGAACCCCACCTCGGCCAGCTTGGCCATGACCTTGGGGCGGGTGAAGGCCTCGGCGAGGAAGATCACGTCGGGGTGGGTGGCCTTCACCGTCGGGATGAGCCACTCCCACAACGCCATCGGCTTGGTGTGCGGGTTGTCGACCCGGAAGATCCGCACGCCCAGCCCGATCCAGTGCTCGAGGACGCCGCGACAGGCCTGCCACAGGGACCAGCGATCGGCTTCCGAGGAGGGCCAGAAGTTGATGGGAAAGATGTCCTGGTACTTCTTGGGCGGGTTCTCGGCGTAGGCGACGGAACCGTCGGGGCGGTGGTGGAACCACTCGGGATGCTCGTGGACCCACGGGTGGTCCGGCGAGCACTGGAGCGCGTAGTCGAGGGCGATCTCGATGCCGAGCTCGGCGGCTCGGGCCATGAGCTGCTGGAGATCGGTGACGGTGCCGAGCTCAGGAGCCACGGCCGTGTGCCCTCCGTCGGGCCCTCCGATCGCCCAGGGGCTCCCCGGATCGCCAGGTCCGCTCTCCAGGGTATTGTCCGCCCCCTTGCGGCTGGTCGTCCCGATGGGGTGGATCGGAGCCAGGTAGACGACGTCGAAGCCCATGTCGGCCACGGCGTCGAGGCGCTTCACCGACCCGGCGAGGCCGCCCTCGGAGCGCGGGAACAACTCGTACCAGGCTCCGACCAACGCCCGCGGCCGGTCGACCCACAATGGCGTCGTCGGCGCGCGCGTGCGATCGGGCGACGTGCTGGGCCCGGCCATCAGCTCGGTCACGCCCGCGTCGAAGGCGGGGGCCAGCCGGCGCTCGAGCGGCGCCCTCGGTGTGCGAAGGACGTCGGCGGCGTCGCGTAGGGCGCCGGCCTGGTCAGGCACCTTGGTCCGGTCCCCGCGATCGATGTGGGCAGCCCGCTCGTCGAGGAGGCGCGCGCCCTCCTCGAGCTCGACGGAGAGGTCGTCGCCCGCGTCGCGTTTCACCGAGACACGATGCCGCCAAGTGGACCACCTGTCGGTCCAGGCCTCGACGACCACGTCGTGCATGCCGATGACCGTGGGTACGACAACGCTCTCCCACCGATCGTTGCCGACCTCGAACATGGGGCTGATCGACCAATCCGACGCGCCGCCGGCGCCCGCGGCCTCAGCGGTGGGTCGCCAGCAGACACGCGCCGCCAGGAGGTCGTGACCGTCTCTGAAGATGTCGGCGGTGACACGGACCGCCTCCCCGACGACCGCCTTGGCCGGGTACATGCCGGTAGGGGTGCGCGGGCGAATGTCATCGATGACGATCCGGCCGATCACACGCTCAGCCTTACCGCCCGGCGGCCGTGAGCCAAACCGGCAGGTGCTCGAGTGGGCCTGCCCGGGAGGCCGGCCGGGCACATCGCCCGCAGGCGCGTCAGCCCCTCGGGCGCATCGGGCCCCGGCCCGGGGCGCGGCGGGGCTTGGCTAGCCTCCCGGGGAATGAGGGCGCTTCGCAGCTTCTCGGTCCGCGTCAGGCTGCCTGATCCGCTGACGCCGCTCCAACAGCTGGCGACCAACCTGCGGTGGTCCTGGGACGAGCGGACGCGGGATCTCTTCCGGTGGGTCGACCTCGACCGCTGGCACCTCACCGGGCACGACCCCCTGCGGCTGCTCGGTGCGGCCGATCCGGAGCGGTTGGAAGCCCTGGCCGACGACCCCGCCTTCACCAGCTTCCTCGGGGAGGTACGGGCCGATCTGGACCGCTACCTCGAGGCGCCCCTGTGGTTCCAGGGACAGGGGTCGAGCGCCCTGCGGTCCGTGGCCTACTTCTCGCCGGAGTTCGGCATCGCCGAGGCCCTCCCCCAGTACTCGGGCGGGCTGGGTGTGCTGGCTGGTGACCACCTCAAGGCGGCGAGCGACCTCGGCATCCCCCTCGTGGGGATCGGTCTGTTGTACCGGTACGGGTACTTTCGTCAGCACCTGGGCCACGACGGCTGGCAACAGGAGCGGTACCCGGCCCTCGATCCCCACGCCATGCCGGTGCGGCTGGTCGAGGGCGCCGTCGTCGAGGTCGACCTCGCCGACCGACCGGTCGTCGCCCGGGTCTGGCGCGCCGACGTCGGACGGGTGCACCTCTACCTGCTCGACACCGACGTCGACGGCAACGACACCGCCGGCCGGGCGGTGACCGACCGGCTCTACGGAGGCGACACCGAGCACCGGCTGCGCCAGGAGATCCTCCTGGGCATCGGAGGCGTCCGGGCCCTGGACGCCGTGGGCGAACAGGCGCAGGTGTTCCACTCCAACGAGGGCCACGCCGGCTTCCTCGGCCTCGAGCGCATCCGCCGCCTCGTCGTCGACGAGCGCCTGACGATCGACGAGGCCCTCGAGGCCGTGCGCGCCGGGACGGTCTTCACGACCCACACACCTGTGCCGGCTGGCATCGACCGGTTCTCACGCACGCTCATGGAGCGCTACTTCGCCGGCTGGGCGGAGGAGTGCGGGATCGGCTTCGACCGGCTCATGGCTCTGGGCCACAGGCCTGACGAGCCTCCTGACGCCCCGTTCAACATGGCGGTCATGGGCCTCCGGCTGGCCGGCGCGGCCAATGGCGTCTCGCGGCTGCACGGCTCGGTGAGCAGGACGATGTTCAGCGACCTGTGGCCCGACATCGACGCGGACGAGGTGCCCATCGGCTCGGTCACCAACGGCGTGCACCCTGCCACGTGGGTCTCTCCCGAGATGGGCGACCTTCTGACCAGGGGCCTCCTGCCGGCGTGGGCCGATGCCGATTCCAGCACCTGGGCCAGGATCGAGGACCTCCGCGACGACGAGATCTGGCGGGTCCGGCAGCAGGCTCGGGAGCGACTGGTCAGCTTCGTGCGCTCGCGCCTGGGCGCCGAGGTCCTCGATCCCGCCATCCTCACCATCGGCTTCGCCCGGCGCTTCGTCCCCTACAAGCGGGCCACACTGCTGCTCTCGCACGCCGAGCGGCTGACGGCCCTGCTGGCGTCCGAGGAGCGGCCCGTGCAACTCGTGCTGGCGGGCAAGGCCCACCCGGCCGACGACGGTGGCAAGTACATGATCCGCAGCATGGTGCAGTTCTCGCGGGACCCGTCGATCCGCCACCGGGTGGTGTTCGTGGAGGACTACGACATCGCCGTGGGACTGGCCCTGTGCCAGGGCTGCGACGTCTGGCTCAACATCCCGCGCCGCCCACAGGAGGCCTGCGGAACGAGCGGGCAGAAGGCCGCCCTCAACGGAGCCCTCAACCTCTCCATCCTCGACGGATGGTGGGACGAGTGGTTCGACGGCGACAACGGCTGGGCCATCGCCTCGGCCGAGCACGAGGAGGACGAGGGCCGCCGAGACGCCGTCGAGGCGGCCAACCTCTTCGACGTTCTGGAGCGCCAGGTCGTGCCGCTCTTCTACGACCGGCCCGACGGCTCCGTCCCGACGGGCTGGGTGCGCAAGGTCAAGGCCTCGCTCGGCTCGCTCGGTCCCCGCGTGGTCGCACCGCGGATGGTGCGTGACTACACCCGGCTCGTCTACGAGCCCGCGGCCCGGCGGGTCGAGTCCCTCTCCGCATCGAGCTACGAGCGGGCCCGCGCCCTCGCGCACTGGAAGGCGAAGGTCTCGGCTGCCTGGCCCGCTGTCCGCGTCGTCTCCGTCGACTCCGAGACCACCCCTGCAGATCTCGGCGCCAAACGGCGCGTCGACGCCGTGGTCGTGCTCGGCTCGCTCGACGAGCGCGACGTGTCGGTGGAGCTGGCCCACGGACCGGTCGGAGCCGACGGTGGCCTCGCGGCCGCGGCGGTGGTGCCCATGGCGCCCGCGGGGCCCGAGGGCGACGGGGGGGTCGGGCGCGCCGGCGCCCTCCGGTACAGGGCCACCTTCTCGTGCGAGCAGGCCGGCCGCTACGGCTTCACCGTGCGGGTTGTCCCCTCCCACGAGGACCTGGCCAGCGCCACCGAGATGGGCCTCGCCGCCTGGGCCTGAGAGGCGGCTACGGTGCGCGCATGCCCGAGCCGAACGTGTCAGTCGAGCGGCGGCCCGACGGGGTCGCCCTGATCCGCCTCGACCGGCCCAAGATGAACGCCCTCTCGAGAGAGGTCCTCAGCCAGCTCGCCGCCGTGGCGTCGGAGCTGTCGATGGACCCCCCGGGCGCGGTGGTGATCTGGGGAGGCGAGCGCATCTTCTGCGCCGGGGCCGAGATCTCCGAGCTCCGAGGACCGTCGGAGGCGGCCGAGGTCACCGGTTCGTTTCACGCTGCGCTCGACGCCGTCGCCAGCATTCCTCGGGCCACGATCGCCGCCGTCTGCGGGTTCGCCCTCGGCGGAGGGTGCGAGCTGGCCCTGGCGTGCGACTTCCGGGTGGCGGCAGAGAACGCCAAGCTGGGGCAGCCCGAGATGCTGCTCGGCATCATCCCCGGCGGCGGAGGAACGCAGCGCCTGCCTCGCCTGATCGGTGCCGCTCGGGCCAAGGACCTGATCCTGAGCGGCCGGCAGGTGGGCGCGGCCGAGGCCGAGCGCATCGGCCTGGTTGACCGGGTCGTCCCTGCGTCCGAGGTGCTCCACGCCGCCCTCTCGTGGGCGTCCGAGCTGGCCCGCGGGCCGGGGGTGGCCCAGGGCCTGGCCAAGCGGGCGATCGATGTTCGTCGAGTCGTTCCGCACGGAGGACGCGGGGATCGGGGTCCGCTCGTTCCTCGAGCAGGGACCCGGCAAGGCCAGCTTCGTCGGCCGGTAACGCCCGGAGCTCGACCCGAGCCGTCCGCAGAGAGAGTGCTCCAACACTGTTTCCAGTTATGTCGCGCGACGTATTGCATTTGTGCCGCGACATAACTGACAAGCCGAAACGCGCGATACCCGTGGGAGGTCGCCCCCCGAGGCCAGCCCCTAGCCCGCCATGCCGTCGAGGATCTCATCGGCCGCCTGGTAGGGATCGAGGCGGCGCTCGATCATCGCCGACCTCACGCTGTCGTACGACGCGCTCGTCGACAGGCTGTCGGCATGCTGCTCGAGTCGTCGGGTCACGATCGTCCGCAGCTCCTCCTCGAGGCGACGAGCCCGCCGCCGGTCGAGGTGACCCTGCTCCTCCTGGAAGACGCGGTGGCGACCGAGCTCCCCCCACAGCTCGGCCACTCCCTGACCGGTTGACGCCACCGTC
>VAWP01000128.1 GCA_005888295.1 Actinomycetota bacterium
GCGAGAGCTCAAGGGCGCCGGCGTCCAGCCTGGCCTCGGATCGATTCTCGTGGGTGACCACGGGCCGAGCGCCCGCTACGTCGAGATGAAGCACCAGGACAGCGCCGAGGTCGGCATCGCATCGGTCCACGCCCACCTGCCCGCCACGACCAGCGAGCAAGAGCTGCACGCGACCATCGCCCGGTTCAACGCCGACCCCGAGGTGGACGCCTACCTGGTCCAGCTCCCCCTTCCCGGCGGTCTCGACGAAGAGGCGGCGCTGCTGGCCGTCGATCCCGACAAGGACGTCGACGGGTTGCACCCGGTGAACCTCGGTCGTCTGGTGATGGGCGCCGACGGACCTGTTCCCTGCACACCGGCGGGTATCCAGGCGCTGCTGGTGGCCAACGGGGTCGCAATCGAGGGCCGGCACGTCGTCATCATCGGCCGGGGGCTCACCATCGGGCGGCCGCTGGCCCTGCTGCTGGCCCTCAAGCGACCGAACGCCAACGCCGCCGTCACCGTCGTGCACACCGGCGTGCCGGATCTCGGCGACCACACCCGCCGGGCGGACATCCTCGTCGCTGCCGCCGGCCGGGCCGGCCTGGTGCGGCCCGACATGGTCAAGCCAGGCGCTGCGGTGGTCGGGGCGGGGACCTCCTGGGCGGGCAAGCGCCTCCTGTCGGATGTGGACGAGTCCGTCGCCGAGGTCGCCGGGTGGCTCACCCCACGGCTCGGCGGGGTGGGACCGATGACCAGGGCCATGCTGCTGAGCAACGCCGTGCGGGCCGCCGAGCGACGGGCCCAGCGAGGATAGGGCCCAACCTGGGCCGGCGGGCTCGGGTTCGCCGGGGGAGAAGTACGCTCTCAGGACCATGGCGAGGATCTCGGACCTGCTCGAGGGGGGTCGGACCTTTTCGATCGAGCTCTGGCCCCCGCGCAGCGAGACGGCTGAGCGCCGCCTGGAGACGGCCCTGGCCGAGCTGCAGCTGCTGCGGCCGGCGTTCACCTCGATCACCTACGGCGCGGGCGGGTCAACCAGGGAGCGGACCCACGACCTCGTCGTACGCCTGCAGCACCAGAGCTCCATGACGGCCATGGCCCACCTCACCTGCGCCGCCCACCGCCGGGAGCAGCTCGAAGATGTCCTGGTCCGCTACCGGGACGCCGGGGTCGAGAACATCCTGGCCCTCCACGGGGACCCGCCCCTCGATGCCGACTCCGGCCTGCCCGACGGCGACCTCCGGTACGCCCTGGATCTCGTGGAGCTGGCGCGCTCGGTGTCACCGTTCTGTGTGGCCGTGGCCGCCCACCCCGAGGGACACCCCCAGGCGCCGGACCGGGCGACCGACCGCCGCCACACCGCCCTCAAGCTCGAGGTCGCCGACTTCGCCATCACCCAGTTCTTCTTCCACCTGGAGGATTATCTGGATCTGGTCGAGTCGCTCTCCGCCCTCGGTGTGGACAAACCGGTGATCCCCGGCATCATGCCCATCACCAGCGTTCGCACGGTCACCAGGATGTGCGAGCTGTCGGGGACCGAGGTGCCGCGGTCGGTGACCGACCGCCTTGAACCGGTGGCCGACCAACCCGACGAGGTGCGCCGTATCGGTGTCGAGGTGGCCACCGAGCTGGGCCAGAAGTTGCTGGCTGAGGGGGTGCCCGGTCTGCACTTCTACACCATGAACCAAGCTGCCGCGACCCGGGAGATCTACAACAACCTGGGCCTCGGTCCCGCCGTCTGAGGGTCCCCCCGACTAGGGGCGAGTAGTCCCACCGACACTAGGCTCGACGGCATGGCCGAGCGCATCACCATGTCGAGCGAGGGCGCCCTCCAGGTGCCCGACGAGCCGATCGTGCCGTTCATCAGGGGAGACGGCATCGGCGTCGACATCTGGCCTGCCGCCCAGCGGGTGCTCGACACGGCGGCGGCCAAGCACGGGCACCGGGTCGCGTGGAAGGAGGTCCTCGCCGGCCAGACCGCGTTCGACGAGACGGGGACGTGGCTGCCCGAGGAGACCGTCAGCACCTTCGCGGACTACCTCATCGGCATCAAGGGTCCGCTCACCACACCGGTCGGCGGCGGTATCAGGTCCCTCAACGTCGCCCTGCGCCAGGTGCTGGACCTGTACGTGTGCCTGCGGCCCGTCCGCTGGTTCCAGGGCGTCCCCTCGCCCGTGCGCCACCCGGAGAAGGTCGACATGGTGATCTTCCGGGAGAACACCGAGGACGTCTACGCCGGTCTCGAGGTCCAGGAGGGCACCCCGGAGGCGAAGAAGCTCATCACGTTCCTGCACGACGAGATGGGCTGGTCGGTGCGGCCCGACTCGGGTGTCGGGATCAAGCCCGTCTCCGAGACGGGATCGAAGAGGCTGATCCGCGCCGCCGTCAACTACGCCGTGGCCCGAGGGCGACGGTCCGTCACCCTGGTGCACAAGGGCAACATCCAGAAGTTCACCGAGGGCGCCTTTCGCAGCTGGGGCTACGAACTGGTGCGCGAGGAGTTCGCCGACGTGGCCGTCGCCTGGGAGGACTGCGGCGGCGACCCCGGCGGGCGGGTGCTCGTCCAGGACACGATCGCCGACATCACCCTCCAGCAGGTGCTCACCCGCCCCGACGAGTTCGACGTCATCGCCACGACCAACCTCAACGGTGACTACCTCTCCGACGCCCTGGCCGCCCAGGTCGGCGGGATCGGGATCGCGCCGGGTGGCAACATCAACTACGTCAGCGGGCACGGCATCTTCGAGGCGACCCACGGCACGGCGCCCCGCTACGCCGGCCAGGACAAGGTCAACCCGGGGTCCCTCCTGCTCTCGGGCGTTCTGATGTTCGAGCACCTGGGGTGGCAGGCGGCGGCCGACGACATCGTTCGGGCCATGGAGGCCACCTTCGCCGAGCGAATCGTGACCTACGACTTCGCCCGGCTGACCGAAGGGGCGACCGAGGTCAAGACGTCCGAGTTCGCCTCGGCCATCGTCGACCGGCTCTAGAAGGAGGTTGCGTGCCCAGCGCCGACGCCGCACCCGTCCGGGTCACAGTCACCGGCGCCGCCGGCCAGATCGGCTACGCCCTGCTGTTCCGGATCGCGTCCGGCCAGCTGCTGGGCCCGGACCAACCCGTGGTGCTGCGCCTGCTCGAGATCGAGCCCGCCATGCATGCGCTCGAGGGCGTGGCGATGGAGCTGGACGACTGCGCCTTTCCACTCCTGTCGAACATCGTCGTCACCTCGGACCTCAAGCAGGCCTTCGACGGCACCTCGTGGGCGCTGCTCGTGGGCTCGGTGCCCCGCAAGGCGGGCATGGAGCGGCGGGACCTGCTGAACATCAACGGCGGGATCTTCCGGCCGCAGGGCCGGGCCGTCGCCGAGCACGCGGCCAGCGACGTCCGCGTCCTCGTCGTCGGCAATCCCTGCAACACCAACTGCCTCATCGCCCGGACCAACGGGCGCGACGTCCCCGTCGAGCGGTGGTTCGCCATGACCCGCCTCGATCAGAACCGAGCGGTCGCCCTCCTCGCCAGGCGGGCGGGGGTACCGGTCACCGACGTCACGAACGTGGGCGTCTGGGGCAATCACTCGACGACCCAGTACCCGGACTTCGCCCACGCCCGCATCGGCGGTCGGCCGGTGCCGGAGGTCATCACCGACCACGACTGGCTCCGGGGGGAGTTCATCACCACGGTCCAGAAGCGTGGGGCGGCCGTGATCGAGGCACGCGGCTCCTCGTCGGCCGCCTCGGCCGCCAACGCCGTCGTCGACTCGGTCGCCAGCATTCGCACGCCGACCGACGCGGGAGACTGGGTGTCGCTGGCCGTGCCGAGCTCGGGTGAGTACGGGGTGCCCGAGGATCTCCAGTTCGGCTACCCGGTGCGCTCGACCGGCACCGGCTGGGAGGTGGTGACCGGCCTCGAGCACGACGAGCTGGGCCGGGACCGCATCAGGGTCACGACCGAGGAGCTCCTCGAGGAGCGGGCCGAGGTGGCCGAGCTGCTCGGTTAGACGGGGGTGCTGCTGAGCCCCAGTTGGCGGAGGTAGGCCAGCCGGCGGTCGATCGCCGACTGCCAGGCGGCCATGTCGGCCTCGAAGTGATCACGATCGCCGTCTTCGTAGGCGTGAGCCAACTGGTCGAACGCGGCGTCTTCGGCGTCGAGCAGTACCCGGTACCGCTGCAGGACGTGGTCGTCGATCACTCCGCTCAGCGTCACGTGCGCCCCCTGTGCTCGGGTGTGTGGTTAACCCCAGAAGATATCTCGCCCGAGCGGCTGCTTGCCTCCCCCCTGTCAGGGATCAGCGGCGTCGGAGCGGGTGGTCGGCGGGGACCTCGATGATCGCCAGCGCCAGCCCGTCGGGATCGCTGACCCACATCTCCCGGAGCCCCCAGGGCTCGGTGACGGGCGGCCGCAGCACCGTCACGCCCTTGGCCGCCAGCTCGTCGTGGGCGGCGTCGACGTCGCGGACCTGGAGCCACATGGCCAGGTTGGGGCCCGCGGGGGCCTCGGCCCGGCCGGAGACCTCGAGCAGGCCCCCGCCCAGGAAGAACACCACTCCCCGGTGGTCGCCCTCGCCGAACTCCCGATAGATAGCCAGCCCGAGCGTCTCCCGATAGAAGGCCAGCGACCGCTCGAGGTCGGTCGGCCGCAGGAGGAGCCGACTGTTGAGGACTTCCATCTCAGTACTCGGTCCGGGACCGGACGTCGTCGAAGCGGGCCCGGACGAGCTCGAGCACTTCCTGGCCCTTCAGCAGGGCGCCCAGGTCGCCGCTCACCCGGATCCTGCCGGCGAGGATGGCGTCCTGGGGCGTCGTCTCGCCCCGGGCGAGGGCGGCCGCCGTGTCGTAGTCCTCGGTGATGGTGGCGTCGGCACTCTCGATCCGACCGGCCGAGAGCCGCACCCGACCGTCGTCGATCTCGATGGTGTAGCACCTCTCGCCGGTGTCGGGACGGGTGACCACCTGCTGGATGGTCAGGCGCAAGCCCGATGCCGCCTCGTGGAGGTGATCGTCGAACGCCACGGCGCCGTTCAGCTCGGCCAGCCACTCGTCGGACAGGAATCGGGCCATCTCCTCATCGTGGCCGATGGCCGGACCTGGAGGCCACGTGCGGTTTCCCCACGACCAGCTTCGGGCCGCGGCCGACCGAAGGCGGCTCTACGGAGTGGGGCGGGGGCCGCCCCGGCTCGTGCGGCGTGGTCGAGGCAGCCATACCGGCCACCGGGAGGATCGCGCCGTTGGCGCCGAAGGCTGCGGTACCTCGGCGGGTACCCGCAGCCTGCCTGCCAGCAGATCCTCGAGGAACTTCCTCACCGAGCGCAGATCGGTGGGCGTGGCGAGGTCGGGCGCGAGGGCAGCCAGCGCCTTGGTGATGTCCCCTCTCGCGGCCTGGACGAGAGCGACCTTCAGCGGTGACAGGTTCTGC
>VAWP01000129.1 GCA_005888295.1 Actinomycetota bacterium
GGCTCCGGGCACGAGCACGAAGACGAACCCCAACGCCATGCTGACCCTTGACGGCAACTGCATCTTCACCAACACGGCGCTGACCGACGACGGCGACGTGTGGTGGGAGGGCATGACGGAGCAGAAGCCTGCGCACCTCACGGACTGGCGTGGCAACAGCTGGACTCCGGAGTCCGGCACGCCGGCCGCCCATCCAAACGCCCGCTTCACGGCGCCGGCCAGCCAGGACCCGGCCATCGCGCCGGAGTGGGAGGACCCGGCCGGGGTGCCGATCTCGGCCATCCTGTTCGGGGGCCGGCGGGCGTCGGTGGTGCCGCTCATCTTCGAGGCGTTCGACTGGCACCACGGGGTCTTCCTGGGCTCGATCATGGCCTCGGAGACCACGGCCGCCGCGGCCGGCCAGGTGGGCAAGCTGCGGCGGGACCCCTTCGCCATGCTCCCCTTCTGCGGCTACAACATGGCCGACTACCTGGGCCACTGGCTGGACATCGGCAATGCCACCGACCCTGCCAAGCTCCCAAAGCTCTTCTGCGTCAACTGGTTCCGCAAGGACGCCGATGGTCGTTGGCTGTGGCCCGGGTTCGGCGAGAACAGCCGGGTCCTCGAGTGGGTCTTCGAGCGGGTCAGCGGGCGGGGTGAGGCCGTGCCGACGCCGATCGGGAACGTCCCCGCACCTGGCGCCATCGACGTCGAGGGTGCCGACGTCTCACCCGCCGACATGGAGCTGCTCCTCCGCGTGGACGCGGACGAATGGCGCCGCGAGGTGAGCCTCGTCCGGGATCACTTCGCCGGCCTCGGCGAGCGCCTGCCCGGCGCGCTCGTCGAGGAGCTCGATCAGCTCGAACGCCGTCTCGACGCCTGAGCTCTGGGGCCGGCCCGGGAGGTCGGCCGGAGGCATTGCCCGCAGCCGCGCAGCGGCTAGGGCGTCGACCTCGTCGGTTCCTGCCAGTGCGGTGCTTGAGCCGGCACGGGATGCACGGCGGGGGCACTCGGTGCTCCCTGGCTGATCTCGAACGCACCGAGCGTCGGGCCGACGGTGAGGGCCAGGAGCATGACGGCGAGGAGCGCCCACGCCACGACGGCAACGGCGTCGAGGGCCTTGACGGTCCGTCGGAGAGGGGCGCGGACGGCGGTCCAGGCGATGTCGGCCTTCGCCACCAGCCCCGCGCCAGGTCCAGGCGCGACGGGGGGTGGCATCAGCCGGGGCGTAGATCGGACCGGCACTCTTTACGGATTCGACCCGCTGACTCGCGCCCCTGCCCGAGGCGCGGATCGTGCCGAGATCCTGTTCCGTATTCGGTCGAAAGCGGGCGCTTCGGCCCCAGCGGCGGTGCCCTCGTTCGATCAGTCCTCGGCGCGACCCCCGAGGTGACGAGCCAGGAAGCGCTCGGCGGCGGCGTAGAAACGAAGGCGGTTCTCGGGTTTTGCGAAACCGTGCCCCTCGTCGGGGAAGAGGAGATACTCGTGATCGATCCCGGCCCCCGTGAGGGCCGCCACGATCTGCTCGGACTCGGCCTGCTTGACCCGGGGGTCGTTCGCCCCCTGAGCGATGAGGAGCGGCACCTTGATGTCCTTGGCGCGAGACAGCGGCGAGCGTGACCAGAGGAGCTCGGCGTCGGTGTCGGGGTTGCCGACCCGGGTGTGGAACAGGGCGATCAACGGGGCCCAATACGGCGGTATCGACCGGATCAACGTCTCCAGGTTGGAGGGTCCAACCACGTCGATCGCGGCCCGGAACAACTCCGGCGTGAACGCCGCTCCCACCAGCGCCGCGTAGCCGCCGTAGGAGCCGCCGTAGATGGCGATCCGCGCCGGATCGGCGATGCCCCGATCCACGATCCACCTCACGGCGTCGACCAGGTCGTCGTGCATCCTTCCGCCCCACTCGCGATCTCCGGCGTTCACGAACTGCTTGCCGTAGCCCGTCGACCCTCGGTAGTTCACCTGCACGCAGAGGTAGCCGCGGTTGGCCAGCCACTGGCCCTCGGGTTGGAAGCCCCACTCGTCGCGTGCCCACGGCCCGCCGTGGACGTTGAGCACGGTCGGCAGTCCCTCCCGCCGCTCGCCGACGGGAAAGGTCAGGTAGCCGTGGATCAGCAGGCCGTCGCGCGCCTCGTACGAGAAGGGCTCCATCGCCGCCAGCTCGTAGTCGCTCAGGCTGGGCTGGTGCTCGAAGAGCAGCCGGCCCTCCCTCGTCGCTCGGTCGTAGGCGAAGTACGGAACCGGTCCCGAGTCGTTGGTGAAGGCGACCAGCCAGGTGGCGTCGGCGTCGTCGTGTCCCTGGAGCACCGGGTCTCCCGGATGCAGCGACCGGATGGCGGCCATGTCGTCCTCGATGTCGGGATCGAGCACGAGAAAATCGGCCCGCTCGCGGGCGAAGGTCACGAGCTGCACCTGCCGGGTATCGGGGTGCAGGCGCACGTCGGTGACGTCGTTGACAGGATCGGCGGCGATCACCTCGACGGCCCCGGTACCGAGCTCGGCGCGCACGAGGCGCCCCGTGTTGGCGTCGATCGAGCTGACGGCCAGGAGGCTCCCGCCGTCGCGGGTGAAGGCCACCGGCGAGCTCGTCAGGGCGTCCTCGGCCGGCACCCGCTGGAACGGTCGCCAATCCCCCTCCGCCGTGTCCCGCACCATGACGACGAAGCCGCCGTCGGGCTCGGGAGCGAGCCCGGCCCGCACCACGAGGTCGGCGTCGGCCACCCAGCCGACCATTCCCGGGTTGTCGACGGCCTTGACGAGCTCGCCACTCACCAGGTCGAGGTGGTAGACGTCGTGGAGCTGCTCGTTGTCCCGGTTGAGCCCGACGAGGACATCGTCGGGAAACCGCTTGTCCACCGCCAGCACCTGGGCCTGCACGTTCTCGAAGGGCGTCAGGTCACGGCCCGCCATGGTCTCGAGGTCGACGTCGTAGAGCCGCCAGTTCTCGTCGCCGCCGCGGTCCTGGAGGTAGAGGAGGTGGGTGCCGTCGTGGGCCCAGAGGAAGGTCCGGATGCCGCGGTCGCGATCGTCGGTCACGGGCATGGCGCCCGCCAGGTCGACGGATCGGCCTCCCGGGCCGGTCGTGTCGACGGACCGGCCTCCCGGGCCGGAAGGGCCCAGGCTGGCCACCCAGACGTTCAGCACCCCTTCGACCGGCGCCAGCCAGGCCAGGCGGGTGCCGTCGGGAGACACCCTCGGGCTCTCCCGCTCCGGGTTGCCGAACAGCACGTCTCTCGGGATGAGCTCGACCATGGGCACTGACTACCAGACCAGGCCGGGTGTCCGGAACTACGATGCGGGCTCCGCGAGGCGAGGAGGATCCGGTGTCCGTAATTGCTTACGTGCTGATCCAGACAGAGGTCGGGAAGGCCGCCCACGTCGCCGAGCAGGTCGCCAAGATCCAGGGCGTGGTCTCGGCCGAGGACGTCACCGGTCCCTATGACGTGATCGTCCGCGCCGAGTCGAGCTCGGTCGACGAGCTGGGCAAGATGGTCGTCAGTCGGGTCCAGCTCATCGAGGGCATCACCCGCACCCTCACCTGCCCGGTGGTCAACCTCTAGGAGGCTGGCGCACCCGCCGCGGCCGAGTTGGCCTCGGCCTCGGCCTGGGCCTGGGCGGCGATGTCGACCAGCTCGACGATCTCCTCGTCGCTGAACCCGGCCATGGTCCTGAACTTCCGGGCCAGGTGCACCGGGTTGTCATCGCTCTCGCCGCGTAGCCCGCCGAAGCTGAACAGCTTGTCGACGGTTCGCTGGAAGTCGAGGGCCTGCGCCTGTCGCTCCTTGTCGGTCGCGGTGAGCCGCCGGAGCCAGTCCGAGCCCATCTTCACGTGGGTCACCTCGTCGGCGAGCATCCAGTCCTCGCAGAAGTACAACACCGGATCCGACACCGCGTCCCCGTATTCCCGCATCGTGTTGAACACGTCGATGGCGAGCCCCTCGAGCGCCCGGTTGACTCCGGTGAGGCGGAGAACCGGGTCCGAGTTGCACGCGGCCTGGAACAGCATGGTCTGCTCGGAGAACTCGCCGATGCCGGTGCCCATGTGCTCGGTCAGCTTGACCGAGATCTCCACGTGGCGTGCCTCGTCCCAGCACTGGCGGGCCATGTCCAGCTTCATGGCGAAGGGGATCTCGTCGTGGCCGGCGCCGGTGTCGAAGTCGTAGCACGTGCGGCCTGCGCCCTCGAGGGCCTGGATCTCTCCGACGAAGATGCCGTGCATCAGCGCCCGGGCGGCATCCGGTGACTCGGTATCGCGGTGATCGAGGATGTTGCGTCGATCGCTCCTCGACCTCCGGGCGTCGAACACCACGTCCTCGATCTGGATCCGCTCGAACCGCTCGTCGCGGGCCAGATCATCGACCGACAGCATCCGCTTCATGGAGCCCCCTTGTTGCGCTCGTGATGGCGATCCTACTCCCCGCTGTCACCAGGCCTCGGCCAGGATCTCGCGCGCCGCCTCCTCGCTCACCGGGCGTGGATTGAGCGCCACGTTCGCGTTGCCCTGGGACATGCGGGCAACGGCGTCGAGATCCTGCTCGGTCACCCCACACTCGGAGAGACGGCCGGGCAGCCCGAGTCTGGCCCGCAGCCGGTCGCAGGCGCCGGCCGCGTCGTCGGGCTCTCCCAGAGCGGCGCCGATCCTCGCCACGTCCACGGGCACCGCCTCGGCATTGAAGCGTACGACGTGGGCGAGCATCAATGCGTTGGCCAGGCCGTGGGCGATCCCGGTGCGCCCGCCGAGGAGCTGCGCGAGCCCGTGGTGCACCCCCATGCTCGCGTTCTGCAGGGCCCGGCCGCCCAGGGCGGCGCCCACGAGCATCGCCGTCCGGGCGGACACGTCGCCGGGATCCTCGACGACGCCGGGCAACGAGGCCGCCACCCGCTGGACACATGCGAGCGCCACGGCCTCGGCCTCGGGCGTCCGACGGGTGGCGTAGATCGCCTCCACCCCGTGGGCGAGGGCGTTCATCCCCGTCTCGGCGCTGACCCGAGCCGGCGTGTCGAGGGTCACGAGCGGGTCGTACACCGCAGCCACCGGGGCCGTAGTCGGACCTCCGGCGCCGCTCTTGCGCCGGGTGGCGGGATCGGTCATCCCGAAGAACGGCGTGACCTCCGCCCCCGAGTACGCCGTCGGCGCGGCCACGTGAGCCACGACCGGCCGGTCCATCGCCGACATGCCCGGCGTCCCCGCCTGCTGCTCGACGAAGAAGCACACCGCCTTGCCCAGGTCGGCGCACGAGCCGCCCCCGAACGAGACCAGCCCGTCGATCCCGTCGGCCCGGGCCTGACGCACCGCTGCTTCCACTGCACTCGTCGGGACGTGAGAGGTCACCCCGGTGAAGGTGGAGACGAGCTGTCTTCCGAGCAGACTGGCGACGCGCCGGCCAGCGTCGGAATCGGCGCGG
>VAWP01000071.1 GCA_005888295.1 Actinomycetota bacterium
CAGGACCCAGGCCGTCCGGTACAACGCCAGCAGATCGTTGTCGCTGAGGTGGCCGGGCAGCGTCAGCCATCCGGCGGCGCCCGCGGCGCGGACGCGGGCCTCGAGGGCGGGGCGCTCGTAGCCCTCACCGACGATCACCGCCTCGAGGCCGGGGTGGCGTTCCCGCAGCTTCACGAGTATGTCGATGAGCATCTCGAAGCGCTTGACCGGCACGAGCCGTCCGGCGGCCACGACGAGCGGGTGGGGCGAACGGACTCCGCCCGGCGAGAAGCGAGGGGCGACGCCCGGTGAGACCACCGAGATGTTGCGCTCTGGAAGCCCGAGCATCTCGACGATCTCCTGCTTCGATGATGACGACAGCGTGACGATGCGGCTCCGGCGGTAGACGGGTGGCGCCACCGTGAACTCGACCATCTCCCCGAGGCGGGCGAGGATCTCGGGCTTGAGCACCATCCGCCACATCTCGGCGTGCACGTGGTGCAGGAACACCACGCGTGGACACCGGGCCCACGCCGGCGAGAAGAAGGGCATGCCGTTCCAGACCTCGACCAGCGCGTCCCGCTGACCGGTCCGGCCCACGAGACCGCTGAGGGCGGTGCGAGGGAACACCGCGTACCGTCCCGATTTGCGGACCACCCGGTACCCGTCACGGTGGGCGTGGGTGGGGTGCCCGGCCGCAGCCGAGCTGCGCATGGTGACGTCGAGCCCGGCTCGTGCCCAGAGACGGGCGATCGTTGAGGCATGCAGCTCGGAGCCGCCAGCCTCCGGATCGTCGAGGTCGCGCCACGCGAGGATGTGAATGCGGTGTAGGCCGGCCTCGCCGGCGATGGCGGCGATGTCGTCGTCCTGGATGCTCGCCCTGGTACGCAGCGGAGCATCGGCCCGGGAGGCGGCATCGGCGGTGTCTCGTCGGGAGCCGGGTCCAGGCGTGGCCGAGCCCGCCTCGAAATCCATCTGCCTCATGCTCCTCGTCAACGTCTCGCGACCGGGCGCTGCCCGCTGCCAGGCCG
Organism: Actinomycetota bacterium; assembly: GCA_005888295.1. Classification (GTDB taxonomy): domain Bacteria; phylum Actinomycetota; class Acidimicrobiia; order Acidimicrobiales; family AC-9; genus AC-9. Next base: position 1,011 of record VAWP01000071.1, read on the forward strand.
CCGTGTCACGGACGAGTCAGGCTACCGGATCGGATGCGCCTGGGAGCTGACACCACCAGCACGCCCAGGATGAGGGCCAGGACGCCCTGACAGGCGAGCTCGGTCCGAGCGGTCGAGACGGCGTGCCCGTGGGCGGCGTTCACGAGCACCACGGTGAGGAGGGTCGCCAGGGCCAGGACGCCGACGACCCACCGGCGTCCGATTCCCAGGAGGTAGTAGGTGAACAGCGTGCTGGCGGCGAGACAGCCCATGGCGAGGGCAAGGGTGGCAAAGGCGGACGCGGCACCAACCTTGTCGGGCCCGAAGAGGATCCGCAGCATCTCCACGGGAGCGGCGGCGGCCAGGATGGCGAGGATGACGACGGGCAGCGCCACCAGGCCGAGGGCCACGCCGAGCTGGCTCAGCGCGTGGCCCCCTCGGCGCCAGCGGACGATCGCCTCGGGCAGGAGGTAGCCGCTGAGGACGATCGCCAGGAAGACAACCGCTTTGCACGCCACGGAGATGGCGTTGTACGACCCCACTGAGCCCGGGGCATCACGTCCGACGATCTCGACGTCGAGCCCCTGCAGGCAGGCGAGGAAGAACAGGGCCAGGAGGGCCGCAGACAGATCGACGGCGAGGTGGCGGGCCCGGACTCCCCGATCGTGGACAGCGGCGGCTGGAGCAGCGGCGACAAGGTCGTCCGGTCGGTCCGACCAGCCTCCCGGGCCGGCTCCTCCGTCCGACCAGCCTCCCGGGCCGGCTCCTCCCCCCGACCAGCCTCCCGGGCCGGTCTCGGCCTCGTCCTCGGTGGGCAGGACCGGAGGGCCGGCGTCGGGCTCGAGCTCGGGCTCGGCCGCCGGTAGGGACGCCGGGCGGGCCCGCACCTCCGCCCAGCGTGCATGCCCGATGGCAGCCCCCATGGCGGCGAGCAGGGCGAGGGCGGCTCCCTCGACGCCGAGCCCGGCGGCGATGAGGACGACGGTGAGGGTCGTTCGGACGCCGGCCTCGACACTCAGGTTCCATGCCAGGCCCGTGTAGTTGCGATCGGCCTGGATGAGCCCCCGCTCGAACGAGAGCAGGCCCCACGCCCCGCCTGCGATCAGGAACTCAGCCACGCCGTCGGGGTTCGGGAGCGAGAGAAGCGAGGCGAGCCCGGACCGGCTCAGCCAGGCCAGCGCGGCGAGCAGAACGAGGCCGACGATCCCCGAGCGTCGCATCTTGGCGACCCAGGGCTTGATCCGTTCGGCCTGGCCTGCCATCGACCACGCCGTCACCCTGTGCACCACCGCGACCAACAGGGCCGACCCCGGCATCGACAACAAGAGGAACAGCACCAGCAGCTGCCCGAGGGACCCGTAGTCGCGGGAGCTGAGCAGATGGGCGATGGTGATGGTGACGATGACGTTGGCCGCGTTGGCGGCCACACCGGCCAGCGCCAGTGGTGTAGCCGTCCGCAGAGCGGCGCCAGAGGGACGATGGCCTTCTGCCGCGTTGACGGCGGATCTCGCTCTGTCGGCTAGCGAACTGGCCGGACGGAACGTTGCCACTTGTCTCCTCGATGGCGCGGCATACTCATGGAGCGCCGCCGGCGAGTAGCACAACCGTAGACCGGGGTACGAAGTGGCCTAACCGCGTCTCGGCCCCGTCCGCCGTATGCCAATCCACTCCGTCATGCTAACGAACTGCGATCTCGGAAAGGGTACCCCTGCGTGCCGCCCCACAAGCCGAGCGGACCCCGCCACCGCCGACACGGCGCCAGGACGCCGGCGGGGCCGGACCGCAGGAAGCGAACGAGGCCAAGGGGCCGCTACAACCACGGGCCCGTCGGCTACCCTCGGACAGCTGTACGCGAGCGGTATGCCCAGGGCAGGATGCCACCGTTCCTTTGGGGGGTCGATGGGCCAAACTTGGCGGGGGAGATGCCGCGGGTCTGACGGCTCCTCCTCGGAGAACTAGAGGATTCCGCAGAACCAGCATGGTCACGACCCCCACACGCACGCCGATCGCGCCGAGTCCCCGGCCCGCATCCCAGCAGCAGCAGGGGCGCGGCGCGGCGTACATGCCCGCCCTCGACGGTTTGCGGGCGTTCGCGGTCACGGCGGTCATCGCCTACCACCTGAACCTGAGCCGGGCCGGTGGTGGCTACCTGGGAGTCGACGTCTTCTTCGTCCTGTCCGGGTTCTTGATCACCGGTCTGCTGGTAGGTGAGCGGGCGCGCACCGGGGGGATCGCGTTCCGTGCCTTCTGGGCCAGGCGGGCGCGGCGACTGCTACCCGCGTTGCTGGTCGTGCTGGCTGCGCTGTCCATCTATGCCGGTCTCGGCGGACCTGGCTTGGACCGGTCGAGCCTGCGCCCGGATGCGCTCGCCACGCTCTTCTACAGCGCCAACTGGCATCTGATCTTCGGACACCAGTCCTACTTCGCCCAGTTCTCGGCCCCCTCGCCACTCAAGCACACCTGGTCGCTCGCCATCGAAGAGCAGTTCTACCTGCTGTGGCCGCTCATCGTCGTCGTGCTCTGGAAGGTAACCCGTGGCTCACGGCGTCTGCTCTTTGGTGCCATCACGGCGATGGCAGGGGCGTCCGTCGCCTTGATGGCGGTCCTCTACCACCCAGGCGTCGACCCCAGCCGCATCTACTACGGGACTGACACCCGGGCCTTCGAGCTGCTGATCGGCGCCGCGTTGGCGGTGGCTGCGACCAGGCGATCGCGGTCCACGCCGACCCGACGGGCCCAGCGGCTACTCCACGGCGCCGGCATCATCGCCATGGGGTTGCTCGTCTACTTCTGCGTGAGCGCTGCCGGTCCCCCAGGGTGGATGTGGCAGGGGGGACTGTTCGCAGTGGGGGTGGTCACCGCCGTGGTCATCGCCAGTGTGAGTGGTGCGCGCACGGGGCCCCTCGGTGCCGTGCTCTCACTTCCGCCGCTTCGTTGGATAGGGATCATCTCGTACGGGCTCTACCTGTGGCACTGGCCGGTGATCGTGCTGATGACCGATGCGAACACCGGGCTATCGGGTTGGCCGTTGAAGGGCGCCCAGGTCGGGACGATGCTGGCCCTGGCCACGGCGAGCTATGTGCTCGTCGAGCGACCCATTCGGAGGGCCCGTCTCAAATCATGGCGGGCATGGGTCGCCGCCCCTCTCGGACTGGCCGCGACGGCAGTCGCGGTGCTGTTCGCCACGATCGCACCCGGCTCGGTCGCCACGGCCGCCGCTCCGGTTCCGCCTCCGCCCGCCCCCGCGGCGTCGGGTTCCCCCAGTCTGCTCGTGCTCGGTGACAGCACGGCACTCACGCTCGCGTGGGGCATGGCCGAGCAAGGGAACGCTCACGGCCTGGCCGTGCACAACGGCGCCTTCCTCGGGTGCAGCATCGTCGAGGGCTACACGGCGGACAACGCGAACGGTGCCACCGCGCCAACCACGCCACCCCCGGATTGTCGGTGGCGCTCACAGTGGCCTCGGCTGCTCGACCAAACGAAGCCGAAGGTCGCCCTGCTGTGGTTCGGTCCGTGGGAGACCGCAGATCACCTCGTCGGTGGCCGATGGCTGACCCAGATGACCTCGTTGCTCGAATCAGAGGGCGCTCACGTCGTCATCGGGACCGTGCCCTTGGACCATCCGCAGTCGCAGCCCGATCGAGGGACGCCCACCATGTCGCAACCGGCCAGGGTCGATGCAGTCAACGGGGTGTACCGGTCGTTCGTCGCCGCCCACCCCGACGTCACCCTTTACGACATGGCATCACGACTGACGCCGGGCGACCTCAGGGACGGCGTCCACCTCAGCGACAGAGGAGAGAGGCGCGTCGGCGACCTGGTGGACAGCGACATGTCTCTCCTGGCCAAGCCGACGATAGCTCTCCCGCCGGGTAGGGTCCTGTCACCCGCCGACCCTCTGCGGGTGATGATCATCGGCGACAGCCTGATGCACGACGCCTCTCCGGGAGTGACGGCGGCGCTGGAGGCAACCGGCGTCGTGAAGGTGGTCTCCGACAACTCGGTTGTCGGATGGGGGCTCACGGCGACCTCGAGCTGGGTCACCCAGTGGCCCCGAGTCATCAGCCAGTACCGGCCGGAGGTGGTCCTGGGCATGTGGAGCTGGGACGACGACGCAGCCAAGGCCAATCCAGTTGGTTACAGCCGCCTGGTCGAGCAGGCCATGGGCGAGCTGATGGCTCCTGGGAACGGGGTGGACGGCGTGAGCATCATGCAGACTCCTCGGACGGGCCCGAGCATCGCCGACATCGATCCCGCCAAGCGCGCCCAGGACGTCGCCAAAGCAGAGGACCAGCGGGAGACTTGGAACTCCCTGATGGGTTCGCTGTCGGCGCAGTGGCCCGGCCACTACATGTACCTGCCGGTCGCTGATGCGCTCGACGTGAACGGACAGTTCTCGACATGGTTGCCCGGGCCGGGTGGGACGTGGAGCCGAGCCCGCAAGCTCGACAACGCCCACTTCTGTCCCACGGGAGCGGCGACCCTCGGCCAGTCCGTCGTGCAGGCGTTGACTCCGGTGTTCCAACTGCCACCCGCGGCGAACGGCTGGTGGGCGGGTTCGTGGACGAAGAATGCCACCTTCGACAATCCGTCAGGAGCCTGTCCGGACGACAAGCCATGAGGAGGCTGGCGACGTCACTGGGTCGGTCCCTGATTGTCGAGGTCGAATTGACGTCTATGGAGGTTCATCGATGAGTGGCGAGTCGACCGACCAACTGCTCGGGGAGGCCTGTCTGTCGGTGGTCATGGCCTGTTTCAACGAGGCGGACACCGTGGGCCAGGTGACAGAGCGCGTGTTGTCCTCGCCCTACACGCGTGAGCTCATCGCTGTCGACGACGGCTCCACCGACGAAACCCTGAGTGTCCTCAAGGCCATCTCGGATCCTCGTCTCGTGGTGATCGCACAGCCGATCAACCGTGGAAAGGGCGCCGCTCTGCGTCGAGGCTTTGCTCGGGCCCGCGGTCCGTTGGTGATCGTCCAGGATGCCGACCTCGAGTACGACCCCGTCGATTACCCCAGCATTCTGGCGCCTCTACTGGAGAACAAGGCGGACGTCGTCTACGGCTCCCGGTTCCATACGGCACAGCCACACCGCGTCTTGTACTTCTGGCACAGCGTCGGCAACAAGTTCCTGACAACGGTCTCGAATATGTCGACGAACCTCAACCTGACCGATATGGAAACGTGTTACAAGGCCTTCCGACGAGAGGTCTTCGAGCACATCGAGCTGCGGGAGGACCGCTTCGGCTTCGAGGCCGAGGTGACGGCCAAGGTCGCCAGCGGGCGCTGGCGCATCTACGAGGTGGGCATCTCGTACTCGGGCCGCACCTACTCACAGGGCAAGAAGATCGGGTGGCGGGACGGGCTGTGGGCTCTCTACTGCATCGTTCGCTACTCCCCGCTGTGGGCGGCACTGAAGGAGCGCGGGGGCGCGCCGGAATGGCATCAAAGTGAGCTGACGGCCGACCGGCAAAACGCTTCAGCTGGGCTCGGATCAACAGACGGCCAGGCAATTGCGAGCGGCGGCTCTTCGGGAAACAGCGATAGAGAGCCACCCAGGAGGCTCAACCCCTTCGAGACCAACGCCACGCCGACCCGCGAGTCGTCTACTCCTCGCTCGAGTCGGCCTCGACGCTGAAGTCCGATTCCATTCTCGTGCCGGGTGGTGTTCGAGCCAGCGGGCCGGACTCGGTCCGTTTCGCGGCTAGCGGCGAGCGGCGTCGAGGTACTCACGGCGGAGCACCGGGGCATCTCGGCCCGTTCCCGACCGACCCTGCCCGGGCCCGTCGGCTGACTTCTCCTCGTGGTAGTCGGCCTCGACGTTGACGCTCCAGATGTCGTGGTCGGCCCCGAGGATGTTCTCGACACTCAGCATGGCCGTGTACATCGAGTGGTCCTGGTTGTTGTAGCGGTGCATGCCGTTGCGACCGACGGGATAGACGTTGACGGCGTTGGCATCCAGCCAGCTCCGCAGCACCTCCACGTTGGCCCGGTAGTGCTCGTCGTAGATGGGGTAGGCCTTGGGCATCCGCACCACGTAGCCCGCCTCGACGTCGGCGGCCTCCATGAGTCCCAGCTGCTCGAGCTCCTGCTTGCCCCGTTCGATCAGCTCCTCGTCGCTCGCCGTCCATGACTGATCACCCTCGAACACGGTGTACTCGAGGCCCAGGACGTTGCGGCCGTCCTTGACGAGGAAGGGCGACCAGGATCCGAAGTTCTGGATGCGCATCGTCCGCACGTCGGGAGCGTGGATGTAGATCCAGTTGTCGTCCCAGGCCACGCGCTCGGCGGGTACCACCAGGGCGACGGTGAGAAAGTCCCGGTAGCCGAGCCCGGCGGCGGCGCGACGAACCTCGTCCGGCGCCGGCGGGTCCATCGCCTCGACCAGGGCCCCGAACGGCATGGAGGAGATCACCTCGCTGACCGGATACGTCGTCGTCCCGCCCCCCGCCGCGGTCGCTTCCACCTCGACGGCGCGATCTCCCTGCCGCCGGATGCGCGTCACCTTCGTCCCGAAGACGATCTTGGAGCCTCGCGCCTCGACCTTCTCGCGACAGACCTCCCACATCATTCCCGGCCCGAACTTGGGGTACTGGAACTCCTCGATGAGCGAGGTGATGTCCTTCTGGTTGCGCTTGGGGGTGAGGGAGTTGACGATCGCCTTGCCGAGTGACAGGCCTTTGACCCGTTGCGCCGCCCAGTCCGCCGGCATCTGGCTCACCGGGATGCCCCACACCTTCTCGGTGTAGGTCTTGAAGAACGTCCGGTAGAGGCGCCATCCGAAGCGCGCCACCAACCAACCCTCGTAGTTGTCCTGGTCCTTCGGCGGGTGCACCCGGGCCCATGCGTACGAGCCGACGCATCGCACCGCCTCGACGGGACCGAGGTTGCGCAGCGCGTTGCCGCCGCGAATCGGATAGTCGAAGTACTTGCCGTCGTAGAAGATGCGGCTCTTGCGGGGCCGGAGCAGGAAGTCCCCCTCAGGCAGGATCTCGTGCCAGAGTTGCTCGACGGCGGGCACCTTGGTGAAGAACCGGTGACCACCCATGTCGAAGCGCCAACCGTCGCGCTCGGTGGTCCTGCTGATCCCGCCGACGACCGAGTCGGCTTCCAGCAGGGTGGACGTCCGGCCGGACTTGGCCAGCTGGTACGCGGCCGTGAGCCCCGCCGGGCCTGCGCCGATGATGACCGCCTCGCGAGGGTCTCCGGTCGCCTCTGAGGGGGGCTCCATGTTCTCCTTACCGTCCCTGGTTCGACTGTGCCGCGTGCCCAGGCCTGGGCAGCACAGGGACGGGCCATCCCACGATACCGTCCCCGCTCAGGGTGACGGCGACGACGGGCATGGCCAGGCGGTGTGGCCTCACGGCACGTAGGCGTTGAGAAAGGCCAGGGTGGCGTAGCCTGCCATCCCCGCAGCGCTGAGTGCGAGCACGCCCCGCTCCACCCGGCCGCTCGCGGTGAGCGTGGCGCCGGCCAGGACGAGCGGGAACGCGCTCAGGGCGTACCGCTCGAGGGAGTCGAGGTTGCGCGAGCTGAGGGCGAGGATCAGCGTGGCGGCGGCAAAGGCGGTGTACGAGGCGGGCCACCGAAAGGCGCACACCACCAGGAGCACCACCAGGCCGAGCGCCCAGGGATCGTGGAGCCCGCTGCCGATGTGGCCGTGGACGAACAGTCGAGCCTCGTGACCGAGGGAAGTGACCGGGTCGACGAAGCCGCCGCGTTGGCCTACCGCCTGTTGAGCGTGCACCGGAACCAGCGGATCGCCGTACGCCAGCCACGACCAGAGGAGGAAGATAGCGCCCCCGACCGCAGGCGCGACCACGGCGCTGACGCGGGATATCCCGTCGCGTCGCGAGACCCCGGACCAGCCCCGCGCCGCCTCCAGGGCCGCGGGCACGACGAGAAGCACGCCGAGAGGCCGGGCCAGCCCGGCCAGCAGCCCGGCCGCGGCCGCCCATTCCCACCGGCGGGTGCGCAGGGCCAGGAAGGCGGCCACCGCCAGGGCGATCGCCGTGGCCTCGGCGTAGCCCATCACGAGCACGAAGGCGGGCGGCACGAGCGCGATCAGCCAGGCGGCCCGCCGAGCCAGCGCCCGGTCGCCGGTCTCGACGATCACGAGGCGGTGCAGGAGCGCACCGAGGGCGAGCGCCGAGGCGTTGGCGACGATCAGCAAGGTGACCCCCGTGGCGCCGGCGATGCCGAGGGCGAGGTATCGCGCCACCAGCGGGACGAGCGGCCAGAAACGCGCCGCGGCGTGCCCCAGTGGGGCGTAGCCATGTGAGGCGATGGCCCGATAGAAGCCGGCGTCCCAGCCGAGCAGGCCCTGGTCGACCCGGAAGGTGACCCCCGACGCCGTCGGGTGCAGGTGGTTGACCAGGAAGTGCGACAGGGCGAGGGCCGCGACCACGATCAACCGGGCCGTGACCCATCCCGGCAGGGCGGCGACGACGTCGGCTCGCATCCCGCCGGCACCACCGGGGGACCCGGTCCACGCCGCCCGCAGCCGGCCCGACACGTTGGCCCGAGCCAGTGTGGACGACCGACCCGAGGTCGCCCGCCGGGACGGTCCGGCCTCGTGTCGATGCAGCACGGCAGTGGGGCTACGGCGTCGCCGGGAAGCGGAACAGGGCCTGCTGCTCGAAGACGCCGGTGAGGTCGTCGTGGGCCTTGGTGTCGGGTCGCACGACCTGGGTTCCCCCCGGTCGCAGGGTGCCGAGCTGGTTGCTCACGGCTTCGCACTTGAAGTCGAGGGTGAGGTAGCCACTGATCCACACCAACCAGACCGCGTGTCCGGGTCCGGCCCGAGCGACGAGGCTCTGGGCGTAGGCCGCTGGTTGTCCTGCGGCATTCCTGGTCGAGTAGTCGTACCAGTCCACCCGCTGCGGCGGTTGGCCGGTAGGGAAGGCGAGCTGGACCAGGTTGGACGGCAGCAGCCGGCTGACCGAGGGGCCGAGCTGATCGGGGCAGTAGCCGACGACGTCGCCCGGCTTGGCTCCCGCCCTGATCGCCGCCGCCACCTGTCCCGCCTGGGTTCGGTTCGTCGTGACGTTGCTCGCCGCCGCGGCCAGCCCCAGGGCCACGGCCACCGCGAGCACCCCGAGCCTGACCCGTCTGTCGGCCAGGGTCGCCATGCCGAGAACGACGAGGAGCAGGAAGGTGGGAAGGACCACCGCCGCGTAGCGGCCCTGGAACGCGCTCCTCGTGACGAAGCCCACGGCGATGGCGAGTGCCAGGGTGCCGGCGGTGGCGATGGCGAGGGCCCGGCTCGGCCGGCGGGTGCGGAGGTCGAGCTCGATGCGGTGACCGTCGAGCGCCAGGCCGAAGAGGGCGAGAAACGTCAGGGCGAAGAACGTGAGCCCGAGGCCGCGCCCGACGCTGGACTTGCCGCCGGCGAACTCGCCGACGGCGTTGACCATGGCGCTGAAGCTGGCCGGCTCGGCCCACGGCGTGCCCGTGTGCCGGAGCTGGGTCAGGAAGATCGGCACCCAGGGCAGGAAGAGGATGCACCCGCCGGCGATGGCGCCCAGCGCCCACACCGGCGCCCGACGATCGGCCGGCCTGGTCCGAATGCGCCAGGCGAGCAGGGCGACGACGATGACGAGCAGATAGACCGACCAGTAGTGCGTGTACAGGAGCAGGGCGGTGACGATCGTCACGGCGGCGAGGTCGAGTGGTCGCGGCTTGGCCCGCTCCAGCACCCGGACCAGAGCGAGGAAGCCGCACACGACGAGGAAGATGACCAGCGAGTACATCCGGGCCTCGGTGGCGTACCGCACGGCGAATGGTGAGCTGGCGAGCAGCAACAGGGCGACCCACGCCCCGGGCCGGCCCCCGATGCGGCGCCCGGCAAGCCATATCAGCGGGAAGGTCGCAACGGCGATGATCCCGCCCAGCGACCGCACGGCGAGGTCGCTGGTGCCGAACAATCGGATCCACCCGTGGAGCAGCAGGTAGTAGAGCGGGGGAGCGCCGTCGTGGCGGAGGGCGTCAGGGATCCGGGAGACGGGGAGCCCGGCGATGCTGACCGTGTTGGCCTCGTCCAGCCACAGCGGCGATCGAGCCCAGAACCGCAGCACGATGGCGGCGATCAGCACGGCGACGCCGGCCAGACCCACCCACGTCATGGGCTGGAACAACCAGCGGCCCGGCGCGCGCTCGCTCGGAACGACGGGCTCGGGGCGCTCCGGGGGTGCCTCGACGGAGCGACTCGTCACGGCCCGCCAGGGTAGTCACCGAGGCTCTGCCGGGGATGCCACAGGGGTCTGCCCGCGGTCACCACCTCTCGGTCAGCGTGGCTGCGTCGGCTCCTCGCCGCCCGTGCGGGGATCGAGGTCGAGGGCAACTGAGTTGATGCAGTAGCGCTGGCCCGTGGGGCGAGGACCGTCGTCGAAGACATGGCCCAGGTGCCCGCCGCAGCGCCGGCACGTCACCTCGGTGCGGACCATCCCGTGGCTGTGGTCGCGGTGGAGCTCGACGTTGGCTGCCACCGCCGGCTCGGTGAAGCTCGGCCAGCCCGTGCCGGACTCGAACTTGGCCGCGGAGTCGAACAGCACGGCGCCGCATCCGGCGCACCGAAAGGTGCCGTCCTCCTTGGCGTCGAGGTACTTGCCGGTGAAGGGACGTTCGGTGTCCTTCTCCCGCAGGACCCGGTACTGCTCGGGCGTCAGTGCTTCACGCCACTGCTCGTCGGTCTTGTCGACTTCGCTTGCCATGCTCCCCCTCTGTGCTCGCCGCAGACGGCCCGCAGATCTGTCACCTGGAGCGTACTGCGGCGCCGGGGCGGACCAGGCCCGCCCAGGAGGGGCTCCCGGGCCGTTTGACAGTCGTCGGGTCCCTAGTTAAGTATCTTGATCAAGTTGATCTAGTTTCCCTCCTCCTGCTGGGGTGAAGAAGGACGTCGCCGTGCCCATCCGACCTGCCCGCCCACTCCTCCTCCTCGCCCCGCTGGCGTTGGCCGCCCTCGTCATGTCGGCGTGCGGTGGCGGCGGGTCCGGCAGCGCCAATGCCGGGACGACGGCGCCTGCCTCGAGCTCCAGCGGCACGCCGGTCACGGTCAAGCTGGGGTACTTCCCCAATCTCACCCACGCCACCGCCATCGTGGGCGTGCAGCAGGGCATCTTCGCCCAGGCCCTGGGCCCGGACAAGCTCCAGACGTCGACCTTCAACGCGGGGCCGGCGGCGGTCGAGGCGCTCTTCTCGGGAGCCGTCGACGCCAGTTATCTCGGTCCCAACCCTGCGATCAACGCCTACCAGCAGTCCCACGGCCAGGCCATCCGCATCGTCTCCGGGGCAACCTCGGGGGGCGCCGCCCTCGTGGTCAAGCCGACCATCAACGCCGCATCCGACCTGCGGGGCAAGAAGGTCGCCACGCCCCAGCTCGGGAACACCCAGGACGTCGCCCTCCGGTACTGGCTGCTCGGCAAGGGTCTGACGACCGATCCCCAGGGTGGGGGAGACGTGTCGATCCTGCCCCAGGACAACGCGACCGCCCTCCAGGCCTTTCGGACCGGGCAGATCGACGCCGCCTGGGAGCCGGAGCCGTGGGTCAGCCAGATGGTCGCCGCCGGCGGCAAGGTGCTCGTGAACGAGAAGACCCTGTGGCCCGGCGGCCGCTTCGTCACCACCGAGCTGGCGGTCCGTACGGACTTCCTCAAGCAGCACCCCGACGCGGTGGCTCGGCTCGTGCAGGGCCAGGTGCGAGCCAACGACTTCGTGAACCAGCACCCCGACGAGGCCCAGCAGGCGGTGAACCAGGGCCTGACCCAGCTGACGGGCAAGCCGTTGCCAGCGGCGGTCATCAAGGCGGCGTGGCCGGACCTCACCTTCACCGACGACCCCGTGGCGTCCTCCCTCGCCGGGTCGGCCCAGCACGCCCAGAAGGTCGGCCTGCTCCCACCGATCGACCTCAAGGGCATCTACAACCTGGCCCCGCTCGACAAGGCGCTGGCGCAGGCGAACGAACCACAGGTCAAGGCGGCGTGACCGCCATCGCCCGCCAGCTGGTGACCGGGGTTGCCGGGGCGGAGCCGGCGGTCGTCGCCGAGGCTCCTCCCGCCGTGTCGCTGCACGAGGTCTCCCGGGCGTTCGGTGAGGGTACCGGCGCCGTGCTGGCCCTCGACCGGGTCAGCCTCGACGTGCGGCCCGGCGAGTTCGTCTGCCTGGTCGGCGCGTCCGGCTGTGGCAAGACCACGCTGTTGAACCTGGTCGCCGGGCTCGACCGTCCGAGCGCGGGCGAGGTGGACGCGGGCACTGGACGCCCGGCCCTGATGTTCCAGGACGCGGCGCTGTTCCCCTGGCTCACCGTGGCCGGCAACGTGGAGCTGGCGCTGCGGCTCAACGGTGTCCCGAAGGGCGAGCGCCGAACGCGGACCGCGGAGCTGCTCGAGACGGTCCACCTCGGTGGCATGGAACGGCGGCGGCCACACGAGCTCTCGGGCGGGATGCGCCAGCGTGTCGCCCTGGCCCGGGCGCTCGCCCAGGACGCGCGGGTGTTGCTGATGGACGAACCGTTCGGGGCCGTCGACGCCATCACACGGGACCTGCTGCACGACGAGGTCGAGCACATCTGGCAGGCGAGGGACGTCACCGTTCTCTTCGTGACGCACAATGTCCGCGAGGCCGCCCGCCTGGGCGATCGCATCGTGCTGTTGACCAGCCGACCCGGTCGGGTCGCAGCCACGTTCGACGTGGCCATCCCGCGGCCGCGGCGCATCGAGTCGCCCGAGGTATCCGAGCTGGCGGGACGGGTGACGGCGCGGCTTCGTGAGGAGGTGGGGCGTCATGGCCGTTGATGCGCCAATCACGCCAGGCGCGTCCAGTCTCGATCGGGAGCTGGCGGGCCTCGGCGCCCTGTGGCCCAAGCTGGCGGCGATCGGCGTCGGCCTGCTGGTGTGGCAGATCGTCGTGTGGTCGCAGTGGCGGCCCGACTACGTGCTGCCCGGACCCGTGCCGGTGTTCAAGGAGCTCGGCAACCAGCTCGAGCAGGCCAGCTTCTGGCATGCCATCGGGATCACCCTCCAGCGGGCCGCGATCGGCTACGCCCTCGCTGTGCTCATCGGCTCGCTGCTGGGAGCGGCAGTGGCGCGCGTCCGGCCGCTGCGGCGGGCGATCGGCTCGTTGATCACGGGGCTGCAGACGATGCCCTCGATCGTGTGGTTCCCCCTCGCCATCCTGCTGTTCAAGCTGGGGGAGGGGGCGATCTTGTTCGTCGTCGTCCTCGGCGCCGCGCCGTCGGTCGCCAACGGCCTCATCTCCGGCATCGACCACATCCCACCCCTCATGCTGCGCTCGGGGCGGGTGCTCGGGGCTCGCGGCCTCGGGCTGTTCCGCTTCGTCATCCTGCCCGCCGCCCTGCCGGCCTTCGTCGGTGGCCTCAAGCAGGGGTGGGCGTTCGCCTGGCGCAGCCTCATGGCCGGCGAGCTGCTCGTCATCGTGGCCAACCGGCCGTCCATCGGCGCCCGGCTCGAGTTCGCGCGGCAGTTCTCGCAGGCGGAAGCTCTGCTTGCCCTCATGATCGTCGTCCTCGTGATCGGGATCCTGGCCGACTCGGTGTTCTCCGCCGCCGACCGGTCGATCCGCCGGCGGTGGGGCCTCATCGAGCCCACTAGCTGAGCCACCCGAGCGCAGCGGCGGACAGCCGCTCGAACGTGGGCGCGGCACGTATGGCGGCGACGGCCACTTTTGATCTCGGGGACCACCCACCTGAGGCCGGTCCCGCCAGGCGTCCCGAGCGCCTACGATGAGAACAGGCTCTATGAGCGCGCTCGACACCCGAACTGGTCGGCGCGCTGCGCAGTCGTCGGCACCGTCCGGGGACAGCGTGGCGCGCTCGTGGTCCGCCGCCCCGCCCGGGGGGGAGGACGGGGATCGGCTTCGGCAGCTCCGGGCCAAGAAGCGCCAGGCCACGGGGCTGCTCGTGGCCATGTTCGCCGTGTTCGTCATCGTCACCCTCGTCGGCAGCGACCGAGGAGCGTTGGCCTACGTGCGAGCGGCGGTGGAGGGCTCCCTGGTCGGAGGTCTCGCCGACTGGTTCGCCGTGGTGGCCATCTTCCGCCACCCGCTCGGGTTGCCCATCCCGCACACCGCCGTGATCGTCGAGCGCAAGGACCAGTTCGGTGCGGCCCTCGGTGGCTTCGTGCAGGAGAACTTCCTGAGCTCCGACACGATAACCGAGCGGATCCGGTCGGGTGGCCAGGTGACGAGGACGGCGGACTGGCTCGCCGTGCGCGCCAACGCGGAGACGACCGCAGGGCACGCGGCGACCCTCGTCGTCGGTTTCGCGGACGCCGTCCGCGACGAAGACGTCCACCGGTTGATCGAGGAGGAGATCGCCGGCGGCCTCGACAGGCTGGCCCTGGCGCCGCTTGCGGCGCGGGCGCTGCGCACCATCACTGCGCAAGGGCGTCATCAGGAGCTGCTCGACTCGGTCCTTCGGGGCCTGGAGCGGTTCCTCAACGACAATCGCGACGCGTTACGGACGCGGTACGCGCGCGAGTCGCCGTGGTGGCTGCCGCGGGTCGTGGACGAGCGGATCTTCGATCGCATCCTCGACGGGGTGCACGATCTCCTGCGGGACATCAACGCCGATCCGAAGCACGAGATCCGTTCTCAGCTGGACAAGTGGGTGGCAGCGCTGGCGGACAACCTCGAGACGGCTCCCGAGTACCGCGAGCGAGGCGAGCAGCTCAAGCGCGATCTGCTCGGGCACGCCGAGCTGCGGAAGTGGACCTCCTCTCTGTGGGGAGAGGTCAAGACGTCCCTGCGATCGCAGGCGGCCGATCCCGAGTCGGAGCTGCGCCGCCGCCTCGCCGATGCCCTGATGGGCGCGGCACGGCGCCTTCGCGACGACCCGGCGCTGGCCGACAAGGTGGAGCAGCTCGTCGAGTCCGGCATCCGCTACGTGGCCGAGCACTTCCACGACGAGATCGTCGACCTGGTCAGCGGCACCATCGCCCGCTGGGATGCGGCCGAGACGTCCAGCAAGCTCGAGATCCTCCTCGGCCGCGACCTCCAGTTCATCCGCATCAACGGCACCGTCGTGGGCGGCCTGGCGGGCCTGGTGATCTTCTCCGTCGGCCAGGCGATCGGCTGAGCCGTCAGGCCGGCCCAGCCTGACGCCAGCGCAACTCCTCGAGATTCATCACCGGCGCTCCTTCACGCGTAGACGTTGACGCTGCCATCGAGTCCCATGACGTGTGCATCCTGCCGGCCGGTGGCCACCAGGATGAACGTGAGGGGATCGCCCGTGACACGCTGACCCCCGCCACCGCTCACCGGGATCTCCTCGAGCCCGTCGAGAGCGAGGACCGCGGGTCCCCACCCCCGCTGTCCCAGCAGGTCGGCCAGGTGGGATACCGACACCCGGACGCCGGGACCGCGCTCGGACCGACGGTCGAGCGCGGCACGAATGTCCTCGGCGTGCACGTAGGCGTCGTACCAGATTGCCTCGACGCCCTCGCCCAGGGTGCCGGGTATACCCGCCGGGGCGGGACCGGCCCAGGCGGCGTCGTCGAAAGCGGCGCCGATGTCGGCCACGACCTTCGTCGCCTGGTGCAGCTCGTCGGCCACCTCTCGCGCCGACTTTCCCCGCCGCTCTGCGACCTGGCGGGACGGAGCGTCGGGAGCGGCCAGCTCGGCGAACCGGCCGGTGGCGATGTCGGCGATGGTGCCGGCGACGTGCTTGGCCACGTCCCCGGTGGCCCACCCCGCGCACCGTGTCGGGGTCTTCCACTCGGCCACGCTCAGGGGCCTGATCAGCTCCTCGAACCGGGCAAGCTCGGCCGCGCTACCGCTCACGACCTCTTCTCGGGGCAACCCCATCTCCCACCTCCTGACGGGCCCGTCACAGACCCCCGACGACTAGTCAATCGTAAACAGACATACAGTTGGTATGTCAAGGCGCCGCCGCCTGGTCAGGCGTCACGTTCGGTCGGGGTCAGAGCTTGGACGCGAAGGCCGCGACGAGCTCGGCGAGCCGCCCGGGCTGGTCCTCGGGCGTGAACGTGTAGGAGTCCTCGATCAGCTCGAGGTGTCCCTGGGGCAGATCGGCCAGAAGGCGCTCGGCGTCGCCAACGGGAAAGACGCGGTCCTCGGATGCCCAGGCGAGGAGGACGGGGCGGTCGAAGGAGCGGAGCTGCTCGGCCGCCGCGACCGTGTAGCGGGACGAGATGCCTCGGAGCACCTTGGCCGTGTCCCTGCGCACGTCCGGGTTCGACCGGCACGGCTCGAAGTAGGAGTCGATCACGTCAGCGTCGATGTCGTGCTTGATGAGCCGACCGAAGGCGATCGGGAGCCGCCACATGGCGCGCAGGCGCATCCCTTGGGCGAGCACGAGCACGCCGCCGGGTACGCGTCCGGCGACCTGCAGAGGGCGGAAGAGCCGCGGGAGGAAGTTCTCGTACGTGTCGCAGTCGCTCAGGACCATCGCCCCGATCCGCTCCGGATGAGCGGCGGCCGCCAACTGGCACACGGCCCCGCCGGTGTCGTTGCCGACGAGCGTCGCGCTCTCGAGGTCGAGCGAGCCGAGGACCTCGGCGACCGTCCGCGCCAATCCCGGAGGACTGAGGTCGGCTGCCGACGACATCGGCACGTGGTGGGAGCCGAGCGGCCAGTCGGGGACGATGCACCGGAAGCGGTCGGAGAGAAGGGGGACGACCTTGCGCCACAGTGCCCCGTTGACGAGCAGGCCGTGGACGAAGACCAGAGCGGGCCCCTGACCGACCTCGTAGTAGCGGACGGGACCGGCCGACGTGCGGATCTCCAGCGTCGGCGGCCCGACTCCCGCGGTCCCGGTCATCGTGCACCTCCGCAACCCTTGCTGAAATACAGACTGCAAGTATGTATCTTGTCCGGCGAGCGGCCGTCAAAACGGCTGGCGTGCCAGTGCCAGCGATGTCGGACCGGTGTCAGGCGGAGGTGGTGTCCGACCTCTGGGCGTGATGGTCCTGAACGGACTTCATGATGGCGGCGCCGGCGGCGCCGATGAACTGCGGTCGGTTGGAGGCCGCCCAGTCCCGGGATGCCACCGTGTGGGTGACCGAGCCCTGGAACAGGGGCATGACCTCCTTGGCGAACAGCTCGTAGGAGCGAAGTGTCGCGCCATGAACAGGTAGGTGCCGAACCCGCCCGACTGGTCGATGAGCCTCTGGATCTGGGCGATCGCCATGTCAGGTGTGCCGACGATGGCGATGCCCGAGGCGTTGAGGGCGTCGACGAGCTCGGTGGAGTCGTCGGTCTCGGGCGCCAGGGAGAGCGCTGCGACCCGTCGGAAGTAGTCGACCCAGTCGCTCACGCCGTAGGCGACCTCGGCGCGCGCCTGTTCCTCGGTGGGAGCGAGATGCATGGGCCCGACGAGTCGCCACTTCCGACGGTCGACGCTCGTGCCGAACTCGGCTGCCCGCTCTTCCATGACACCCCAGTGCGCTCCCAGCACGTCGAACCCGCCGAGTGACGTGGCGCCCAGAGAGAGGAGGGAGAGCCCGAAGCGGCCGGCGGCTCGGGGGCCGGAGGGGGAGACCTGCGCCGCCACCGCCACCTCGAAACAGGGATGGGTGTAGGGGCGGAGCTGGAGACGGGCGTCGTTCAGGGTGAACCAGTCGGTGGTGCGGTTGACGAGCTCGTCGCCAGCGAGGAGGGCGAGGATCGCTTCGAGAGACTCCTCCATCATCTCCCGCTGCCGCATCGGGTCGATCCCCATCATGAACGCGTCGGATGGCAGCGCTCCCGGACCGACGCCGAGCATCACCCGACCGCGGGTGAGGTGGTCGAGCAGGACCATCCGGTCGGCCAGCATGAGCGGATGGTGGTACGGGAGCGAGCTGACGCCGGTACCGAGGCGGATGTGGCGGGTCCGCTGGGCCGCCGCCGCGATGAACACCTCGGGGGAGGCGATGATCTCGAAACCGGCCGAGTGGTGCTCGCCGATCCACGCCTCGTCGAAGCCGAGCTCGTCCAGACGGGTGATGAGCTCGAGGTCGCGCTCGAGCGCCGCCGTTGGGTTCTGACCGGCGGGGTGGAAGGGGGCGAGGAACACACCGAAGCGGAGAGGCCAATCCATGGCGTCGTTCTAACCGCTCTTGACCGCGCGGTCAATGTTGCCCGACGAGTGCCCGCGAGCGGGGCAGGGTAGGGAAACATTGACCGCTGGGCCCACCGACGCACCCGTGATGAGCGACCTCCTCGACGCCCTGCCAGCCGCCGGCCGCGCCGCGTTGCGGTCGTCGCCGCCACAGGACTGGGCGCCGCCCACGCTGGCCACGCTGACCGCCCGGCGCTTCTCGGATCCAGAGTGGCTGTTCGAGCGCAAGTTCGACGGCGAGCGCTGTCTCGGCTACCGGCGGGGCGGTGAGGTCCGCCTCCTGTCACGCAACCGCAAGCGCCTCGACGGCACCTACCCGGAGGTGGCCGAGGCCCTCGGCCGCGAGAGCGAGGCAGACCTCGTCGTGGACGGCGAGATCGTCGCTTTCGAGCGCGGCCGGACCAGCTTCGCCCGCCTCCAGCGGCGCATGCAGGTGCGAGACCGCGAGGCTGCCCGCCGCAGCGGGATCGCCGTGTTCTACTACGTCTTCGACCTGGTGCACCTGGGCGGTTACGACACGACGGACCTACCGCTGCGTCTGCGCAAGAGGCTCCTGCGGCGTGCCCTCACCTACCGTGAGCCGCTGCGCTACAGCGTGCACCGCAATACCGACGGTGAGGCGTTCCACCGTGAGGCGTGTCGGCGGGGCTGGGAAGGAGTGATCGCCAAGCGGGCCGACAGCCGTTACGTCGGTCGCCGTAGCGCCGACTGGCTCAAGTTCAAGTGCACCAACCAGCAGGAGGTGGTCATCGGTGGTTTCACCGAGCCTGCTGGAACCCGGGTCGGGTTCGGTGCCCTCCTCATCGGGTTCCACGCCGGCGAGGACCTCGTCTACGCCGGGAAGGTGGGCACGGGGTACGACACCGAGACGCTGCTCGACCTCCGGCGCCGCCTCGACGGGCTCAGGCAGGACGAGCCGCCATTCGTGGGGGTTCGACCCAGACAGGGTGGCGTCCATTGGGTGCGGCCCGAGCTGGTCGCCCAGGTGGCGTTTACCGAATGGACCGAGGATGCCAAGCTCCGCCATCCACGCTTTGTCGGGCTCCGCCGCGACAAGGCGCCCGGTGAGGTCGTCCGCGTGCTACCAGTCAGAGAGCCGTGACCCCGCGGTGTGCATCGAGGTGAACCGGGCGTCTTGCGGTCCACCATTTCGGGTGGGGTTCACTTGACCATTATCGTCAAAGCGGCGTCCGCAGGCCGCCTGCGTGTTGCGGAGCCCCAGGTCTTCCGGTATACGTGGCAAAGGGCGGAGCAAAGACCTCGGGTCAGCGCGCCGAAACACCGGGGTAACAGGGTGGTCGAATTGTAGATATCCCCTTGGCAGGTATGCCTCGCTTGTCTACAGTTTGCTCGGAGTGGTGGCCTGTCGGCACACGGCGGTCTGGTCACGCAAATGAGTAAAGGGCGGTGAGGCAGTTGCGAGTCTCGACCCGGCGCTGGACCGGCCTCTTCCTGGCAGTCGTCATGTTCGTACCTGCGGTCGTGAGCGTCGTCATGTCGGTCATCTACAACGCCCTGGCCAAGCAGTACCGGGCCCACACGCCGAGCGGCCTGCCGCTGCCCGGAGCCCCGAAGAGCCAGCGCGTCGAGGACCAGGCCCGGCTGGCGAGCGCGGTCCACGGGCAGCCCGCACCCATCCACGTTCTCGAGGCCAGCTTCCACGCCCAGGCGAGCACGGCGCACGTCGTCGCCAGCCCGCTGCACAACCTGGCCGCCGAGCCCGTCGGTCACCACGGCAGCCTCCTGGCGGCAGCGCCATCACAGCACCGCGCCTGGGGACGAGCGTTCGTCGTGGCGCACGGGGCGGGGACGACCACGGCGCTCAGGGCCCGGCCGACGACCGTGGCCAGCCAACGGGATCGCCTCGAGGACCAGCTGAAGGCCCTCGCCGCCCAGCGGGCGCAGGCGGCCAGGCTGGCTCAGCAGCGGGAGCGACAGGAGGAGGCGCAGGCGCTGCAGGTGTTGGCTGCGGCGAAGCATCGCCAGCAGGTGCAGCAGTACCTGGAGGCGGCGGCGGCGAACGCGCAACGGGAGCGTGCGGCCCTCCAGTCCCTCGCCGCTGCGCGACATCGCCAGCAGGTCGAGCGCTTCCTGGTGGCGGCCGCTGCGGCGCACCGGGTCGAGCTGGCGAGGGCACCCACGACGGGCCATGCCACCCTGCCCCCGCCGCCTCCCGTGACGCGCACGGCCTTCCACACGGGGGTCGTGACGCCGCCCCAGCAACCGACGCTGCCCGCACCGGTCACCAGCGTCCCCGGCCAGGGCGGTCTGCCGCTGCCGGCCCAGTACCTGCAGAACGGCACGGTCGACCAGGGAGTCGACTATGCGGCCCCGGGTGGCACGCCGCTCTTCGCCATGGGTCCGGGCACGATCGTCCGGGCGGGCATGGCCGGATTCGGGCCCAACGCCCCCGTACTGCAGATCGGAGGTGGACCGCTGGCCGGCCGGGCCGTCTACTACGGCCACGCCGGTCCGAACCTCGTTCCCGTCGGCGCCCGCGTCGCCCAGGGCCAGCAGATCTCCATCGTCGGCTATGGCAGGGTCGGGATCTCCACCGGCCAGGCGATGCTCCACTACGTCAACTCTGTCGTCGGCCACAACACCGGCCGCTGAGGATCACCCGGGGGGAGCCAGCGACGACCGCGCGGGCTCGTCTTCCGCCTGAGGGCAGCGGAAGGCAGCCCGCAGCGGTCCACGGGCTGGGCGGTCGTCGCCTCTGCCTCTACCAGGTGTCGATGCAGGGACGCTTCTTGCCCGTGCGAGGCTGAGGCGGCGGAGCCGAGTCGAGGGCGGCCGTGATCCACCGCCGCGACTCGGCGGGGTCGATCACGTCATCGATCTCGAAGTAGGAGGCCGTGTTGAGCGCCTTCCCGTGCCGGTACATGGCCGCGACCATCTCCTGGAACGCCTGCTCGCGGCGCTCGGGATCGTCGATGGCGTCGAGCTCGCGGCGGTAACCGAGCCTCACCGCTCCCTCGAGACCCATACCGCCGAACTCGCCGGTGGGCCAGGCCACGGTGAAGATCGGCGACTTGAAGCTGCCTCCCGCCATTGCCTGGGCGCCGAGCCCGTAGCCCTTGCGAAGCACGATGGTGAGAAGAGGGACCGTGAGCGTGGAGCCGACGACGAACATGCGGGCGCAGTGACGCACGCTCGCCTGCTGCTCGGACTCGGGGCCCACCATGATGCCCGGCGTGTCGCACAGAGAGACGATCGGCAGGTCGAAGGCGTCGCACAGCTGCATGAAACGGGCCGCCTTGTCCGCGGCGGCGGCGTCGATCGCCCCGCCCAGGTGAGCGGGATTGTTGGCGATGATGCCCACAGGCCGGCCGCCGACGCGCGCCAGCGCGGTGATCATGCCGGTGCCGAAGCCCGCCCGCAGCTCGAGCACCGAGCCCAGATCTGCCATCGCGTCCAGCACCCGCCTGACGTCGTAGGTGCGCAGCCGGTCCTGTGGCACGATGTGACGCAGGTGGTGCTGGTCCGCCTCGTCCCACGCACCCACGCTTCCCCGGAAATAGGACAGGTACCGCCGCGCCGTCTCGACCGCGCTCGCCTCGTCCTCCACGGCGATGTCGACCACGCCGTTGGGGACCTGGACCTCCATGGGGCCTATGTCCTCGGGCGGGTGGACGCCCAACCCGCCTCCTTCGATCATCGCCGGGCCCCCCATCCCGATGTTGGAGTTGGCCGTGGCGATGACCACGTCGCACGACCCGAGGATGGCCGCGTTGCCGGCAAAGCAGTACCCGGAGTTGACGCCGACCAGGGGTACCAGTCCGCTCAGCCCGGCGAAGAGGCTGAACGCCATGCAGTCGAGCCCGCTGACGCCGACGCCGTCGGTGTCTCCAGGTCGTCCGCCGCCTCCCTCGGTGAAGAACACGATCGGCAGCCGGAGCGTCTCGGCCAGCTCGAACAGGCGATCCTTCTTGCGGTGGTTCTGGAGCCCCTGGGTACCGGCCAACACCGTGTAGTCGTAGGACATGACGATGGTGCGATGACCGTCGACCGTGCCGATGCCTCCGACGAGCCCGTCCGCCGGCGTGCGCCTGATCAGCTCGTCGACGTCGCGGCGACGGCGCTGGGCAGCGATGACGAGCGCCCCGTACTCGACGAAGCTTCCGTCGTCGCAGAGGTCGTCAACGTTCTCTCTCGCCGTGCGCTGCCCAGTTCGGCGGCGTCGCTCGACAGCGTCCGGGCGCGCCTCGTCGTACCCGAGGGCGTGCCGCTCGAGGACCTCGGCCAGGTCGGACCTCAGGTGATCGGGAGCCCGGGTGTCCTCGGGTCGCTCGCCTTCCTCCGCGACCGGGCTCTCCTCGAGAACGACCAGGGCCTGGCCCGGCACCACGGTGTCGGTCACGGACACGTCGATCTTGCGTACGAAGCCGGCGGCGGTCGCCTCGACGGGATGCTGCATCTTCATCGACTCGATGACGACCACCTGTTGCCCGGCGCGCACGAGATCGCCCTCGCCGACATCGATGCTGACGATCGTCCCGTGCAGTGGCGACCCGACGGTGAGCATCAGGCACTTGTCTAGCAGTTGGCCTGGCGGGCCCAGGGCTCGCTAGTCGCCCGGTCGGATGATCGCCCCCTCCTCGATCATCCTGATGAACAGCTCGAAGACGCGCCCCTGTCGGGGATCGAGCAGCGCCTGCTCCATCAGTCCCCAGGAGGCCCCGTCGATCACGGCGACAAGGTCCTCAGGCGGGAACTTGAACGATACGCCGGCCTTCTCGTTGATGTCGACGACGAACCGGGTCATGGTGTCGCGCATCTTCCCCTCCTGGGCGGCCAGGCGCGCCCGGACATCAGGGTTGCGCAGGGCGTAGAGGCGGAACTCGAGCGTGAGGGCTGCCCACTGCTCGTCTCCCATCATCTCCTGCCACGCCTTGGCGACGGACGACGCGTCGACGGCCCACGGGCCGCCGCTCTGCTCGAAGAAGCGTGAGAAGGTCTCGAGCTGTGTCTTCACGTGGCGGTCGAGGACGGCGAAGAAGAGCTCCTCCTTGTTCTCGAAGTTCGAGTAGATGGCGCCCCGGGTGAACCCGGCCCGCTCGGCGATCTCGTCCAGGGAGGCGGCATGGAACCCACGGGTGGCGAAGAGCTCCGCCGCCGAGTCAACCAGGGCGGAGCGCGTCAGCTCCCGGCGTCGCTCGGGCGTCCACTTCTCGGCTGCCATGGGCTCCATCCTGCCAGCACCTCGTCACCTCGACATGCATGTTGACCTCCGAGATACGGAGACGTATACTACATGTATGAGCGTATCCACAGTACGACCGGGTCTGGCGGCCGAGCGTCTGGAACGCCCGGAACGCCCGGAGCGTCCCCGGTTGGCTCCGCCGCCCGGGGGCTCCGCCGCCGGAGACGGCCCGGGCGGCAGTGGCCGCGACGAGGCCGTGGAGTGGGTGCGCCGACAGCTGGCGTGGGAGCACCGCCTGGCGGGTCTCCGGGAGCAGGCGATGTCGGCCGACGTCGCCGGGTGAGTGAGGGTTTGGACGCGATTTCCCCTGGCCGAGTGAAGCGCCCCTCTTGCACGAGGGACATCCGGGCCTGATACCCCCAAAGTGTCGGATGTCTCATGACCACGGCTTGGTCTTGGAGCTCGAGGAGGTTGGTGAAGCACATCCGGGTTTGGCGGTGAGAACGTGATCCCATTCGAGGTCAGGACGAACGTGTGCGATGGTCTCGCCACCGTGGCGGTGGCGGGGGACCTCGACTGCGCCACGGCCCCGCGGCTTCGAGCGACGCTGGAGGGGATGGCCCCCGGCCAGAACGTCGTGGTTGACCTCAGCGGCACCGACTTCTTGGATTGCGCGGGGGTCGGGGTGCTCCTCAGCTCGCAGCGGCGTCTGCGTCAGCTGGGCGGAGACCTCGTCGTGGGCTCGCCCAGGAGCGCCGTGCTCAGAGTGCTCGACATCACCGGGGTGCTCGGCGTGATCACGGTGGCGGGCGCAGAGAGCTAGCAACCTGGCGGGGGCGTGGTGGTCGCGCCGCCTACGGGGACTTCGGAGCTCGGCGCGACTTGCTGGTCGTCGGGCGCTTGGCGGGCTGGGCGCCGGTCGTCTTGGCGCCGGCCTTCTTGGCTGGCCGGCCTCCTGGGCCGGCGGTGTTGGCTGGCCGGCCTCCCGGGCCGGCGGTGTTGGCTGGCCGGCCTCCCGGGCCGGCGGTGTCGGGAGCCGGGCGTGCCGGTGCCGCTCGGCTGACGGCGTGGGACCGACCGGTGGCCACGTTGGCCAGCGTCACCGCCCCGTCGGCCACCAAGCTCGCTCCACCCACGACGATCGAGCCGGTGACAGAGACGGCCGTTCCGGCGAGGGATCCCGCCTGCTTCGCCGCCTGCTCGGTGGCGGCGGCGACACCGACCGACACGTCGGTGCCGACGCGATTGACCGTCGCGCCCAAGGGGGACCGGCCCCCGCGCCACCGCCGGACGAGGCCCAAACCCGCCAGCCCGACCCCGATGGCGATCGTCAGCAGCTCGTCGATGCGAAGAGCCTACCGCCACCCCTCGACTCGACTGGTCCCCGATGCGTCCAAGGCTCCAGTTGTCCTTCGGCGAAGCGGAGGATCGACTCCTTCGCGCCGTGGTTCGTGACACCCCCTGCCGGATGTTCGTCGAGGGTTCATCCGTCCTGTCGGTCGCGTTCATCGAGGCGCAACTGGCCCAACGCACACTGGCGACATGGCGGCACTCGCGGCGCCCGAGCAGAGCCGGCTTCTTCCCACGACGGCCCCCTCCAGCACCCTCGCCATCTTCGATCTGGACCGAACCCTCATCCCCGGTTCCAGCCTCGTCCACCTCGGGCGGGCGCTGGCGCGGCGAGGGCTGCTCAGCCCGTGGACCCTGCCGACGCACGTCGCTCGCAACCTCGTGTTCCAGCGCTGCGGGGCCAGCGAGTCCAAGGCAGAGCGTGTGCGGGACAGCATGCTGCGGGCATTCTCGGGTACCGCACAGGCCCCCCTGTTGTCCGCTGTCACGGAGGTCGCCGCGGACGTGGCCCGAGACGTCTACTCCGGCGCCGGGTGGCTCCTCGAGCAGCACCTCGACCGGGGCGATTTCTGCGTGGTGCTGTCCGCGAGTCCCCACGAGCTCGTGTCGGCGGTCAGCGGCCTCCTCGGCGCCCACCGTGGTGTGGGCACCGTCGCCGAGGTGGTCGACGGTTGCTACACGGGTCGACTGTCCGGGCCCTTCTGTCAGGGCCGGGGCAAGCTCGATCGGCTGGCCCAAGAGGTCGGACCGGTGCAGCTCTCCGAGGCCGCGGCCTACTCCGACTCTGGCTCAGACCTCGCGCTGTTGCGTTCCTGCCGCCGCCCCGTGGCCGTGAACCCTGACCGGGCGTTGCGGGCTGCGGCGCGGGCGTCGGGCTGGCCGATCCTGCGTTTCAGCTGAGCTCAGGCGCGGGCCGGGCGCTCAGTGGAACCGGATGATCATGGCCCCGCCGAAGAGGATGCAGTAGACGGCGAACGGCCAGAGCTTGCGGGTCTCGAAGTACCGCATGAGGAAGCGCACCGCCAGGTATGCGGCCACGCCCGCCGCGATGCTGCCCACGAGGATCTGACTGCGCACCCCGTCGCCGTTGTGACCCAGTAGATCGGGGAGCTTGTAGATGCCGGCTGCGAGGATCACGGGGGTGGCCAACAGGAACGAGAAACGCGCCGCGTCCTCGTAGTCGAGACCGCGCACGAGCCCGGCCACCATGGTGATGCCCGAGCGACTGATCCCGGCGAACAAGGCGAAGACCTGGGCGACGCCGATCACCCCGGATTCTCGGAAATCGAGGGTGTCCAGCCGCCGGGCCGGCGCCCTCGCCGCGCCCGGAGCACCGACGGGCTGGTACGCCTCGGCCCGTCGGCGGGCTGCGTCGCCGACGAAGAGGATGAGGCCGTTGATCACGAGGAAGGTCGCTGCGGCCAGCGGCTTGGCGAACACGGTCCGAAAGACGTGCTCGAAGGCCAACCCGACGATGCCGGCGGGGATGGTGGCGACGATCAGGAGCCAGGCCAGGCGCTGGTCCGACGTCTCGATGCGCCGTGTCCGCAGCGTCACGAAGAAGCCCCGGATGATCCGGATCCACAGGTCGCGGAAGTACAGGAGCAGGGCGAGGGCCGTGGCCACGTGCATGCCGACGAGGAAGGCCAGGAAGAACGACTCCGACTGCGACTGGGCCGCGACCACGTCGCGCCAGCCGAAGAGCGCCGGGAAGATCACGGTGTGGCCCAGGCTGGAGATCGGGAACAGCTCGGTGATCCCCTGGAGCAGCCCCAGAATGACGGCCTGAAGATAGCTCAGCACGATCGCGGTCCCTTGCTCCTCGTCACCCGGCGCCGGCGATCGGGCCAGCGCTCTCGGCGGGTGATCGAACGGGAAGATCGTAGGCCAAGATGCTGGTTCGACGGCCCACCGACACCGCTCTCGCGGTGGCTGGCGTCCTGTCGGTCGTCATGTTTCCTTCGGCGGCGCTCAGCTCGCCCGGCGGCACGCAGACCCGAATCCCGGCCGGGCCGACACTGCTCGCGGCGCAGCACCCGTCCACGACGGGGCGTACGACGCGACGCGCGAAGAAGCGCTCCGGCTCGGTCGAGTTGTGCGCGACAGCGCCTGGTGACGCCGAGGGCTCAGCGCCTGGCGGTCTTCCTGGCGCCGGCCTTCTTCTTCGCCGTCTTCTTCGCCGCCGGCCGCTTGGTGGTGGACTTCTTGGCGGCGGCCTTCTTCTTCGCCGGGCCCGCCGATCCGTCCAGCACCCCGCGACCGAGCTTGGGCGCCCGCGATGGGTTGAGCACGGCGTCCTTGAAGCCCTTGAGCGCGGTGATGCGGGCCCGCTTGGACGCCTTGATCCGGATCTGTTCGCCGGTCGCAGGATTGCGGCCCATGCGGGCCGCCCGCTCCACCTTGGCGAACTTGGCGAACCCGGAGATCGATACCGGCTCCCCCTTGGACACCGCGGCCGTCACCACGTCGGTAAAGCCCCGAAGGGCGGAGTCGATGCTCTTCGTCTCCTGGCCGGTCTCGGCCGCTACAGCTCGCACGAGGTCTCTGCGGTTCATCCTCGCCTCCTTCGTCCTCAGCGCCCGCCCATTCTGCGATATCTGGCGAGAGAAGGCGAGGATAGTCCTACAACGGGGCTGGGATCAGAGCTCCACGGGTTGCCCGACGTCGACGCGACCACCACGGGTCACCCGCGCCAGGACGCCGAGATCGGCCGAGTGCGCGGCGCTCAGATGGCGCATGATGTCGAGCTCCCGCGGGAGGCCGCCGGGCTGTGGACGCGTGGTCATCACGCAGCGCCCGCACGGCCGCAGCACGTCGAGCTCCACCTGACCGAGCACGACCCGCCGGCCCATCCAAGCGGCCTCGACGAGCTCGGTCCCCTCGGCCTCGATGAGCACGTTGGGCCGGAAGCGCAGCACATCCCACCGCAGGTCGGGACGTTCGGCGGCCACCGCCCGGAGGCTGGCCGTGGTGAGGAGATGGACCGGGCTCGAGTCCACGAACGAGCCGTACGGGCCCTGCCACCGCACCGGCTCGGACCCGTCGTCCTCGAAATCGGCCGGACGCTCGAACGTCCCCCGCCCGCCTGCCCTGGCCTCGACGAGGTGCACGGTTCGCCCCAGCCACGCACCGAGGGCGGCGTCGACCGCAGGGCCCGTACCGAGGGCCGTCTCCCCGGTGGGAAGCCGCACGGTGAGCTCGACGCCGACCAGCATGGCCCGAGCCTCGAGCAGGCGCCCGTCCTTCTTGGCCGACACGATCGTTCCCGATGCGGGGTCGAGCACGCCGAAGCGGCGGTCGCCGTCGACACCGTGCTCGTCGAACCGCAGGCTGTCTCTGGCCTCGCCCTGCATGGACTTGACGGGGTAGCGCCAGAGCCCAGCCACCTTCATGCCCGCGACGCTAGTGGCCTGGTTCGCGGCTCCCTCGTACGGGTACCTACAGGTAGGAGAAGGGGTGCGCGATGGCGAACTCTGATCACATGCCGGATGCCCCCAGGGCACCGTCGTCGACGTCGGAAGAGCCGACCTCGGAGAGCCCATCCGAGCCCTTCCAGCCCCTGCCTGCCGGTCATCCTGGCATCGGCTTTCTGATCATGCGGGCCCGTCGCCGGCGGTCACGGGAGACGGCGGAGCTCCTCGCCGGGGTCGACATGCACCGGCGGTCGTCAGGGCCTCGTCCGCCTGCGGGTGGCGACGACAAGGACCGGAAGGCCTGACTCGGCGAGCCTGACGTAGCTGCTCACGGGGGCGCCGCGCGCACGCCGCATCGCCGGTGGACGGCCGCGACATGGACCGGATGCACGACCCGTAGAATGAACGCGGCGGCCTCGAGGCGGATGGCTCCCTGGCGGATGACGTGATCTGGCGGATGGCGTGATCTGCGGGTGAGGCCGGTCGCCGGTGGTGGCGCTGCACGCCGGGTGGCTCGTCGACCGCGACACCCGCGGCGGGCGGCTGATCGGCGGCGCCAGCGGGATCACGCCCCCCGTGCGTCAACGCTGCAGGTTCGCCCCCGCCCTACCTGAACGACCGTTCCTGTCGTGAGCAGACCCCGTTTCTGCGGCATGCACGCTGCAGGGTCGCGCCCAGCGGCCTCCCGAGGCCGTTCCTGCAGCGTTGACGCCCGCGGCCGTCACCGCTCACCCAGGCGACGGAACGTGTTGAGCGAGAACTCCTCGAGCGTCCGGGGCAGGTCGGCGCGGTCGGGATGGGCGTTCTCCCACCACGTGGCGCGCAGCGCTCCGCGCCGGGAGAGGACCTCAGGCACCCGGGTGGCCTCGTAGGCGTCGGGCGGGGAGTCGGACATCTCGAGGTACAGACCAGCGGTGATGCGGTCCTCCATCGACGTAACGTCCCCCCTCCCCGTGCAAAAGGCGTTGACGAAGCTAGCAGCGGCCTCGAAGCTCTACCCATGGACGGCGTCGTCGCGGGCATCTACCTCAGCGCTGTCGCCGGCGGCGCCATGCAGCACCGGGACGAGGTGGAGGTGGGCCCTGGAGGCGTGGTGGGCGATCGCTACTCCTCCGGGAACGGGAGCTGGTCGTCGAAGCCCGCGTCGGGGCGGGCGTTGACCCTCATCGAGGAGGAGGCCATCGAGGCCGTCCGCCGGGACTACGGGGTCGAACTGGCGCCGGGAGCGACGCGGCGCAACGTCGTGACCCGAGGCGTCGCCCTCAATCACCTCGTGGGCCGGACGTTCCGTGTCGGCGAGGCCGAAGTCGTCGGAGTGCGGCTGGCCGAGCCGTGCGCGCACCTGGAGGCCCTCACCGCGGCGGGCGTCCGCCGCGCCCTGGTGCACCGGGGCGGGCTGCGGGGTGAAGTGGTGTCCGGTGGCTGCGTGCGGGTCGGCGACCCGGTGCGGCTCCTCGAGCGCCCGGAGCGCCCCGAGCGCCCCGAGCGCCCCGAGCGCCACGTGGCCAACGAGTAGGCCACCCCGCTAGCCCACCCCGCCGAAGCACACCCCGCACGCACGACCCGGGGCCCCGGCCCCCTCGCCGGCCCCTTCCGGTTGTACACGCGATATATCTTGACTTCGGCGCAGTCGCGACATATCGTGTCGCCGGCGAGGAACGGGTGCCGAAGCGGGAGGGTCAGCATGGACTACATCGTCGAGCCGGGGAGCGACGGCCTGCTGTTGGACCTCGAGCCACTCGACGAGGCTGAGCTGCGCCTCGTCGGCGGCGAGGTCTCCCTGGCGGGCACCTCCTCGCCCGCCCGCCTGGAGATCGACGGCGTGACCGGCGCGCCCGTCACCGTGTGGCTCGACGACGGTGTCCTCACCGTCGAGCAGCCGGGGCCCTTGTCGAGCGGGCTCGTGCGTCCCCGTGCGACCGTGGCCCTCACCGTGCCGCCGGCTGCCCGGGCGACCGTCCGCACCGAGTCGGCTGCGCTCGTCGCTGCCGGACTGGCCGGGGAGATGTCGTTCTCCACGGTCTCCGGTGAGCTCACCGGCACCTGCCTGTCGGGCGACGTGAGGGCCCGCACGGTCTCGGGCGAGGTTGCCCTCGACGGGGTCGCGGGGCGCCTCCGCACCGACTCCGTCTCGGGTCACGTCACGATCGTCGGCGGCCTCCTGCAGGAGCTGGCCGTCGGCACCGTCACGGGCGAGGTCGTCGCCGATCTGGATCCCCGACCGGGCGCCCGCTGCTCGTGCCGCACGACATCGGGTCCGGTGACGGTGCGACTGCCCGCCGATGCCAGCGTCGAGTTCGAGGCGGAGTCGCTGTCGGGCCACGTCGACGTTCCCGAGCAGGCCGAGACATCCGAGGACCGCACACCCCCGTGGGGCAAGGCCTGGTCGGGCACGGCGCAGGCGTGGGCGGAGACGGCCCAGGCCTGGGCCGGCCGAGCCGGCGAGTGGGCCGGGCGCGCCGGCGAATGGGTCGACACGCTGGCGGGTGCGGGAGCGCGGCTTCTGGGCGACGCTCCGTCGACGTGGGCCAGCGGCTGCCTCCCTCTCGGCGGTGTCGGGCGCGTCGTGCGCGGCCGACTCGGCCATGGGGACGCCACGTTGCGCCTGGCCAGCCTGGTCGGGAACATCTCCGTGGTGAGCGGTGCACCGGTCGAGGCCGTGGCGTGAACCGGGTGTTCTCCCACGGCCGCCTGCGGCTGTTCCTGCTCCTGCTGCTGGCCGAGCACCCCCGTCACGGCTACGAGCTGATCAGGCACATGGAGGACCGTTTCCTCGGTCTCTACACGCCGTCAGCGGGCACGATCTATCCGCGCCTGGCTGCGCTCGAGGAAGAGGGCCTCGTGGAGCACGAGGAGGCCGAAGGCCGCAAGGTCTACCGCCTCACCGACGCAGGGCGGGCGGAGCTCGATGCACACAGGCACGAGCTGCGCGATCTCGAGGCACGGGCCGCCGAGTCCGCCCGCCATCTGGCACACGAGATCCGCCACGAGGTGAAGGCATCCGTCCGGGAGCTCCGTCAGGAGCTCGGTGCCGCCATGCGCGACGTTCGCAGAGAGGATCGGCGGACCGCCCGTGAGGCGGCGAAGCAGCGCCACGACCGGATCCGTGACGCGGCTCGGAACCGTTGGGGAAGAGAAGACCGGTGGGACGAGCCCTGGCGCGGCGCACGACCCGGCGGCAGAGGCATGGATAGCGAGCACCGGCACGCTGGTGACCCGGGGGCTGCTGACCGTGACGAGCACGACGGCGACGAGCGTCGGCCCGAGGAGGGGGGCACGGCGGCGGATTCCCCGGATCGGCTCGTGCTGCGGTCGCTCGGCGGCGACCTCGAGGCGTTCGTCACCGACGTGATGACGGCCGCTCGTCGCCGACCCATGGATGGCGAGCAGCTGCGTGCGGTCAGGGAAGCGCTCCTCGCCGCCCGTGAGGCCGTCATCGGCGCACTGAGCGCCGACGGCTCGACCTGAGCCCCGTCGTTTCAGGTAGTCACAGCGGTCTGGACCATCGCGACCAGTCCCGGCTGCAACCGCCGGAGCCCGTTGCGGACACTCCAGAAAACGCGCCGCTGGTTCATGATCTTTCAGTCGGGATTCATCAGCGCCTTAGCCAGCAGGAGGAGGGGAAGCGATTACCCCATAGGGGTGGAGCAGGATTTCCCCTCGCACGAGGAGGCAGGACGTCCTATGGTCGGGGTCGGGCCGTAGGACGCTGTCGACAGGGGGGCGCCGGGTCCGATGGTTCACGGACGGGTCCTGCGTCGTTGGGATCCGGAGGGGGGAGACGTGGGGAACGAAGGGCGGATCTGCAAGGCCAAGACGGGCAACGGGCGGGCGTGTCGCAATCCGGTTGCGCCCGGGAGCCAACTGTGCGGGCGCCACGATCGAGGCGACAAGCTGTCGCCATGGTGGTGGACGAACGCACCCGAGCTGTTGCGAGCATGGGACGAGGAGTCGCTCGAGGCTGACGACAGACAGACGATGGAGCTGAAGCGGTTGTTCGGGCCACCTCGCCGTCGGAGCAGGCGCACGGGCAGGAGCGGGAGCGACCACAGAACGACGAGTCGTCCGCCAACGGTCTAGCGCCGGCGCGACTCGGCCAATAAAGCGCGGTAGACGCACTCGGTCAGCACCTGGCCGCGGAGGTCGAGCGCGCCGTCGTCCGCACAGTCGTCCACCGCACGAGGCGTCGAACACCTCATTTGAACACGCCCCTCGGCGAGTCGCAGTTGGGGCAGATGACGACCTCCTGTCCGTCGCGGCTGGCGACGAACCGCAGTTGCTCGCGGCAGTGCTGGCATATGTTTCGCTTGAGGAACGGCCACGGGTTGGGACCGATCGGTACGCTCACGGAGCCCTCCAGACACGCCGAGAGCAGGCGTTTCGATGACAGCAGCGTCGATCTGACGGCCACACTCTCTCTCCGACGCACTGAACGCCGGACTTGGTCTGTATGCCCATGGCGCCCCCCCTCGCCTAGGGCACAAAGGGCGACCGGGAGTCCCCCCCAGATAAGGCTCACGCCCGTCCCTTATGCTGGTCCATCAAGGGTAGCTGTCGGTCGCCGTTTTCGCTTCCGATTTCGTCCGGGCAGTAGCCTGACGACGTGGCGAGGTCGAACAAGACAGCGGTCCTGATCACCGGATGCTCCAGTGGTATCGGGCGCGCCACGGCCGAGCGGCTGGCCCGAGGCGGCCACGCGGTGTACGCCACGGCCCGGCGTCCCGAGGCGATCGAGGACCTGGCCCGGTCGGGCTGCAAGCTCCTGCCGCTGGACGTGTGCGATGACGAGTCGATGGCCGCAGCCGTGAAGGAGGTCGAGTCAGCCGAGGGCGCGGTGGGCGTGCTGGTCAACAACGCCGGCTACGGGCAGGACGGCGCGGTCGAGGCCGTTCCGATAGGGGAGGCCCGTCGCCAGCTCGAGACCAACGTCCTCGGTCCGCTGCGGCTCACACAGCTGGCCCTGCCGGGCATGCGCCGAGCGGGCAGGGGGCGCATCGTCAACGTCAGCTCGATGGGCGGGCGCGTCACGATCCCCGGCGGTGGTGTGTACCACGCCTCCAAGTACGCGCTGGAGGCGCTCAGCGACGCACTGCGTTTCGAGGTGCGGGGCTTCGGCGTCGATGTCGTGCTGATCGAGCCCGGGCTCATTCGTACCCGCTTCGGTGACACCGTGATCGGTGGTCTCCCGGGCGGCGAGGACGGCGGGCCGTACGCGGAGTTCAACGAGGCGCTGACCAAGCAGGTCCAGAGCGCGTACTCCGGCCTCGTCGGCAAGCTCGTGGCCGCGGGACCCGACCGGGTTGCCAGGGCCATCGAGAAGGCCATCTCGGTCGAGCGGCCGCGGGCGCGTTACGTCGTGACGCCCACCGCGAGGCTGATGATCGAGATGCACCGCCTCCTGCCCGGTCGAGCGTTCGACCTCCTCATGCGGACGCAGTTCCCGACACCCCGTCAGCGGAACGCCGAGACCACCGCGATCTGAGCACGTCCTCGGGGCGCAGACCCTTCCGTTAGCCAGTTCATCGGGCGTTCACACCGGGGCAATAGGCGCGTGACGACTCGCGGGTTGAATGAGTCAAGACCGGCACGGGAGGCCGGTGTGACGGTGAGACGGTGAGGAGAACCATGGATCAGTTTGCGGCGCCGAACGGAGACGGCTACCCGGTCGTTGGGCCGGAGGTCGGCGAGCTCGTGGAGGTGGCGACTCGTTTCACCGGGAGCTGGAGCCGGGGCTTCGTCGTTGCCGACGTCGAGCAGCAGGCCTACCGCTTGCGACGGCTGTCGGACGGCCAGCTGCTCCCGATCGCCTTCGCCGCCCACGAGCTTCGTGCCGACCCGCGGCGTCGCGACGCTCCCCGCGTCGGGGCGGCGTAGCCCGCCTGGCAGCGGCACCCACGACCACCACTGCCAGGCGGCATCGACCCGCCGAGGGGCGCGAGATCGGCCCGCGCCGGGCCCCTTCTCCCGTAGCGGCGTGAACGGTTTCAGCGGGTCAGGTGGCTCAACGAGCCTCTTTCGGGGGCATCTGGCGAAGGTCACTGAGCACGTGGCCGCCGTTGACGTACAGGATCCCCAGGCCGAGAGGCTTGATGCGTCGACGCAACCGGGTGAGCTGGACGCGGAGGGTGTCCCGCTGCCCGCCGCCATCGGGCCAGCCGAAGGTGAGCAGCTCGGCATCCTCGACCACCTGTCCGAACGCCTCCACCAGTGCGCCCGCAAGCCGGGCCGTCACCCCCGACAGGGCCACCCAGCGCCCGCCGTGGAACAACCGACCGTTCTCGTCGAGCTGGGGCACCGTCGCCACGCGTCGACGGTCCGCCACCCTCCGGGCCAGCGCGGCGAGACGGGCCTGGGTCTCGCCGAGGTGCACAGGTGTACGCACCCAGTCCTGGAGAGGATCGTCGAGCCACGGCACTGGCTCGTCCCCACGGGCGAGCACGAGCCGTGCCGTCGACGACTCTGCCAGCCAATGCAGAAGCTCTTCGTCCTCGGGCCAGTGCACGACGGCCACGATCACCGGCTCGGAGTCGGCGTGCGCCGATGGGGCTGCCCCGTACGAATGCCCCTGGAAGGCCCCGTACGAGGACGTCGCTCGGTCCAGTTCCCGCAAGTGGACACCTCCTCGGTCGTGAGCGGATCGTACGACTCGGCTGTTTCGTGCCTCTTCAGTGCATGTAAACGGCGCGTTAATCAGAGGGCCCCTTTGTTTCAGTTCCGAGCGCCAGGCTGTTAACGCGCTGTTAATCAGCCTGTCGAACGCCTGTGACGTACGAGCCTTACCTTCTCCGCCATGCCTAACGGAAGGGTTGGCTGACGTGGCAACGAAGACATCGCATGCAGTTCTCGACCGATCTCGGTCCGGGGGACGCGAACGCAGCGAACGCCCTGGGCCCCTGACGATCCGCCTGGCCGACCGGCACCGGTGGGTCGGCTTCCTTGCGGCGCTCACCGCTGCTGGAGGTTTCGCGTTCCTCTGGGTGCCGAATCTCGGCAACCGGGTGGCGACCGGCGCCACCGGGACCAGCTACCTGCTCATCGGCCTGGCGCTCTCCGGTCTTCTCGTCGCTGCGAGCGTCACTCGTCGCGGCGTGCTCATGGCCGGAGGCGCGCTGCTGGTGGCCGTCGGGCCGTGGGGGCCAGAGTTCGCCATCCAGATCATCTTCTTCGTGTACGCGGTCTTCCTCATGGTGATGGTGGCCCGCCAGACACGAGATACCAGCAGGGGAGACAACCGCATTTCCTCGTGGCTGTCGGGGCTGCGGCTCAGGTTCGCTCCTTCACCCGCACCGGCTGCTGGGGCCGTGCGCCCACGACCGGCGAGCTCGGCGCGCTACACCGCGCCCCAGCGCCGGAGGAGGTGAGGAGCTCTGGCGCACTGTCCCGACCTGGTCTGGAACCTCACGTGAGTCGAGACGCCGGCGCTGCCGGCGGGCAATCGGTGCTCGGGCGATCGTCCTGAGCAAGCGTCCAGAACGACAGCCCTAGGAGGTGGCTGGTTTGCTGCACGGGTATCCAACCTATTTGAACGCC
>VAWP01000072.1 GCA_005888295.1 Actinomycetota bacterium
GAACACGCCCTCAGCCGCGTCCCGGAGGGGAAGGCACGAGGAGTAGGTATCGGACGCAGACTCGACGACGACATGGGTGGCGCGCTCGTCGACCCCCGCGGTTTCGAGGACCTGTCCGAGCGAGATACCGTCCCAGCGGACGTCAGGCCGCGACCAGCCCCAGACGCAGTGCACGGCCAGGTGGTGTTCAGCGCTTCCGAGGCGCTGCAAGGCGGGCAGGTCGAAGTGGCGACTGGTCCGGACCAGCCCCTCCACGCGCAACCCCGCCCAGGCAGGGACACCGGCCTCCAGATGCAGGACCGGCCACGCCTCGGGCACCCGTTGCACGCGGCGGTGGCTCGCCGGCGAGGCCGCCACAGAACGGGCATCGGTCACGGTCTGACGCCGATCTCGACCAGACCGCGGGCAACCCGCGTCGGGAACGTCTCCACGACGACGTCGGGGTCCTCGATGCTGCGTCCTGCTCGGAGGTCGAAATGCTGCTTGTACATGGGCGAGGCGACGACCACCGCGTCGCCGATCGAACCGACGATCCCGCGGGCCATGACGTTCGCCTCGCTGAAAGGATCCTCGTTGGCGATGGCGAGCACCTCGTCCTCGGGCATCAGGCGAAAGAGTGCGATCTGTCGTCCACCGATCAGGGCGGCAGCGCCTCGCTGGGGTACGAGCTCGTCCAGCGCGCACACCGGCACCCAGTGCAGATCACTCATCCCGTGTCACCCGCCCGGCGACCGGAGATGCCGACCAGGACAGGCTCGGGCCCGGACTGGTCGCCCTCGTCAGTGGACCGTCGTGGCCGCGGCTGCCCGCGCTCGCGCACGAACACGACGCCGGGATCGGGCTCGTCGGTGTTGACGAACGTGCGGAACCTCCGCAAGCGGTCGGAGTCGGCGAGCGTCTCCCGCCATTCGCACCGGTACCGGGCGACATGCTGCTCCATGTCGGCTTCCAGGTCGCCACAGACCCCGAGGGCGTCATCGATGATGACGCTGCGCAGGTAGTCGACACCCCCTTCGAGCTTGTTCAGCCACGGCGCGGTCCTCT
The DNA here is from genome assembly GCA_005888295.1 of Actinomycetota bacterium. Lineage (GTDB taxonomy): Bacteria > Actinomycetota > Acidimicrobiia > Acidimicrobiales > AC-9 > AC-9. Next base: position 1,045 of record VAWP01000072.1, read on the forward strand.
CGAGCCGACCGGCGGTGCGGATGTAGTACATGAGAAAGCGGTCCACGTAACGGATGAGCGTCTCGGTGTCGAGGTCCTCCGCAAAGAGCACCGCGTGCTGAGGTTGGGCCCCGCCGTTGCCACAGACGAAGAGGTTCCATCCCCGCTCGGTGGCGATGACCCCGAAGTCCTTGCCCTGCGCCTCCGCGCACTCGCGGACACAGCCCGACACCGCAGCCTTGATCTTGTGGGGCGCCCGCAAGCCCCGGTAGCGCAGCTCGAGCTGTATGGCCAGGCTCGTCGAGTCCTGCACGCCGTAGCGGCACCACGTCTGGCCGACACAGGACTTCACCGTGCGCAGTGCCTTGCCGTAGGCGTGGCCGGACTCGAGCCCGGCCTCTATCAGACGCTCCCAGATCCGGGGAAGGTGCTCGACCCTCGCACCGAACAGGTCGATCCGTTGTGCCCCCGTGATCTTGGTGTACAGGTCGAACTCCTGAGCGACCTCGCCGATGGCCACGAGCTGGGCCGGCCTGATCTCACCTCCGGGTACGCGAGGCACCACCGAGTAGGTGCCGTTGCGCTGGAGGTTGGCGAGAAAGTGGTCGTTGGTGTCCTGCAGCGAGGACTGCTCCCCGTCGAGGATGTAGCCGCTGCCGAGCGAGGCGAGCATAGAGGCCACGGCAGGCTTGCAGATGTCGCAACCCCGCCCGCGGCCGTGCGTCGCCAGCAGCTCCCCGAAGGACCGCCCGCCCGAGATCCGGACGATGTCGAACAGCTCCTGGCGGCTGAACGGGAAATGCTCGCACAGGTGGTCGGTCACGGCGACGCCGGCCTTGGCGAGCTCGACCTTCAGGAGATCCGCGACGACGGGCACGCAGCCTCCGCAGCCCGTACCTGCCCTGGTGGCGGCCTTCACCTGCCCCAGCTCGGTCAGCCCGCCCGACGCGACGGCGTCGCAGATCGTCGCCTTGCTCACGTTGTTGCAGCTGCACACGCGCGTCGTCGGAGCCAGTTCGCCCACGCCCACGGCGACGCCGCCAGGTTCCTGCCGCCCGCTCAACAGGTCCTGGGGCCGCGGCGGCGTGGGCAGATCGCCACGCGCCATCTGTGCGAGCACCTGGTACGGCCCGGTGTCGCCGACGAGGATCCCGCCGAGCACCCGCCGACCGCCGTCGCCGAGCACGAGCCGTCGGTAGACGTTGTCCACCGCGTCGGAGACCACGACGGACTCGGCCCCCTCGGTGGTCGCGAAGGCGTCGCCGAAGCTGGCGACGTCGACTCCGAGCACCTTGAGCTTCGTCGAGCAGTCGGCGCCCGTGAACGAGGACGCCTCGCCCGCCAGCTGGTCGGCGACCACCCGTGCCATGTCGTAGCCGGGACCGACCAGGCCCCAGATCCGGCCGGCGGCCAGGGCGCACTCCCCGATGGCGTAGACGCGGGGATCCGAGGTGCGACATCCCTCGTCCACGACGATCCCGCCCCTCGCACCGATCTCGAGCCCCGCGACCCGACCGATCTCGTCGCGAGGTCGGATCCCGGCGGAGAACACGATCAGATCGGCGTCGAGATCGGGACCTTCACCGAAGCGGAGGGCCGCGACGGCGCCGTGCTCGTTCGGCACGACCTCGATGGCCTGGCTCGCCGTACGGACGGTCACGCCGAGCTCTTCGATACGTCGTCGAAGCGCGAAGGCGCCGCCCTCGTCGACCTGGGCGGGCATGAGACGGGGGGCGCACTCGACGACGTGGGTGGCGAGGCCGAGGCTGCGAAGCGCGTTGGCGGCCTCGAGGCCCAGCAGCCCACCCCCGACGACGACGCCGGTGCGGGCCGAGCCCGCCCACGCCCGGATGGCCACCAGATCCTCGATGGTGCGGTACACGAAGCAGCCCGGCAGGTCCCGCCCGCCCGATGCGCCGGTGACGGTGTGGTTCGCGGCGTCCACCTCGGTGATGGGGTCACCGAGGTGGACGGTAACCCCTGTCTGGGCGTGGAAGCCCGGCGCCGCCAACGACAGGTCCACCTCGGTCGCGCCGGTGAAGTATCTGCTCAGGTTCACCCGGTCGTAGGCGGGGCGAGGCTCCTCGGCGAAGACGACGATCTCCCAGTCGCTCGTCGCCCCGCGCTCGACGAGGGTCTCGACGAGCTTGTGGCCGACCATGCCGTAACCGGCAACGACGAGTCGTCGCATGGACCCCAGTACACCGAGAGCCCGTGTTGGATCCGTTTCGGGGACGCGAACAGACCGTCACGGGCCGCGCACTCCCCGGTCCCTGCGCCTGCGAGCGGCCGGAAACGTGCTGGACACAATAGGGAATTGCCGGTGAGTTCTGGTATGACTTGGGCTGATGACCCTTCTTCCACTTCAAGGGTTCACCGTAGGGATCACCGCGGACCGCCGGTCGAACGAGCAAGCCGAGCTGCTCAAGCGGCGCGGTGCGACGGTCAGGCACGGCCCGACGATCGCGACCCACTACCTCGCCTCCGACGCCGCGCTCCGCGAAGCCACGCTCGAGGTCATCCGACGTCGGCCGGATTATCTCGTCGCCACGACCGGCATCGGGGTGCGCGCCTGGTTCGAGGCAGCACAGTCATGGGGACTGGGTGCGGAGCTGCTCGCGGCGCTCGAGCCGGCGCGTGCCGTCGCCCGGGGGCCCAAGGCCGCGGCCGCCCTGCAGGTCGCCGGCCTCGCCACCTGGAAGGCGGTCGCCAGCGAACGGGTCGACGAGGTGATCGAGCTCCTCACCGCGCAACCGCTCGCCGGCGCGCTGGTGGCCTTCCAGCAATACGGCGACCGGAACGAGTGCGCCGTCGATGCGCTGAGAAGCGAGGGCGCCGAGGTCATCGAGGTCCCGGTGTACCGGTGGCGCCTACCCGAAGAGGAGCAACCCGCCTTGCGCCTCACCGAGGCGGCCTGCGCGGGACAGCTCGACGCGGTGACGTTCACGAGCGCGCCGGCAGCGGTCAACCTGATGACGATCGCCGAGCGTCATGGTCACGCCGAGGACCTTCGCGCTGCGTTCAACGAACGCGGCATCGTGGCCGCGTGCGTCGGGCCAGTGTGCGCCGAGGGAGCGCAGGCGACCGGCATCAGCAACATCGTCGCTCCGCCCGTCGGGCGGCTCGGTCTGCTCGTCCGCTCGCTGAGCGACGCGCTGCTGCAGCGCCGTCGGGAGCTGCGCCACCCAGGCGGCCACCTCGTCGTGCAGGGACGTGCCGTGCTGGTCGACGACTCGGTCGTGCAGCTCTCGCCGCGGGAGCACGCCGTGCTCACCCGTCTGCTGAGGCGGGTGGGTGCTGTGGTGCCCAAGGACGCCCTCCTCCGCCAGGGTTGGCCGGGCGCCGCAGTGGACGCCCACGCCGTCGAGACCACGGTGGCCCGGCTCCGGCGACGACTCGGGCCCGCTGGCGAGGCGCTCTGCGCTGTCCCCGGTCGGGGCTACCGGCTGGCCGTCGACGAGATCCCGGCGCAGCCCTCCGCCTGAGGCGAAGCGATCGGCCCCGACGGCGCGCGCCGGCCTGGGCGAACGTCCCCTATTAGTCTGCGCAGCGATGGCCGTTTTCACCGACTCCGAGCTCGAGTACCTCGCCGGCCAGCGGCTCGCCCGCCTGGCCACCGCGTCGGACGAAGGGCAGCCAGACGTCTCCGCCGTCGGGTTCTCCGTCGACGGGGACACGGTCGTCTCCAGCGGCCTGGAGCTGACCAAGAGTCGACGACCTGGCCAGCGTCGATCCCTGGCGGCCTCGCGGCGTGAAGGTACGCGGGAGGGCGACCCTCGAGGACGACGATGGGAAGCCTCGCATCAGGATCGTCCCGGACACGGTCTGGAGCTGGGGTATCAACGAGGGTGCGCCCAAGCGCTTCGCCGGGATCGACAAGCGCCGGATCACCTGACCGATTCAGCTCCCGGGCGCGGCGGCGGGCGCCTCGTGGTCGAGCGTCATCTCCGCCGGCAGCGGCAGCGTCTCGTCGGTCTCGAGCAGCGTCTTGAGGTTCGACAGGATGGTGGGCCAGCCGCTGCTGACGCCCTTGAGCATCTCGCTGTCGGGCTCGAAACCGTCGTGGATGACGGTGAGCTTGACCGTCCCGCCCATCGGCTCGATGTCGAAGGTGACCTTCGACAGAGGCTCCTTCACGAGCTCGGCGAACGTCTCCTCGGACCAGCCGAATATGGCGGCGTGCTCTGGCTGATAGTTGTGCCAGCGGTAGGACAACCGCCGGTACGGCTCCGACTCGAGCACCACCTGCTCGATGTCGTGGAGCTCCTGGCCGGGCCCCCACTGCAGCCTGATGGGCGAGCCGACCCTCCAGTCCGAGTCCATGCCTATCCCCCAGTAGCGGAGGGTGAAGCTCGGATCGGTGAGTGACTGCCACAGCCTCTCGGGCGTCGTGCGGATGTAGGTCACGTAGACGAACTCGGTCTGCCCCATGTGCTGGTCCTCCAGTGCTCGCTTGAGATCGGCGAGTGCGTGCACCCGCTGACGGTCGTATCGGTGGATCCACCGCTCGGCGATGTCGTTGATGGGCGCGGGGTTGAGGTGGTGCAGCTTCTCCCGACCCCGTCGGACGGTCGTGACGAGGTTGGCGGCCTCCAGGATGACGAGGTGCTTCGTCACCGACTGGCGGGCCATGTCGAGCCCTGCGCACAGCTCCCGCAACGTCTGGCCGTTGCGCTCGTTGAGCCGGTCGAGCAGCCGTCGGCGGCTGGGATCGGCGAGCGCCCGAAAGATCGCGTCCATCTCCATCGCAGCATCAGGCAGCCGGATGGCTGCCTGTTCACCATATGCAGCCATTTGGCTGCCTGTCAAGGCGCGAGCGAACGCCCGGTCGCCCATGTTCGGATCGCCCGGTCGCCGAGCGATGATCTGGCATGAGCGGGCGCCACGAGCCAACCCCAGACGACCCCGTGGTGGCGATCTACCGGCGCGCCCTGCCCCAGGTCTACGGGTACCTGCTCCCTCGGTGCGGGAGCGCCGCGGTCGCCGAGGACCTGAGCGCGGAGACGTTCATGGCGGCCGTCGCCGCCAACAGCCGGGAGGACCCACCGGAGCTCAGCGTGGCCTGGCTCATCGGTGTCGCCCGCCACAAGCTGGTCGACCACTGGCGACGAGTCGGCCGGGAAGCGCGCGGCTTCGCCGTCAGCGGGGCGGGCGACGACGGAGTCGACGATCCCTGGGCGGACCATCTCGATGCCGAGGCGGCCTACGCCGCACTGGCGCGCCTGTCGCCCTATCAACGCGCCGCGCTCACCCTTCGCTACCTGGACGGTCTGCCAGTCGGAGAGGTCGCCTCGTTCCTCGGCCGAAGCGTGCACGCCACCGAGACGCTCCTCGTCCGAGCGAAGGCGGCGCTGCGTCGGGTGTACCAGGAAGGGGAAGGCAGCTGATGTCCGATCCACTCGACCACCTGCGCCTGCCGGTCATCCCGATCGAGCCCCGCCCCGACTTCGCCGCAGCCCTCCTGCGGCGGATCCAGCAGCTGGAGGATCCGGCGGCGGGACGCGGGGCGACCGTGCGCTACTTCGTCGACGACCTGGACGCCGCCGTCGACTACTACCGGGAGGTGCTGGGCTTCGAGCAGGAGCTCCGCCCCTCCCCGGTGTTCGCCATGCTGTACCGGGGTGACCTGCGGCTGCTGCTGAGCGTTCCCGGTGAGCCGCACGCCATGCCGGACGGGACGCTGCCCGAGCCCGGGGGCTGGAACCGCATCTCGCTCAACGTGCCGGATCTGGACGCCACCGTCGCAGATCTTCGAGGGCGGGGCGCCCGCTTCCGCAACGAGATCACGGTCGGCGTCGGCGTCCGGCAGGTCCTGGTGCTCGACCCCGCCGGCAACCTCGTCGAGCTGTTCGAGCCGCTCGCCGCCTACCACGAGCGGCAACGCCCGACAGGGCCCTGAGCACTGAGGCACACTGAAGGGCGCTGGTCACGACCAGGAGCCCGTCCCCCGGCGGAGAGGAGATGTGCATGACGACCAAGGCCGACTTCACCGCGGAGGAGTGGGACCTCGTGCTGGAAGCTCCCCGGCGGCGGTGGCGGCAGCGCCCCCATGGCGGACGGGACCCAGCAGGAGGCGGGCGGGTGGAACCGCTTCGCCCTGCAGGTCCCCGACCTGGAAGCCAGGGTCGAGGAGCTACGGGGCAAAGGGGCTCGCTTTCGCAATGACATCGTCACCGGCGTGGGGGTCAAGCAGATCCTCCTGCAGGACCCCGCCGGCAACCTCGTCGAGCTGTTCGAGCCGCTCGCCGCCTACCACGAGCGGCAACGCCCGACAGGGCCCTGAGCACTGAGGCACACTGAAGGGCGCTGGTCACGACCAGGAGCCCGTCCCCCGGCGGAGAGGAGATGTGCATGACGACCAAGGCCGACTTCACCGCGGAGGAGTGGGACCTCGTGCTGGAAGCGCCCCCGAGCGCCGGGATCATCGTCGTCACGGCGCAGCGCGGGGGCACCCTCCGCGAGACGCTGGCGATGGCGAAGGCGTACGGCGAAGCTCGTCGCATGCACGGCGAGAGCGAGCTGCTCGACGAGATCGTGGCCGCCAAGCCTGAACGCGACCACTCGCGTTACCACTCGGTCGATGAGCTGAAGCAGCACGGGCTGCAGCACCTTCGCGACGCCATCAGCCTCCTGGAGCGGAAGGCGTCCCCACAGGAGGTCGAGGACTACCGGCGCTTCGTGATCACCCTCGCCACCAAGGTGGCGCACGCGCACCGCGAGCACGGCCAGGACGTGGGGGCCGCTGAGCAAGCAGCTCTCGACGACATAGCGACGAGCCTCGGTGGGGGCCCAGCCTCACGTTGAACGTCGGCAGCCGGCGGAGTTACGGTCGGGACATGAAGGTGTTCGTCACTGGCGGGACGGGCGCAATCGGCCGACACGTGATCCCGGCGCTGGTCAGCGAAGGTCACACCGTCTCTGCCCTCGTCCGCACATCGGAGAAGGCCGCTGGACTGACCGAGCAGGGGGCGACACCCGTATCTGTCTCGATCTTCGACACATCGGCGCTGGCGGCGGCGGTCGCCGGGCACGACGCGATCGCCAACCTGGCCACCGCCATCCCGCCCGTGACCCGGTTCATGCGGGCCAAGGCGTGGCACGACAACGACCGGATCCGCACGGAGGGCTCGGCGGCCGTGGTCGACGCAGCCATCGCCGCGGGCGTCGGCCGCTTCGTGCAGGAATCGGTGAGCATGCTCTATCAGGACAGGGGGTCGGCCTGGATCGACGAAGACGTGCCGGTCGACGAGTACCCACTCGCCCGCGGCAACCTCGCCGCGGAGGCGAACGCGAACCGGTTCTCCGCCAGCGGAGGGACGGGGACCGTCCTGCGCTTCGGCTGGTTCTACGGGCCCGGCGCCACCCACAGCGAGCAGATGCTGGCCATGGCCCGTCGCCACATCGGCTCGATCCTGGGGCCACCCGAGAGCTACGTGTCCTCGATCCACATGGCCGACGCCGCCACGGCCGTCGTCGCAGCGCTGGGAGCTCCCGCCGGGACGTTCAACGTCGTCGACGACGAGCCGCTGACCAAGGGCGACTACGCGAACGCCATGGCCGCAGCCGCCGGCAAACCCATGTGGGTACGGGGCCCGGGGCGGGCTGCCATGCTCTTCGGCGACCGTCTCACGTCGCTCACCCGGTCGTTGCGGGTCAGCAACGCCCGGCTCCGTGAGACCACCGGGTGGGTGCCGCGGTACCCGAGCGCTCGCGAAGGCTGGATGGCAACGGCCAGGATCCAAGACCGGGCGCCGGCGCCCGCCGTCTGACACCGCGGTCCGCGACCGCGGGCGACCGGCAGGACCCTGTGCCCGCCCGCCTCCAGGTTGCGGGGCAGCTTGTGGGACCCTGGGTAAGTGAGCACCTCCAAGCGCAGGCGACAGCGGGCGAACCGCGAGGCCCGCCGTGAAGCCGAGCATGGGATTCGCGCCGTCACCGACGCCGACCTCGCGCAGCTGCTGGCGGACGTCACGGTGCGGGACGACTGCGAGCACGCCGTCACGAGGGCCACCGCGGACGGCGTGGTGCTCCTCCGCTGCACCGTGGGCGCCGCCGTCCCTGGCGGTTGCCCTCGGGACTGTGCGAGCTTCGAGCGTCGCCGCGTGGGTGGCCTCAGTCTCTGAGCCGGTCCGAACCTGTGGGCCCGACGGAATCGGGAGTGGGATCATGGTGACCGGGCAGCACTGAGCCGCGGCTGGCGCGGCTCACATCCGGTCGACGCGGAGGCGGTGCAGTCGTAGCGAGTTGATCCGCCACCGGCCGTCGGGTCCCTTCCTGTACTGCTCGTGGTAGTGGCCGTAGCCCTTCATCTCGAGCGGCCGCTGCGGGTTGCCGAACTTGACGTAGTCGAACATGGCCCAGATGCCGCGAGCGGTGTTCGGGCCGGTGACCTCTATCTCCGGCATATGACCGTGGTGGATGGTCACTGCGTCGGCCAGTATCGCTCTGACCGAGCCCACGAACTCGTCGCGCCCGTGGGTGGAGTTGGACGTGTCCTCGAACCAGGTGTCGAGGTCATCGGTGAAGAGGTCGGCCCACTCGTCCCATTGCTTGGTGTCCATGAGCCGGAAGTACCGGGCCTTCAGCTGCTTGATCTCCTCGATGTCGGCGAGCGTGTCGGCGTTCATGGGTCGTCCTCTGCCTCCTCGACCTGGTCCTGCCCCTCGTCGTAATGCGGGCCGACGCGGGCTCATCGGGCGCCGGACCAGGATAGGTTGCACGGCGGCCGGCTCAGGCGCCGAACTGCGCCGGCCAGGTGCCTGGCGAGAGCCGTCGACGTGTTGGAGGAACCGGGTGAGCAAGCGAGTGGTGGTGTGGGGTACGGGCTTCGTCGGCAAGATGGTCATCGCCGAGGTCCTCCAGCACCCTGAGTTCGAGCTGGTCGGCGTCGGTGTCTCGAATCTCGAAAAGGTGGGGCGGGACGTCGGCGAGCTCTGCGGGCTCGGACCGACCGGCATCATCGCCACCGACGACGTCGAGGGGCTCATCGCCCTCGCGCCCGATGCTGTCGCTCACTACGGGCCGACGGCCGCCCATGCGGACGACAACATCTCGCTCATCGGCAGGTTCCTGCGGGCGGGGATCGATGTCGTGTCGACGGCCATGACGCCGTGGGTCTGGCCATGGGCGTCGAGCAACCCGCCCAATTGGATCGAGCCGATCGAGCGGGCCTGCGCCGATGGGCGCGCATCGTGCTTCACCACCGGCATCGACCCCGGCTTCGCCAACGACCTCTTTCCGATGACGCTGATGGGCCTCTGCGGCGAGGTCCGGTCGGTACGAGCGCTCGAGCTGCTCGACTACGCCTCGTACACCGGTGACTACGAGACCGAGATGGGTATCGGCCGTCCCCCCGAGGAGACGTCCACGCTCGAGATCCCCGAGATCCTCGTGATGGCGTGGGGCGGGACGGTACCGATGATTGCCGAGGCTGCGGGCATCGAGCTCGACGACATCACGACTACCTGGGAGAAGTGGGTCACTGACAAGGCGATACCGTCGGCCAAAGGGGTGATCGAACCCGGAAACGTCGCCGCCATCCGCTTCCAGATCCACGGCAACTACCGGGGCGAGCCGCGCATCGTGCTGGAGCACGTGAACCGCATCGGGCCTGACGCTGCACCGGACTGGCCGAGGGGCAACACGCCCGAGTGCTACCGGGTGGAGATCGACGGCAGCCCGACGATCATCCAGGAGACAGCCTTCCGCTCGACGGCGGGGGACCCGGTCGCCGGAGGGTGTCTCGCCACGGGACTGCGGGCCCTCAACGCCATTCCTGCGGTCAACGCCAGTCCGCCCGGCTGGGTGACCGCCCTCGACCTTCCGCTCATCGCCGGCCGCGGCTCGATCCGTTAGCCGGGCTCGGGCCCGGCGCGGACCGCCAGACCGCCTGCGAGCACGCCCTCCAGTAGCCTCCGAACCGTGGGACCTGTTGGCGCCCATCCGAGCAAAGGATCCTGCTCCGGTTCGTCGATCCCCGGGGCCACATGAAGTGGGGACGACGGCAGAGTTGTTGGTCCGCTGCCTCGAGCACGAGGGTGTCACGTGTGTCTTTGGCATCCCCGGCGAGGAGAACATCCATTTCACCGACGCCGTCGCTCGCTCGTCCATCCGTTACATGCTGGTACGCCACGAGCAGGCGGCAGCCTTCATGGCGGAGATCCATGGTCGCCTCACCGGTGCCGCCGGCGTGTGCTCGGCCACTCTGGGGCCGGGGGCCATCAACATGCTCCTCGGCGTCGCCGACGCCACGACCAACAGCGCGCCGCTCGTTGCGTTGTCGGCACAGGTCGGCCTCAACCGGATCTACAAGGAGTCCCACCAGAGCGTCGACCTCGTGTCGATGTACGGACCGGTGACGAAATGGGCCAGCACGGTGCTCAGTGGTGACGCCGTACCAGAGATGGCCCGGAAGGCGTTCAAGTTGGCCGAGGCCGAGCGCCCCGGCGCGGTCTACCTGGCCGTTCCCGAAGACGTCGAGGCGGCTGCGGTGAGCCCTGAGCTGGTGCCTCTCGAGCTGAACGTGCCGAGACCAGACGAACCGTCGCCGTCGCAGATCCGGCGCGCCGCCGACGTCCTGGACAACGCGGGTTGTCCCATCGTGCTGGCCGGTCACGGGGCAGCCAGGGCGGGCGCATCCGGAGCCCTGGTCCGTTTTGCGACCGAGTTGGGCCTCCCCGTCGCCACGACCTTCCACGGCAAGGGCGTGTTCCCCGACGACCACCCGAATGCCCTCGGTGCCGTGGGCTTCATGGCCCACGACTACGTCAACTTCGGCTTCGATCAGGCCGACGTCATCGTCTGTGTGGGCTACGAGCTCCAGGAGCTCGACCCGGCGCGGATCAACCCGCACGGTGACAAGCGGATCATCCACATGAGCAGGTTCCCGGCAGAGGTCGACAGCCATTATCGGGTGGACGTCGGCATCCAGGCCGAGCTCGGGCGCACCCTCGATGCGCTGGCAGCGGGGACCACCCGCCGCTTTGGCGTGGCCTCGGTCGGCGACAAGATCCGTACACTCCTCGCCACCGAGCTGGCCGCAGGGTCAGACGAGGGCTTTCCGGTGAAACCCCAGCGCATCGTGGCCGACACCCGGGCGGCGCTGGGCCGCGGCGACATCGTCCTCGCCGACACGGGTGCCGTGAAGATGTGGATGGCCCGCCTCTACCCGACCTACGAGCCCAACACCTGCCTCACCTCCAACGGGTTGTCGGCCATGGGCTTCGCCCTGCCAGGGGCCATCGCCGCCAAGATGGCGCTCCCCGAGCGCAGGGTGCTTGCCGCCGTCGGCGACGGGGCGTTCCTCATGAACTCCCAAGAGCTGGAGACTGCCGTCCGGGAACGCCTTCCCCTCGTCGTGCTGGTCTGGCAGGACGATGCCTACGGCCTGATCAAGTGGAAGATGCAGCTCGACCTGGGCAGGGACGTGAGCACCGAGTTCTCCAACCCCGACCTGGTCGCGTACGCGGAGAGCTTCGGGGCGAGGGGGCACGCCATCGGCTCTCCAGGTGAGCTCCTGCCGACGCTGCGGGAGTCCCTGGACTCGGACGCCGTGTCGGTGATCGCCTGCCCCGTCGACTACCGCGAGAACCTGCGTCTCACCGCCATGCTGGGAGAGCTCACGGGACCCTTCTGAGGCGCCTGTGGTGTCGGCTCGATGGGGAACCTCACCGGATATTGCGGGACGGTTCTGTCCGCCGGCAGGTACGCTCTCCTCGTGCGCTGAGCGACGGACACACGAAGCCTCGTCCCTTCCCTGGAGGTCCCGTTGCCCGCGCCCAGTCTCTCTACCTCTTCTGCCACGCTGACCGCGACCGGCGTCGCGCGTCACCTCGGCGGCCGGGTCGTCCTTCGGGACGTCTCGCTGGTGGTGGGACCGGAGACCCGGCTGGGCGTGGTGGGGCCCAACGGAGTCGGAAAGTCGACGCTGCTGCGGATCCTCGCCGGCCTCGACCGGAGTGACGCAGGCGCGGTCGAGATCGCTCCCCAGACCGCAACCGTCGGCTACCTGGCCCAAGAGCCAGCGCGGAGCGACCAGGAGACCGTCCGCGGCTTTCTCCACCGCACGACCGGTGTGGAGGCGGCCGACGAGGCCCTCGAGCAGGCGGCGGATGCCCTGGGGCGCGGAGAACGGAGCTCGGCGGAGACCTACTCCGACGCGCTCGAACGTTGGGAAGGACTCGGGGCTGGCGATCTGGATTCCCGCATCGAGGCCGTCCTCGTCCGCCTCGGGCTGGCGCTCGACGTGCTCGACCGTCCAACCGCCGCGCTCTCGGGCGGGCAGGCGGCCCGCCTGGCCCTCGCCGTGATCCTCCTCTCGCGCTTCGACGTCACCTTGCTCGACGAGCCCACCAACGGCTTGGACTTCGACGGGCTGGACCGCCTCGAGGCCTTCGTCGGCCAATCCGGGGGCGGCCTGGTGATCATCTCCCACGATCGCGCCTTCCTCGACCGCACCATCACGTCGGTGCTGGAGCTCGACGAGCACGAGCGCACGGGTCAGCTGTACCGCGGCGGTTGGTCCGCGTATCTCGACCAGCGGGCCACGGCTCGTCGCCACGCCGAAGAGGCCTATGACAGCTATCAGGCCCAGCGGCGGACACTGCTCGAACGGGCCCGGCGGGAACGGCAGTGGGCCACCAGCGGAGTGAGCCGGGAGCGGCGCCGCCAGCCGGACAACGACAAGGTACAGCGCGACTTCCGTATCAATCGCACTCAGCAGCTCGCCGCTCGGGCCCGGCGAACCGAGCAGGCGCTCGAGCGTCTCGACCGTGTCGACAAACCGTGGGAAGGGTGGAAGCTGCGGTTCGCGATTCGGGAGGCTCCACGAGCTGGCGCGGTGGTCGCTCGTCTCGAGAAAGCGGAGGTGGCACGGGGATCCTTCCGGCTCGGACCCCTCGACCTGGAGATCGGCTGGGGCGACCGCGTCGCCCTGGTGGGGCCCAACGGCTCCGGCAAGACGACCCTCCTCGAGGCGATACTGGGCCGCGCACCACTCACCTGCGGCCACCGGTGGATCGGGCCTGGCGTCGTCGTCGGTGAGCTGGGACAAGATCGGGCGGCCTCGTCCGACACGGCGACCGTGCTGGAGACGTTGACGGCGACGAGTGGCCTCGAGATGGCCGAGGCGCGCTCGACCCTGGCCAAGTTCGGCCTCGGCGCGGACCACCTCACGCGGCCGGCGCTGTCGCTGTCGCCAGGCGAACGCACACGGGCCGAGCTGGCAGGATTCCAGGCACGTGGCGTGAACCTCCTGGCGCTCGACGAACCGACCAACCACCTCGATCTCCCCGCCATCGAGCAGCTGGAGGAGGCCCTCGGCAGCTACGCCGGAACCTTCGTCCTCGTGACCCACGATCGCCACCTGCTCGGTGCCATGGACATCACCCGCACCGTCGATCTCGGCATCCCGAGCTGCTAGGAGTCGACGAGCACGACCCTGGGCTCAGAGCCAGGTCGGCAACCCGAACCCTGGTCCGCGCAGGCTCACCTGTCAGGCGATATTCGAATGGGCCTCTCGATCAGGTGCGCCTCGACGGGCCGGTCCACCGGTTCGAAGGTGTGCGAACCGCCGTGGTGCGAGACCGTACGCCACTTCCGTGGCACCCGTCTGATGCCGATCGGAAAGAGGGTCAACACTCCCTCACGGTCGATGTGCAGACGCAGGCAGCTGCGGTAGTCCTCGATGCGCTGACACGAGAAGGCGTGGGTGGCGTGCCGCTTGAAGAGGGTGAACATGATGAAGAGGTACAGCGAGAAGAGCTGACTGGCGAGGTACCCGCAGATGACCCCGACACCCAGCGCGAAGATCAGGGTGTCCAGCGTCACACTCAGCGAGACGACGTACAGGTGGATCTTGAACGACGTCCGTGGGAGGTCGCCCACAGCGTGAGCCACGCCCCAGATGACCAGCATCAGCAAGGCGTACTCGAGTAACCAGTGAACGAGGCCTATCACTATTCGTCGCGGCCACGTCGGGGCATCGACGAAGATGACGAGCACGACAGCGAGCCCGGCGAGCAACGGGAAGCCGACCGGGTTCTCCAGGATGTCCGACGTGATCTTTGCTGGGTTCGTCTGGTCCAGCACCTCGTGGAACCTGAGGTTGGTGCCCGATGTCAGGCTGAACCTGATGATCAGGGCGAAGGCGATGTCGAAGGCGGCGACGAAGGCTATGAAGCTGGGGTTCTTGAACGGGGCGAGGAGTGTTCCCCAGCGCAGCCGCCGAGAGGTCCGCCGGTCGGGATACAGGGACTGCTGCCGATAGGTCGCCATGCGGTCCTTGTCCGGCCAACCGAGGACACCCGCGAGGTGGTCCGTCGGATAGAGGAAGGCGCCGCCTGCACCGCAGGTGATGCGCTGGACCCTCCCGTCGTCTGATTCGTACCGGTTGTAGTGGTGGATGTCGCCGGCCAGGACCAGGGGCATCCGGAGCCCGTGATCGTGGATGATGTCGCGCTCGAACTGCTGGAGGTTCGTCATGGCAATCGGCGTGTGCAGGCGTTCCTCGCCGACACTGTCGAACAACCAGCTCGGACGGTGGGTCACGAGGATCACGTTGTCGCCCGGGCTCAGAAGGTCGCGTGCCGCCCGGTGGAAGAAGGACAGCTGCGGCTCGTCGATGAAGAAGTCGAAGGCGAGGTCGATCCCCATCATCCACCATCCATGGGGCAACCGAGCGACGAAATAGCTCCGTGTCTGCTCGGTCTGCCATGCCCCGATCGCCCTGCCGTTGCAGAAGAGCCGGAGGAACGTCGTCAGCCCGTCGTACCAGTCGTGGTTGCCCGCGAGGGAGATCAAGGTCGGGCCCGGGGAACCATCTCGCCGCGCTGGGAGGGCGGCCGCGAATGGACCGAGAAAACGATTGCGGTACTCGGCTGCGGTCGCGGCGGGGTAGGCGAGATCACCGCCCAGCACGAGCAGGTCGCCACGACGAGTGAGATGGTTTGTGCCGTCGTCGGACAGCTGCAGCTCTTCCTGTGCGAGGAGCCGCGCCGTGGTGAACGTCGGGTTGAACCCATCGCCCGTGTCAGCCAGAAAGTCGAACCAGAGCTCCTCTGATCCGGAGAAGTCCGACTCGCCGGGGTCCTTGAGGGCGGCCTCGATCTCGCGCTTGTCCGAATAGGCACCGAAGATGCCGGACAGAAGGACCTGCATGCCGGTGACTGCCAGTCCCCTGGGGCCGAGCCATCGCACCATGGGCTGAGGAACGAAGTCGAGGCCCGTGTGCCCCCTCACGTGGTCGCCCGACCGTGACCGGAGGCGGGGCAACCGCCCGCGGCGCCGCTCCGGGGCGGGCTCGACAGCGTCTTGCGGTGCGCTCACGGCGTGGCGACGGCATCAACGAGTACGACAGGCCGATCCATCAGTGCAGGCCTCCTCCCCACAGCGACCCAGACATGCTACGCCTCACATTGTCGATCGGGGTGGTTGTGCCGCGGCGTGGCGCCCCGCCAGATAGCCGAACGTCAAAGCCGGCCCGATGGTGGCGCCACCTCCCGGGTACGCAGGCCCGAAGACGCCGGCTGCCACGTTCCCGGCGGCGTAGAGCCCGGCAACGACCCCGCCACCGTAGTTGCGAACGCGGGCGTTGGCGTCGATCCGGGGTCCACCGTTCGTGCCGAGAGCGCCGTTGCGAAGAGCCACCGCGTAGAACGGCGATCGGGCGACGGGAGCCATGCATCGTGCGGGTGACGGTGTCTCGCCGGACATGTGCAGCTCGAAGGTGGTCGTGCCCCGGTGGTAGTCCCGATCCTCTCCTGCGGCGACCTGCTCGTTCCATCGGTCCACCGTCGCCTCGAGGCTCCGGGCATCGAGACCTGTGCGACGGGCCAACTCGCCGATCGTCGGCGCCTGATAGATCCAGTCGGGAGCGGGGGCACCGGGCAAGACCGAAGGGAGGATGACAGCGGAGTCCTTGACCCGTTGGTCGAATATGAGCCACTGCGGTGCTTCGTTGGGGTAGTCGATGGCAACGGGGTCGAAGTTGGCGACCACTCGTGGAAAGTCCTGATACGTCACGCCCTCGTTGACGAACCGCCGTCCGTGCTTGTTGACGACGATGACGCCAGGAGTGCTGCGCACCGTGCCCATCTGCACCATCGGACGACCTTCGAAGGTCATCCCGGGTTCGAGGATCGCGGGCTGCCCCCAGAAGGACGTCATGTTTGCGAGCTCGGCGCCAGTCTCCATCGCCAGGCGCAGCCCGTCGCCTTCGTTGTGAGGCGGGCTGAGGGGGTCGAGGTCCTGTCCGATGAACGCCTTCACCATGGCGGCGTTCCATTCGAACCCCCCGGACGCCAATACGACGCCTCGCCGGGCACCGATGACCTCCCGCCGGCCGTCGTGCTCGGCCTGCACGCCCAGGACCTCGCCCTCACCCACCACGAGATGGCGCGCCGGCGAGGAAGTGCGCACCTCCACTCCTCGATCGAGGAGACCCTTGAACAGGGCTCCGACGAGCGCCGGACCCAGCACCCGCACATCGGACTCCTGGCGGCGGACGATCACGTCCAGGTCCGGAGCGGCATCGCCGCGCAGGTACTTGGCGCCCTCCGCCATCGTCAGCGGGGGCAGGTGAGGGCTCGTACGCAGCCTCGTCGCCCACTCGCGGCCGAGCTCGGCCCGAGCGTCGAAGGGCAGGGGTTCGATGGATCTGCCCGCCGGCTTCCCGCCGGGAAGATGGGCGTAGTAGTCGTTGAACGTGGGTGGCGCCGACATGCGCAGCGGCGTCTTGGTCTCGAGGTAATCGAGCATCTCGGGCGCGACGTCGACGAAACGCTCGATGAGCTCGGGGTCGGGCTCCCGACCGAGCGTGAGGCGCCGGATGTACCCGAGCGCCTCCTCCCGGGAGTCCGGCACGCCCAGCTCCGCCATGTGACGGTTCATCGGGATCCAGGGCATCCCGCCTGACACGCCGGTGGTGCCGCCGATGAGATCGGCCTTCTCGAGCACGACCACCTGGGCCCCGCCGTCGTGGGCAAGGATCGCCGCGGTCAATCCAGCCGCGCCCGACCCGAGGACGACGACGTCGGCGACCTCGTCCCATCGATCCGGTACTGAGATCATCCTGTCTCCTTTAGACCGTCCCGATCGGTCCATAGGCTTCTACGTTCTGTACACCACCATGGCTCGACCGGTCCATGCTCAAGAGACGATTCGTTGCCTGAGTGGTCCCGGTTGGCCGGAAATGGGTCCTTCGGCCCCCTAGCGTTTGCGTCGGTACTAGGTCATCCTTTTGGTGGAGCGCAACGCCGGGGGGAACGATGGTCACGCCGGCACTGAGCTGAAAGGTGTCAACGATGGCTTTCGTGGCTGGAGCGGACGGCGGTACGAGAGGCACTCCTGTTCGGGGATGGTGGTCGCGGTGGGAGCCGGTGACCGGCGTAGCCTTCGTGGTGCTGTTCGTGGTTGCTTTCTACATCAATCAGGCACCGGGCGACGGAGCCTCGAACGCGGTGTGGCTCAAGACGTACGCGAACTCCGGAAACCAGATCCTGTTCGTCGTCTCGGGCTTCATGCTCGTCATCGCTTCCCTGTGCCTGCTTGCCTTCGTAAACAGTCTCTGGTCGAGAATCGCCGCGGCTCGCAGGCCTCAGGAGACGAGTCGACTTCCGCGCGCGGGCGCAGGACTGGCTGCGGCGGCTATCGCTTTGGGGGCGGTGCTCGCGGCCACCGTCCCCGGCACCATGATCTTCCGTTCCCACCTCGCCGCGGGCCAACTCCGCCTGCCCTCCGCCGACATCCTCCGGTTGACGGCGGACGCCTTTTTCGCCTTTGTCTCCGTGGCGGGCATGTTCGGCGTGGCCCTGGCCATCGCCGGCCTCGGCGTGCAGGCCCGCAGCGCCGGCCTGTTCGGCCGTTGGTTCGCCACCACAAGCATCGTGGTGGCGATCATCACGCTCTTCTCTTTCGGCTACTACCCCATGATCGCGCCGATGCTCTGGTTCCTGGTCGTGAGCATCATGCTGTTGCGCAGGGACTCGGTCGTGGCGACATCCCCCGCGACTGTCAACTCGATGGCAGCCCCCACCCCTACCACCTCAGCTGGACAGAGCTGAACCGATCCTCGCGGCCGCCTTCCTTGACCGGCTCGGCGCATGACATGCTGAAGAAAGCGCGGACGAACTCCCTGCTGAGGCCTCTCCCAGCGTCCGTTGTGGTGACGTCTCCGCCGGTCCGCCACCTACCCTAACGAGGGGCTGATGGCCGGGTGCACCGGCAGCACGACTGGGCCCGCCGGGGCCCGGTTGAAATCGAAGTCAGAAGCGAGGTCTCCGAGCAGGGGGGCATTCTCCCGGACGTCGGGGCGCGAGTCTGGACGGCCATCGGTGCCAGGATCCAAACGCTGGCCGCCGAGGAAATCGTCCTCGATGAACTTCGCGTATGCGTCAAAGGAGAGGGTTTGATGGTCGATGTAGCCGGATCGGGCGTAGGGACTGATGACGAGGCCGGGGACCCGCAAGCCGTAACCATTCTGGTCGACTCCAGTGGGGACCACATGATCGTAAAAGCCACCCCAGTCATCCCAGGCCAAGAAGATGGCCGTCGAGCCCCAATCCGGGCTGCTCATAGCGGCGTTGATGAGACTGGTGACATAGGACTGGCCGGCCGCAATCGAGGCCGGGGGATGCTCGCTCACGGGCTGGCTCGGGACGATCCAGGAGACGGCCGGGAGGGTGCCCGCCCGGGCGTGCTGGTAGAAGTTGGACACCGACTGAACGTTGCCGAGCTGGCCGTCGGCCTTGACGGTGTCAAAGAAAGGTAGAGGGTTCCAGATTCCCGGAGTGTGGGCGTTCTGGGACTTGGGAGTGCATGAGAGGGCGGCGTCGTTCTCGCAGTCAGGCTCGTTCCCGGCAACCACGTAATAGCCCCAACTCACGTCGTTCTTGTGCAAGAGAAAGGTGAGGTCTGTCCAGGGATATTCTGGCGTTGTGCCGTTGCCCCAGTCCGGCGGGTCGGCGGGGTCGTCGACGGCGCTAGTACAGCCCTCGGGGTTCTCCGGGGGGTTGCATTTGGCCGACCACTCCGAGACCTGAAAGAGGTGTTCGGGCAAGCTCCACGACGCGTTTGGCTCGAACATGTGGTCTTGGAGCACAAAGTCGCGGGCGTACGTCCAGTAGTTGGAGAGCTGCCTGTCGTCGTGGTAGCCCATGACGTCCGGCTGAGCGCCGCTCGGCGCGCACCGAGGATCGTCGACATTGTTGCAGGATGATCGTTGGGCGGCCCGCTGTTGCCCCACGAAACCGTCCATCCTGCCGCCGTCGATGTCATTGACGGCGTTAGCGGCGTTATGCGGTCCCCCCTGGTTGTTGTCCGCGCCGTCGTAATAGGGCTTGACGCATTGATCCGTCTGGGGGTCGGGTGAGCATACCGTCGGGATCCCGTTCTTCATAGGGATGCCATCGGCCCCGGGGTAGGTGCCGAAATAGGTGTCAAACGAGCGATTTTCCTGCATGATAACGATGACATGTTGGATCTTATGTATACCAAGAAGCTGCGGGATTTCGCGAGGTCGACTCGTCGAGGTGGCAACGCCACCAGTCCGAGGGGGAACCGACGTGGCCCTTGGAGCGGTCACCGAGGTTTCCGGGCTCCGGTCATCCGGGACCAGGACCCCTTGTGTCTGGACTGATGGCCGGCGACGAGCGGCAACTTTGTGATGGTTCATGCCGCAAGAGGCCGCGAGAAGGCAGAGCACCGCTGCGACCCGTACGTGACGTCGATCGACCGACATCCCTACTCCGTCGAGACCCAAGGCACCCGCGGCGCAACTCCCGAGTGCAAACCCTCGTTGTGCGACGGCCGGCGCCCAGCTGTCGTTGGAGCGGCACCAACATGCCGCTGCAGGGACGACACCGACGCACGAGCCGGCATCGGGACGGCATTTCCGAGTCCCAGAGATACCATCGGCACCCCAGTCTCCAGGAGGATCGTGCAACGCTCGTGCATAAGCTTGACACGTCCGTGGTTCTCCTGTCACGAAGACAGCCCGCCACGGCGCGTGTGAACTACACGATTGATATCTTCCGATCCCTGCCCCTCGTCACAAGGGCGCGCAGGCCAGCCGCTGCTCAGGCAACCGTTGGCAGCAGTACCGGGTGAGCCACGACGACGGCTCCGTAGACAATCAGAGCGCCTGCAGCCAGAAGGCCGACCGCTCGACCGTGGGGCACGACCTTCTCGGCGAACACCAGCGAGGCGACCGCCGCCGTTGCGGCGATGTTCATCATTCCGAGAGGGATGAGGATGGCGAACAGAAGCCAGCAGCACCCTACGCAGTACGCGCCATGGGCCAGCCCCATGCGTACCGCTCCGCCTCGCCCATCCCGCCAATGCGTCATCACGAAAGCGAGCGGGTTGCGGCACTGGCGGAGGCAGACGTTCTTGAGCGGCGTGAACTGATAGACGCCTGCCAAGACCAGGAGCGCGCCTCCGGCGCGGCCCCAGTTCAGGGTTATCCACTCCGATCGCGCCGCGCCCGCCTCGACGAGCGCGCTCAGAAGGTAGGCGATGACTCCGAACGCGAACCACAGGCCCAGGTAGGAGCCGGTGAAGAACCCGATGGAGACCGGGTCATTCCGGCGCATGCGCCCGTAGAGCAGCACCATGGGTGCGGCCGCGGGGAGCATCATGGCCGTCATCATTGCCACCCACATAGCCAAGAACAGAGGCCAGGACCCGCCCATCGTCAGGTCCGGGCCCATCGCCTGTCCCCCTCCCATGGTGTGGGAAGCCTGGTTCAGGAGCACGAACCAGCCGGCAGCAGCGAGGCCCCCGAGAACGACCAGTATGAGATTGCGCTGGCGGACGACCGTCGGCGGAACCGGCGGGGCCGCAGCGCTGCTCAGCCGGACCACGTTATGTTGGTCGTGCCGCCGGCTCCCAGACTCTCCCACGACCGCAGGTCGGGGTCCTTGAAGCCCGAGCCGCGGGCAAATCCGAGGTATTCGGTGGGTATGCCAAAGGCACTGGTGACCGGCGCGTCGACAATCCTGGCTTGGGCGCCGGTCTCCGTCTTGATCGGCTCCAGGACGATCTCACCGATGCCGTCGACCTTGACACCGGGAGATCCACCGTCGTGGAACTCGATCTTG
>VAWP01000073.1:0-17339 GCA_005888295.1 Actinomycetota bacterium
GACGACGTCGAGGCGCCCGTCGAGCGGCCGTGACGTCACGCAGGGTGCGCCTGGGCGGTGTGGATGGCAACTGGTCGTTACCGGGGCACCGGTCCCTCTCCTGGACAGCGGAAGGGCTCGTGACGCGGGTGGGGCTGCGGTGCCATGAGCGATGACAAAGGAATGAAACGACACCGAGGAGCCAATGGAATTTTTCGTCGAGTTCGACACCCAGGTTCCGGACGCGACTCCCGAGTCCGAGGTCAGCGACCGTGCGAGGGCCGAGGCCGCCGCCGCAGCCGAGCTGGCGGCGGAAGGTCATCTGGTCCGGCTCTGGCGGCCCGCTGTCTCCGGCAAGGTGGTCGGTTTGTATCGGGCCGAGAGCGCGCCGCAGCTTGACGGCTTGCTCAGGGCGCTGCCGATGGCAGGGTGGATGCGTGTGACGGTTACGCCACTCGAGGCCCATCCCAACGATCCCGCGGACCGAGCCGGCCGGTCCGCTCGCAGGCAGGAGTCAGGGGTCGGCAATCAGCTGCCCGAACCTCGCCTCGATCAGATTTGGCGCCTCGAGGCCACGCTCGGTGACGCACTGGACGTCGGCGACACCACCGAGGGGCATCGTCGCATCGTGCCCCTCACCGCCGGGACGTTCTCGGGGCCGGAGCTCAGCGGGAAGCTGGTTCCAGGGGCGAGTGCCGACTGGCAGATCATCCTGGCCGACGGCACGGCACTGGGCGACATCCGCTACACGCTGC
Source organism: Actinomycetota bacterium (assembly GCA_005888295.1). Lineage (GTDB taxonomy): Bacteria > Actinomycetota > Acidimicrobiia > Acidimicrobiales > AC-9 > AC-9. Next base: position 735 of record VAWP01000073.1, read on the forward strand.
AGACCGGGGCCGGTGCCCTGCTCTACGTTCAGTCGCGGAGCATCCGCCACGGCACGACCGAGGTGCTGGCCCGTCTCGGACGCGGTGAGGACGTTGACGCAAGTGAATACACCTTTCGCACCGCAACCCAGATCGAGACTGCCGCGCCCGAGCTGGGCTGGCTCAACAAGGGCGTCTTCGTCAGCGTCGGCGGACGCCAGGCCGGACGTGTGGTCTACGAGACCTACCTCGTCGCGTGACATCTCTCGCCGCGCTTCACCCGCTCCGGCGGCGAGGCGGGCGCCTCCGCACCGGCCAGAAGTCCTCGAGCGGCTGGCCGACGCCCTCGACAAGATGCGCTGAACGAGATGGGGAAGGGCCGCCCTGTCACCCACTTCGTCACGCGGCGTGTCAGATGTCACAGGGGACGACGGGAGCCTCCGGACCCCTGGCCTCCGGCGGGTGAGGCCCGTCAGGTGACCACTGATGCCGACCGCTCGCGTCGGGGGAGAGGGTGCGCGATCGCCGCGGCTTGTGAAATACTTTCGCCGTGGTATCCGAGAACCTCGGCTGGGAAGGTTCGAGCGACCTCCGGGTGTCGGATGCCGAGCGCCAGGATGCCATTCAGAGGCTGCGAGCGCATCTGACTGATGGTCGCTTGTCCCTGGAAGAGTTCTCGGATCGTGTAGCCGAGGCACACTCGGCCCGGACCCACCGAGAGCTCGACCATGCGCTCCGCGAGCTGCCCGCTGATGGGGGTGACGATCGCTCGTCGCCCGCATCCGACGTGCAGGGTCGGCGGCGTCGTGAGGACATTCGCAACTGTGTGGCCGCCTTCGTGATGCCGAACCTCGTCTGCACTGGCATATGGGCACTCACCTCACACGGGCACGCCTACTTCTGGCCTGGCTGGGTGCTCTTTGGCACCGCTCTCGTGTTCATCAAGAAGATCCTGCACGGCCGTCCAGAAGAGGAGGTCGTGTCCTCGGCGCACGTACCCGAAGGCCACACCGAATCTGCCCCGAGCGCCGTGAGTGCCGCGCACCAGGGCCGGCAACCTCCCGAGGTGCCGGGGTTCGAACGCACGGTGGCCACACTGCTGTTCGTCGACATCGTCGGCTCGACGGAGCGGGCCGCAGCACTTGGGGATGTCCGGTGGCGAGAGCTCCTGGACGAATACCGTGCTCTGTGCTCCAAGGAGCTGCGACACTGGTGCGGCAGGGAGGTCTTCACCAAAGGTGACGAGCTCGTTGCCGCCTTCGATAGTCCCGAGCGGGCGATCCGCTGCGCCTGCGCCCTTCGAGACGACGCCCGGTCAGTGGGGCTGAGGGTGCGAGCAGGACTCCATGCGGGCGAAGTCGATCGTCGGGCTGATGATGTGAGCGGGATCGCCGTCCACACCGGCCAGCGAGTGTCCGCCAACGCCGCGCGAGACGAGGTGCTCGTCTCGGCAACGGTAAAGGAGCTCGTTGCTGGCTCGGACATCTGCTTCGCCGACGCGGGCGACCATCAGCTCAAGGGGCTGTCAGGGTCCTGGCACCTCTACCGCGTGGCCGACCCAGGTGGCCAGCGCCCTCCCGCGGGAGACCACGTTCAGGCTTCCAGCGTCGAGTGATCTCAGCAGCCTGAGCCGGCTGGCGACCGTGCCGTCGCGACGGTTGTCACGGACGTTGCTGGTCGGCCGGCACGCCATCTCCGCTTTTGACCGTCCGGCGGCGATCGTCTAAGCATTCGGGCCGCGGAGGGGGCTCCTACAAGAAAAGGACAGCAGTGACCGATCTCGTCCTCACCGCCACCATCGCCGCCGGCCTGTTTTCAGGGACGTCAGCCCGCCCCGCAGGCCCAGCCGGTTCGGCCGGTTCCCACCACCGCCTCTGTGGTGGATGACCCTCCCGTCCCCGCCATGGAGCCTCTGTCGTCCTCGAGCGTCTGACCCAGGCCGTCTCGGAGCCGGCCAAGGTCTGGGCGGCCGTCGGGTGGTCCCCACGTACCAGCAGGGGACCGTTCCCGGCGTGGGGCCCAGTACGATGCCCCTCGTGGCGAGTAGCACCGTGCGTGACGGCGAACACCTGGCCAGGGCGTCTCGGTCGGCGGACCGTGCCGGGGTCGAGCGACTTGCCAGGCAGGTCACCGCCGCCCCAGGCCGCTCAACACAGGGATCGTTCTCGCCGTTCGACGGGACCCTGATCGGAGAGGTGCCGACCTGCACCGCCGACGACGTCATCGAGGCCGTGGACCGAGCTCGCGTCGCCCAGCGAGCGTGGGCCGGTCGCCCGCTGGTCGAGCGCTGCGACATCATGCTCGCCTACCACGACCTCGTGCTCGACCGCCAGGAGCAGCTCCTCGACATCGCCCAGGCCGAGACCGGCAAGGCCCGGATCAGCGCCTTCGAAGAGGTGGCGGACGTCGCGATGACGGCTCGCTATTACGCCAACAGCGCGCCTAAGCACCTGAGGCCTGTCCGTCGCCAGGGCGCGCTCCCGATCCTGACCCGCACGACCGAGTACCACCACCCCAAGGGTGTCGTGGGGATCATCAGCCCCTGGAACTATCCGCTGACCCTCGCCGTCTCCGACGCCATCCCCGCGTTGCTCGCCGGCAACGGCATCGTCCTCAAGCCAGACGCCCAGACACCCTTCACCGCTCTCGTCGCGGTGGAGCTCCTGCGCGAGGCGGGGCTCCCACCCGAGCTGTTCCAGGTGGTAACAGGAGCCGGGCGCGTGCTCGGCACGCCGATGATCGACCACGTCGACTTCCTGATGTTCACGGGGTCGACCGCCACGGGCCGGGCGATCGCCGAGCAGTGCGGTCGTCGCCTCATCGGCTTCTCAGCCGAGCTCGGCGGCAAGAATCCGATGGTCGTCCTGTCCGACGCCGACCTCGACAAGACGGTCGAGGGAGCGGTGCGAGCCGGCTTCGCCAACAGCGGGCAGCTGTGCATCGCCGTCGAGCGGATGTACGTGGAGGACAGGATCTATGACCGCTTCGTCGCGGCCTTCGTCGACCGCGTGAGGAAGATCCGCCTCGGAGCCGGCCACACCTGGCAGTCAGAGATGGGGAGCCTCGTCAGTCAGGAGCAGTTCGACGCCGTCTCCCGCCACGTCGACGATGCCGTGGCCAAGGGGGCGAAGGTTCTGGCCGGGGCCAAGGCACGTCCCGATCTCGGCCCCCTGTTCTACGAGCCGACGGTGCTCGAGCGCGTGACCGACGACATGGCTCTGGCGCGCGAGGAGACGTTCGGTCCAGTCGTCGCGTTGTACCGCGTCCGAGATGCCGACGACGCGGTCGCTCGGGCCAACGACAGCTGCTACGGCCTCAACGCCAGTGTCTGGAGCACGCCCTCGCACGGAGCCGACCTCGCCACCCGCATCCAAGCCGGCACGGTCAACGTCAACGAGTCGTATGCCGCCGCCTGGGCCAGCCACGACGCCCCGATGGGCGGCATGAAGGACAGCGGTGCCGGCCGTCGGCACGGCCGCGAGGGCATCCTCAAGTACACCGAGAGCCAGACGGTCGCCGTTCAGCGTGGGATCCCTGTCGGCCCGATACCGGGCATGTCGCTCGAGAAGTACGCCCGGCTGATGACGACCAGCATCAAGGCCCTCAAGAGAGTGCCGTTTCGCAGATGACTGGCGCACCGGTTACTGGAAGGCTTTGCTCGCGTCAGCGAGCCGGTCGACTTGGTCGATGCTGCGCGCGAGCGGCCAGAGGCACACCTCGGCGACGCCCGCCCGTTGCAGGCCGTCGAGGGTCGCCTGCGTCTCGTCCGGCGTACGAAGGATCGCATCCCGGATCATCTGCACCATGCCCTCGCCTGCGAACCCGTAGTAGCTGGCCGTGTTGCGGTCGGCTTCCTCGGCGACATCGTCTCCGATCGCCGCGTAGCGCGCCGCATACAGCACAGGTGCTGGCCGGCCGGCTTCGGCAGCGCTGGCCTTGACCACCTCGTAGGCGCCGACGAGAGCCTCGGGGGGCATGGGTCCGGCCACGAACGCGTCCGCCAGTCGGCCTGCCCGGCGAAAGGCGGACTCCGAGTACCCGCCGAGGACGATCGGGAGGTCTGTCGGCGTGGGGCCAACTGGCAGGAGGGCGCCATCCGGCTTCGTCCCAGCCCAGACAGCCCGACAGGTGGAGATGCACTCTTCCAGTCTCCGACCCTTGTCACTCGCGCCGGTGCCAAGCGCGAGCCAGTCGTCGTCGCGCCCCCCGATCCCCAGTCCGAGGCGAAATCGTCCATTCGACAGGCCTTGGAGCGTCGCAGCCTGTTTGGCCAGGAGCACTGCCTGGCGCGGTGGGGCCACCAGGACGGTGGGCATGAGCGAGATCCGCTGGGTGACCGCTGCCGCAGCCGCGAGTGTGATCAGCTCCTCGTACGAGCCGTACGCGATCCGGCCGATGGTGGTGAGCACCGTGAAGCCGCGCTGCTCTGACCGCTGCGCCCACGAGACCAGCTCGGGGCCTTCGACGTCCAGCAAGGAGTTGGGGAGACCGATGCCCACCTTCATGACCAGTTCCTCCAGTGAGAGGTGAGAGACGAACAATCCCAGTACTGGCCCTACCCGGTCACCCCAGCCGTGAACCGCCGGTGGGATCAGGTGTCGGTGAGGACAGGGCCAGCCAGCTTTCGAACGCGCTCGGGGTCCGCGACCACGTCGATCTCAGCGATCCTGCCCTCCGCCACGGTGAAAGCCATGACGGCGTAGGGGCGTCCACGCATGGTGATGACGACCCCTGCGGCACCGTTTATCAGTGCTGGATGCAGCTCTGCGGCCGGGCTCGCGCCCAGGCGCGCCTGCCTGGCGACGGCCAGCGCCCCATGGATCATCGTCGACGCCCCAGGGCGCCTCGGGCTGAAGTCGGCTCGGAGCACGACATCGGGATGGAGCACGGCGACGAGGGCGTCGAGGTCGCCCCCACGTGCGGCCGCGAAGAACGTGTCGACCACCTCTCGTTGACGGCCGAGATCGCGGTCCGCCGTTGGGACGTCGGCCCCCTTTACCCGGCGCCGTGCCCTGCTGGCCAGCTGCCGCGTCGCTTCCGGCGTTCGACCGAGCGCGGCAGCGATCTCCTCGAACGGCAGGTCGAACATGTCATGGAGAACGAACGCGAGTCGTTCGGCGGGCGCCAGGGTATCGAGCACGATCTGGAGGGCCAGCCCGACCGAGTCTGCCAGCAGGGTCTCCTCCTCGGGTTGGAGGCTTCCCTCGGCGCTGATGACCGGGTCGGGAACGTGGAGCTCCAACGACTCCTCGCGCCGGACATTGCGTGAACGCAGCATGTTCAGGCACACGCGGGCGACGATCGTGGTCAACCACCCACCCAGGTTCTCGACATCGTCGGCTCCTGCGCGGCTGGCGCGCAACCAGGTGTCCTGTAGGGCGTCGTCGGCTTCCGACAGCGAGCCGAGCATCCGGTATGCCACCGCCCGGAGATGGGCTCGGTGCTCCTCGAATCGGTTCGCCAGCGACTCAGGGTCGTCCATCTGCCACTCCTTGCACCGCCCGGTACAACCACACTGACCCGTCAGGGCCCCTGTTCGTGACAGGGTTCCACCCGGGCCGGGTCGGTCGTGGGGAAATCCTGTCGTCCAGCTGTCACGCGGGGCGGTGCCCAGGTGTCAAGGAGGTGAGCGCCCCGCTCCAGGAGGGCCACAAGAGAGGAGCTCGTGCCATGGAAACGTACCTTCCCCCGATCGAGAGACCGCGGGGTCTGCTCCTGAAGATCGTCTACTTCTTTACCCGCCGACAGTTTGGCAAGGTGGCCACGCCAATTGCGGTGTTCTCGGCCCGTATGCCAGCCGGCTTTCTGTCCTTCTACGGCAAGGTCTCCCGACTGGACAAGAAGCTGGAGCTGCCGTCGCAGACGGCCCTGCTCATCCGGGGGCGGGTCGCCAGCATCAATACGTGTCTCTTCTGCATGGACGCCTCGAGGTGGAATGCCATGAAGGAGTCACCCGACAATGCGGCGCGTCTGGATGCGCTGCACGAGTACCGGACCAGCCCGCTGTTCACCCAGGCCGAGCGCGCCGCGCTCGACTATGCGACCGAGCTCACGACCGACAAGCAGGTCGAGCCGGCCACCTTCGCCCAGCTCGTCCGCCACTACAGCGAGCGTCAGATCTGTGAGATCGTCTGGCTCGTGGCCAGCGAACATCTCTACAACGTGAGCAACATCGGGCTCAACATCGGTTCCGACGGGCTCTGTGAGGTGAGACCGAAGCCCGTCACGACGGGCTTGACATCGGGGCCCCCTGCGTCCGGGAAGAAGGCGCCCGTCACATCGCCTTGACGCTCGGGGACTGGGACCGGGATCCGACGGCCTCGGTGATCAGGCGCGCTCCTCGGCCCCGCGTGAAGAAGCTGTAGGCCCAGCGGAGCAGCACGATACTTCGGTTCTCGAACCCGATCAGGTAGAAGAGGTGCACCGCCAGCCAGGTGATCCAGGCCACGAAGCCGCTCAATCGGAATCCACTGATGTCGGCGACCGCTCTCTCCCGGCCGATCGTGGCCAACGTTCCCTTGTCCCTGTAGTGGAACGGTGGTGTCGGCCGCCCCTCCAGGCGATCCTTGATGAGGCGGCCCGCGTACCGGCCCTGCTGCATGGCAACGGGCGCCAGGCCGGGCAGGACCCGAGGCTCTCCGGTCCGGGCGTCACGGACGCGCACCATGTCGCCGATGGCCAGCACCTCGGGGTGGTCCGGCAGCGTCAGATCGGGCTCCACGGTCACGCGCCCGGCCCGGTCGAGCTCGGCACCGCTCGCCTCGCCGAGCGTCCGCGCCAAGGGCGACGCCATCACGCCGGCTGCCCACACGACGGTCCTCGTGGCGTGGTTCGCCGTCGAGCCGTCGCTCGACTTCACCACGACGTTGCCAGGTCGCACGTCGACCACCGTGTGATCCACGAGGACCGTGACCCCGAGACGTTCGAGGGAGCGGGCGGCGCGCCGTGAGAGCGACGGGGCGAAGCCAGGAAGCACCCGGTCGGCCATCTCGACGAGCAGGACCCGCCCGGTCCGCGGGTCGCTCAGGCGAAACTCGCCCGGAAGCGTGTCGTTCGCCAACTCGGCGATCTGGCCCGCCATCTCCACGCCTGTCGGACCGGCACCGATCACGACGAAGGTCAGGCAGGTCGCACGCGACGCTCGGTCGGTCTCCAGCTCGGCCGCCTCGAACGCCTGGAGGATGCGTCCCCGGACCTCCAAGGCGCTGTCGAGCGACTTCACCTCCAGAGCCAGCGAGCGCCAGTTGTCGTGACCGAAGTAGGCGTAGCTCGAGCCCCCGGCGACGACGAGCGTGTCGTAGGGGATCGTCTGGCGAGGGGCGCCCACGACCGGCGGGGTCAGCTCGACTTCCCGCCGGGCGAGGTCGAGCCCGGTCACCTCGCTCATCAGGACGCGCACCCCCTTGTCGTGACGGAAGACCCGCCGCAGCGGTATGGCGATCTCACTCGGCGAGAGCGACCCGGTGGCCACCTGATAGCTCAGGGGCTGGAACAGGTGGTAGTTGTGCCGGTCGACGAGAGTGACGTCGACGTTCGCCTTCCCGAGCGCCTTGACCGCCTGGAGGCCCCCGAACCCTCCACCGACGACGACACAACGGCCACCACCGGCTGCGGCCATGCCCCAGTCTCCGACGGTCACTCGCGGGGGGTCAAATGCCGGCCAGTTGTCGGTCCAGCAGCCAGAGAGCGGCCGCTGGGCTCACCGGGTGGACTCGGTCGGGCGGTGACCACCATCGCCAAGGGTCGGTGGCTGTCCAGCCGCCATGACCGCCGCGACCTGGTCCGACAGCGCCACCGCCACCAGACGCCGCTCGAGCGGGATCGGCTGGCCGGGCGTGGGGACGAGAACGTACCGGCCGAAGACGAAGTCACCCCACTGGACGGTGAGCTCCACCTCCTTGCCCGGTAGGCCCATGTCGTCGACATCCCACAGACCGTCGTGAACCAGGACGTCGCCGTTGCGGTCGATACGGGAGCGATCGCTCGTTGACAGACCGGGGCGGAAGTGGCAGGCCTTGAGAGACAACAGGTGTCGGAGCTCGTAGGCCACCGCCAGGATGACCTGGTCGAGGGGCCGTCCGTCGGCGACGAGATCGCCCACACCGTGCATGCGCGCGATGTCCTCGCTCCCGGCCGCAGCTGCCGCTTGCTGCTTGCGGGACCAGACCGCCAGCTCGCCGACTGCGACGCCGACGATCAGCAACAGAGCGGTCGTGATCACGTCGTTCCGTCCGGTGATGCTGAACGAGTAGTAGGGGCGGGTATGCAGCACGTCGAAGCACACGGCCGCTGAAGCTGCGGCGACGAAGGCGGCGAGCCGGTGGCCCCAGACGGCCACCGCGACGACGACCACGGCGAGCACCAGGGCAACGTTGACGCCGCCGATGTGGTCCCGCGCCGGGATGAGGGCGGCCGCCATGGCCGCGGGTGCCGTCACGCCGACACCGACGGCCACGAGATCGCGGGTGTGACCCTTCACCACTGCAGTTGTACACCCCCGACCACCGCCATGACCCGTGGGTCGCCGACGCAAGGGTGCGCCAGGTCAGGTCCCGTCCGTTTCGGGTACCTGGAGCAGCTCGTAAATGGGGTTCAGCATCGCCAACCGCCCGCGGTGGGAGCCGACCACCCCGTCCACGACCATCTTGGTGCCGTTCCGGATGCCCGCGATCTCCCGTCGCCCGAGGAACACGACGGTGAGGACCTCACCGCTGAGGTCCACGAGGCTGCACTCGAGCGCCGGTGTGCCGGCCCAGGGCTGGATACGGACCGAGCGCACACGTCCGGCGACACGTGCCGGCTGGCGCCACTCCAGGTCTCGGATGGCGACCGTTCCCGGGACGGTCGGCATCTCGCCCCGCTCCTCCTGGGCGACCTTGCGCTTCGGCCCCCGGCGCCGGTGCGTACCCGGCTCGTCGAGCAGCGCCATGGCGGCATCGGTCTCGATGCTGGCGTCCACGTGGAACGGGACGATGGTCGCGTTGACGTGGGGGAGCTGGCTCACCACCTCGATGATCCGGTCCGCCGTGCGATCGTGGAGCAGGCGACTCCAGGCTTGCCGGTAGGTCCGGCGGGGGAACAGCATGCTGACTTCGGTCTGACCATCGGCGAGATCCGCGGCGAGCTCCAGCGATGCTCGCCCCACCCGGCGGTCGGGGCAGTCGATGACGTCGAGCGGCAGCTGCGAGAGTCCCAGCCGACCCCATCGCTTGATGAGCGCCTGAGCCTTCCGCTGGTCAACCGCAAAGTGCACGGCTCGGAGGTCGTCCGGGTTGAGCGCTCGCGCATACTGGATGGCGCGGGCCGCAGCCAGATCGAGCCGATCGACCATCACGACGACGGCGTGACGGCGAAGGATCGGGGCTTCGGCGGCCGCAGCTGCGGCGCCCTCCTCGAGCACGGCGTCCTCGGTTCGGTACTCCTTGTTGAGCCGGACGAGGCCGTAGACGAGCAGGGGCATGACGACAACCACCACCCACGCGCCCTTCGTGAACTCCGTGATGGCGAAGACCAAGACGACCACGAGGCACACGATGGCGGCGACCGCGTTGATGACTACGCTCCGCCGCCATCTCGCCTCGCGCAGACGCAGATGATGCTTCACCATGCCTGCGCCGGCCATGGTGAACCCCGTGAAGACTCCGATCGCGTACATCGGGATCAGCGAGGCGACCTTGGCTCGTGTGGCAACGAGCAGCACGATGGCGGCGACGGTGAGCACGATGATGCCGTTCGAGAACACGAGGCGGTGACCACGCTCGGTCAGCTGCCTCGGCAGGAACGAGTCCTCAGCGACGAAGCTGACGAGGAACGGGAAACCCGTGTAGCTCGTGTTCGCTGCGAGGATCAGGATGATGGCGGTGGCTGCCTGGAGGATGAAGAACAGCACCGAACCTCCGACGCCGCTGCCGTAGACGAGCTTTCCGATCTCGGAGATGACCGTGGGGGTCCCGCTGGTAAAGGGCACGGAATGGGTGAGGGCGGCCAGGGCGGAGATCCCGAGGAACATCGTGCCCAGGATGGTGCTCATCGCCACGAGGGTGGCGCGGGCGTTGGTGGCCTGCGGATCCCTGAAGACGCTCACGCCGTTGGATATCGCCTCGGTGCCCGTCATCGCCGACGCCCCGTTGGCAAAGGCGCGCAAGGCGATGAAGACCGATGCGCCCAGGAGGAGACCCGAGCCGGCCTGGCCAATGGAGACGGCGCCAGCCGCATGGACCTGATGCTGCGGTAGGTCACCGAACGCTGCTCGCACCAGGCCGAAGATGATGAGGAGCGCCATGTTGACGATGAAGAAGTAGGTGGGCACGGCGAACACCCGCCCCGCCTCCCGAATGCCGCGGAGGTTGCCGTAGGCGATCAGGACCACGAAGGCCACCGACAGGGGTACGTCGAGCCCCCGCAGCGACGGGACGGCCGAGATGATCGCGTCAGTCCCGGCCGCCACCGAGACCGCAACGGTGATCGTGTAGCTGATCAGGAGGGCCGCGCCCGCCACCTGGGCGACGTTGGGTCCGAAGTTGTCCCTGCTCACGACGTAGGAGCCCCCGGCCTTGGGGTAGGACTTGACGACCTCCCGGTAGCAGAGGGTGACCACCGCCAGCACAGCCAGGATGACCAGCGTGATGGGCGTGACCAAGGAGAAGGCCGCGATGCCGACGACCGGCACGAGCACCCGGAGGATCTGCTCGCTGGCATATGCCGACGAAGACATGACGTCCGACGACAGGACCGCCAGTGCGCTGGGTTTACCCAGGCGTTGTCGGCTCAGCTGCTCACTGACGAGCGGCGGGCCCAGCATCCGCCGCTTGAGGCGGTAGCTGAGGCTCTCGGGGAGGCTCGACCCGATGGTGGTGTCGGTCCGCGCCGGCGCCTTGGCCGGACCCCGAACCGACGGCGCCTGCCTCCGGTCGGTCGCGGGGCCCAGGGGCGTCGTCATACCGCCACCGCATCCTCGACAGCTGGCACGGGACCTCCTGGATGAGCCTCGGGCTGGCTACCGGGCACAACTGTATCTGTGAGCCCGAACCAGATGGGAAGCTCTGGGCTGGCCGGTGCGACCGTCAGCGTCGTCGCTGCTGTCGCACCAACCCGACCAATCCCAGCGCGACGATCACGGCGGCGTAGAAGGCATAGGGCAGGCGGATGCCGGCACTGCTGACCGGCCAGAAGAGGGCCACCCCACTCTGGGCCGGCTCGCACATGTCCCGGAAGATGGTATCGCCCGGTCTGACGGCCGGGTCCGGCAGCCGACGCCGGGATCCGCCAACGCCCCGACGCCTCCGCGTACACTGCGGGCGCTGACGTCGAGCTCGCCTCCCATCGACGCTTGGGGGGGCCGACTCTTGCGATCGATGGGGAGGCTGGTCGTGGACGAACTGAGCACCGGGCGAATCTCGCGGCGGTCACTCATGCGGTCGGGCTTGGTGACCGCCGGCGGTCTCACGGCGGCGGGTGCCTTGGCCGCCTGCGGCTCGTCGAGCTCGAGCTCGTCGGCCTCCACGACGAGCACGGTACCGGTCACCAACGGCGATCAGGCGTTGCAGCGACTCCTGGCCGGCAACCAGCGGTTCGTCCAGGGAGTGCCGGTCAACCAGGGCCGAGACAGCGTCAGGCGGGCGGAAGTGGCCGAGCACCAGACCCCGTTCGCGATCATCCTCGGGTGTTCGGACTCGCGTGTACCCCCCGAGGTGCTCTTCGACGAGGGGATCGGCGACATGTTCCTCGTGCGCGTCGCCGGCAACACCGCGGCCGCGCCTGCGCTCTTGGGCAGCATCGAGTACGGGGCCGCCGTCCTGCACGCCAAGCTGCTGATGGTGCTGGGGCACGAGGCGTGCGGGGCGGTCAAGGCCACGATCGAGCACGTCCAGCAGGGGGCGCAGGAGCCGGGGCACATCGAAGCCTTCGTCGACCCGATCGTTCCCGCCGTCCAGGCGGTCCAGGGCCAGCCCGCCAACCAGCTCACGGAGGCCGCCATACAGCAGAACGTCCGCCTCCAGGTCCAGCAGCTGAGCGCCTCGACCCCCCTGTTGGCACCGTTGGTGTCGGGAGGCCAGCTCAAGGTCGTCGGCGCCGAGTACCACCTCACCAGCGGGAAGGTCCAGCTGGTGACCTGACGCAGGCCAGGCGTCACCGACGGCAGAGGCTGTTCGGTCAGCATGGCCGGGGGTCACGGGCCAGGATGTCGGGATCGTGACTGGCAGCCAACGGATCGCTCTGGCTGTGGCCGTCGCCGCAGCGCTGTTCGGCCTTGGCTTCGTCGCCGGGGGGACTCTCGGAGAGGTAACGCTGGTGTGGGCGGTGCTCGTGGCGCTGGTCGCGCTGGTGGTCCTGACCCGACGTCGGTGAGGCCCTCCTAGCCGGGGATGTGCTGGGGTTGATCAGCGCGTACGACGACCCAGTCGCCCTCGGCACCTCGGACCGACGCATGGCAGCTCTGGCACACCCCGGCGATGTCGAGGTCGAGCGGCGCCCCGCAGTTGGGGCACCGTTGTACCGCGGTGCTCTCGCCGTTCGTCGACGCCTGGTTCGAGCGCTTGAACACCCAGTTCTGCTCCCAGAACGCCATCTCGTGGTTGCCGTGTACGACCTTGCCCGTAGCGACATCGACGTCGTAGTTGGCAGATGCGGCGCGGAAGCGCACCGTCACGACGTCGTGACCTTCCTCGCTCCCCGCCGACACGATTGTCGCCTTGGCGACCGTCAGGTTGTCGAGGACGTTGCGCCGCCCTGAGTTGCGGTGGCTCTCGATGTCAGCCTTCTGACGCTGCCAGGCTTCGTCGGTCATCACGGGCCGGCTCAGCTCCGGCTTCTGCTGGCTCCAGGCCTCCTCGACGGCGAAGAAGCATCGTTCGGCGACCGCAAGGAAGGCGTCCTCGTCGAAGCCCGGGTCGCGTGCCCTGATGGCGGCCAGCGCGGCGGCAACGGCGTCGTCGCCGGACTCCTGATCCGGGGAGCCCGGGGTGGGCCAGCTGGCCATCGACGTCGGCGAGTCGTCGGAGGTGGCCGCCCAGTTGGGCGCAGGTGCCCGATGGTGCTTGGCGTGGCGGCGGGCGAGGAACACGAAAACGAGCACGATGAGAACGATCGGAACGAAGACGAACAGTGCGACGAGATCGCCGCCCCCGCTACTCCCGCCGCTGCCAACTCCTCCACCGACGAAGGTGTGCGTGCCACCGCTGCTGAAGTGGCTGCTGCTGCCGCCGCTGAAATGACTGCTGCCCCCGCTGCTGTGACTGCCGCCGCCACCGACCCCTCCGCCGGCGCGAGCCAGGAAGAAGGTGAGGCTGAAGAACATGTGCTGGTACCCCCCTGATTCCGCCCGAAAGATAGCAGAGTTCGGTAGACGAGGCGCTGGTCACGGCCGGTTACGACCTGGTTTCGGCCGCCCCGTCGAGGTGGCGCGTGAGCCGGTCGCTCTCGGCGCTCGATTGCGCGGCGACCGCCACGACGTTCGAGACCCACTGCGGCATCGACGACACGCTCTGGCCGCCGATGGACCGGAGGTCACCCGAGACGGTGGCCAGGCCGGCCTCGAGCGCGTTCACGTCCACCTGCATGGACGCCGGCCATGCAAGGCGCACAAGATCGTGGTCGACCTGGTCGACCACGTCGGCGAACTGCACGCTGGGACGGATCAGGGCCTCAGCCGCGGCGGCTGATCCAGCGTCGCTCCTGTCCGCCTGCGCCTTCCAGGTGCGGTCTGCGGTCCGGTACCGCTCGACGAGCGAGCTGTAACCCCGGGCGAGGGCGTCCTGGCCTGCCGAGCTGCCGCTGCTGCTGCGGGCCTGCGTCGGGTCACCGCTGACCGCGCCGCCGCTCACGATGAGCGTGGCGGCGATGATGGCGGCCACCAGGATGCCGGAGCCCGCCAGACCCGCGGCCGCCCACGGCCACCCCCGACGCGAGCGGGCGGTCGCCGGGCCGACACCCCAGGCGGAGGGCTCGAGTGGCAGTGCCGCCTGGGCCTGTGCCGTCACTGCCATCCCGTCCCCCTTCAGGCTCGTGCTGGGCCGAGGTGCCCCAGCTGGTGCGCGTTTCCGACGTCGTCACTATGGGTCGAAGAGCTGACGAAAGCCTGACCGGTGTCTGACGAAATCTGACGACCGGGCGACCGGAGGTGGCGGTCACAGGAGCGCCGCCACCATCACGACGCCAGCTGTCAGCCGATCCCGACGCGCTCCACGTCGACCTTGCAGTACGGACACGCCATGTGGCTGGCGCCGGACGGAAAGGTCATGGTGGCACCGCAATTGCCACAGGTGAGCTCCGCCGCGGTCACGTCGAGCTTCCTGCCGCAGCCGTCGCAGACGACTTCCTTTGCGCCCGGCAGGGCATGGATCTCGCCGCCGCATCCGCTGCACCGGCGGTCCTGTGACCCCTCGGGCTGGATCGGCACGTACTCGTTCGTCAATCCAGTGCGCTCGAGGAGCTGTTGGGCGGCGTCCTCCGGCAGGTACCGGAGCCAGCCCTGGCAGAACATCGACCACGCCAGCTTGCTCTGGAGGAAGTCGGCCTTGTCAGGATCCAGCTCGCTCACTCCGCTTCGACGGTTGAGCATGTCGTGCACCTCGACCTGGCGCGACAGCGTCTCGGTCATGGGCCAGAAGGAGCCCGTGTCCACCTGCCGGGTCATCACCGATCCGGTCCATCGCAGGGCGGCTACCCGCTGTGCCATCTCCTGCTCGAGCCGTGTGGCCTCGGGATCGAACGCCCGCTGGACGCCCGACTCGGCGAGGTAGGCGACCAGGTCGTTGCGATAGTCCTCGTCGGCCTTGGCCCGATGAGAGACGGCCATGGGACAGTTCGTGACGTACGCGCCGAACACCTGACGCTGCAGCTCGCGGTAGTGCGTCGTGTCGCCCGCAGCCCTTGCTGCCTTCAGCTCGGGCTGGAGGCCGTTGACCAGCCTCGTGTACTCCGGGCCGGGCATCGTGTCCGTCTCGCACGCCCGATGGAGGTCGTAGTCGGCGAGCGAGCCGCAGTAGTCGCAATAGACGTAGGCGTTGGTCGACGGGAGCTTCTTCGGCGCCCCGCAGAAGGTGCACGTGCACCGCTTGACGTACCCGGCGTCGGGGCCGGACAGGACGCTGCGCAGGCGACGTACCCAGTCTGCTCCTCCGCCTCCCGAGCCCGCCGCCCCGGCCTGGAGTTGCTGGGCCTGCTGGAGGGCGGCGGTCCGCAGCTGCTCGGCCATGGCGCCCACGCTCACGACGGCGACGCGCCGCCTCTGGGTGGCGTGCCCGTCCTTGTCCTTGCCCTTGTCCTTCCCGAACAGCCCCATGTCGTCCCCCCTGTCCCTCCTGCGCCGAAGAGTACCGGACGGCTCTACACTGCGGTGGGCCATCTCCGTCGGACGAAGGTGGCAAAAGGGGGGGCATGAGCAACGGCGAAACCTCGAGCGGTCGCGCGCACCACCTCGATCAAGTTTCCGGACTAATGTTAACTATTATGATCGGTTTTATTGGGTTTCTGCCGAGACGTCCGTGCCGGTCATGGCTGTGACCCGATCGGCAGCACCGCTCACCGGCCTGCTGCCCCGCCCGGGCGCCCGGTCGGGATCCATCGTGGCCGACGCGCCGGGCGACGGCCCCGGATACTGGGCAGGTGGGCCGAGCGCGGTGTGGGTCGACGGCACGATCTGGCTTGCCTATCGCCTGCGGCGTCCGGTCGACGCAGGCCGTGGCTACGCCAACGTCGTGGCCCGCTCCGAGGACGGCGAGCACTTCGAGACCGTCGCCGTCGTCACGAGCGAGGAGCTGTCGTGCGCCTCGCTGGAGCGACCGGCCCTGGTCCCAATGAGCGACGGGACCTGGCGCCTGTACGTGAGCTGCTCGACACCGGGAACACTCCACTGGCAGGTGGACCTCCTCGAGGCTTCTGACCCGGCGGGCCTGCCCTCAGGTCGACGTACCACCGTGCTGGCCGGTGACCGCACCACGGCGTGGAAGGACCCCGTGATCTGGTGCCGTGACGGCGCCTGGCAGATGTGGGTCTGCCGCCACCGCACGGACGTACCGGCCGACGGCGATCGCATGGACACCTGGTACGCGACCAGCTCCGACGGGGTGGCGTGGACGCTCGAGGGACTCGCATTGCACGGACGAGCCGGTCGATGGGACGAGCGCGGCGCCCGTATCACGGCGGTCGTGCCCGTCGACGGTGGGTACGCGGCATACTACGACGGGCGGCCGACAGCCGACGACAACTGGGCCGAGCAGACGGGGGTCGCGTTCGGCACCGGTCCATCGCTCTTCGAGCCTCTCGGCGACGAGCCCTGGGCGACTCCACGCGGGGGAGCGGGGGCCCTCCGGTACTTGAGCCTGGTGCCGCTCCCACACGGGGGTCAGCGGGTCTACTACGAGATGGCCCGACCCGATGGACCTCACGACCTGCGAACCGAGTACGTGCCCCGGCCGGGGCTGGCGAGCCAGTCTTCGTAGCTGTCGCCCGTCAATCGCTCGAGGCGTCGCACGTCGTCAGCGAACCGGACCGCGAGGTCACGGCGGTCCTGGGACGAGAGCTCGGGACGGTTGCCGGGCCGGCGCTGGAGAGTCGCCAGCACGGGGGCACTTGCCCGCCGCCATACCTGCGGGGGAAACCGTCGGCCTACGCCCGCCCCTGCTC
>VAWP01000073.1:17356-23242 GCA_005888295.1 Actinomycetota bacterium
CAGGTGGAGACGTTCTCTAACGGCGCCTCGGAGACGAGGCCGGTGTCAACCCCGAGGAACTCACAGATGCCGTCGAGGCTGCGGTCGTGCTCGTCGACCAGGTCGCGGTAGCGGAGGATGTGCACCTGTGTGCGCGGAAACCACCGGAAGAGGTCCTCGAGCTGCTCGCCGTAGCGGCCGAGCTCCAGGTAGCGCCAGATCGGGGCCCAGCCCTGCGCCACCCGCTCGGGCTCGGCCATGCACGCCTGCATGAAGCGCTCCTCCGGCTCGAGCCCGTCGCACCAGAGGTGGGTCCAGTTGGAGTAGGCCCGGTCCACGGGATCACGCAGGACGGCGACGAGCTTGACGTGGGGGATCAGGGTGCTCATCCGCCGATGCGCGTTCCGGTCCCAGAGGTAGAACGGGGTGCTCTCGCCCTTC
This sequence comes from Actinomycetota bacterium, assembly GCA_005888295.1. Taxonomy (GTDB): domain Bacteria; phylum Actinomycetota; class Acidimicrobiia; order Acidimicrobiales; family AC-9; genus AC-9. The sequence goes on from VAWP01000073.1 coordinate 17,777, forward strand.
AGGGCCCCAGCGGGCGCCGACGCGAACAGGGCTTCGTAGCGGTCGCGCTCCCAGATCCACTCCCGCACACTGTGGGCGTCACCGGGCCCTTGCTGGGCGCGGGGCGGCCCGTCGCACATGAAGAACTTGGGCTCCTTGACCGGCGACAGGTACAGCTGCGGATGCTGGGCCAGCGCGGCATGCAGCGCGGTCGTGCCTGCCTTCGGCGCCCCGATGATCAGGAAGTCTGGGAGGCCGGGCCCGGCCTGAGCCGACATTCTTCGTAATGTTCATGTAGCCGGTGGACTGCGTCAAGGGCCCACGGCGTGATCAGGAACCGCTCCGAGGCGAGCGCCGCACAAGCTCCCCTAGGTGTCCGATTTCCGCTAGCCGGGGCCGCTCAGGGCTGTCAGGCTGCGAACGTGATCCCCGAGTTCGATCAGTGCTACCGGGCGCTCAAGAGCCGCGATGCCCGCTTCGACGGCTGGTTCTTCACCGCCGTCACCTCGACAGGGGTCTACTGCCGTCCGAGCTGTCCGGCGCTCACGCCCAAACGCTCGAACGTACGCTTCTTTCCTACCGCGGCGGCAGCCCAGCTGGGCGGGTTCCGTGCCTGCAAGCGCTGCCGCCCGGACGCAACTCCCGGCTCGCCCGAATGGAACGGGCGAGCCGACCTCGTAGCCCGGGCCATGCGGCTCATCTCCGACGGGATCGTCGATCGAGAAGGCGTGGCGGGCCTCGCTCGTCGTCTGAGCTTCAGCGAGCGACATCTCAACCGCCTGCTGCTCGGCGAGGTGGGCGCCGGTCCACTCGCCCTGGCCCGCGCCCAGCGAGCGCACACCGCCCGCGTGCTCATCGAGACGACCGATCTCAGCTTCACCCACGTGGCATTCGCGTCGGGGTTCGCCAGCATCCGGCAGTTCAACGACACCATCCGGGCGGTGTTCGCCTCCACACCGACCCACCTGCGCCATCACAGCAAGCACCTGGGTGACTCATCGGGTGGCGTGTCCCTCCGCCTCTCCTTTCGGCGGCCACTCCACGCCAGCGGCGTCTTCGCTTTCCTCGGGGCCCGAGCGGTGCCGGGAGTCGAGGAGTACGTGGCCGGAACCTATCGACGGACGTTGCGCCTGCCCCACGGCGGGGGAGTGGTGGCGCTCCAGGACAGCGGCGACCACGTCGCCTGCCAGCTCCACCTCGCAGACTGGCGCGATCTTGCTCCCGCCGTCGAGCGTTGCCGTCGGCTATTGGACCTCGACGCCGATCCGACGGCGGTCGACGACGCGCTGTCGGCAGACCCGGCCCTTGCGCGTCTGGTCGCCGCCCGACCGGGGGTGCGAAGCGCCGGCGCGGTCGACGGGCCCGAGATCGCCATCCGGGCGGTCATCGGCCAGCAGGTCTCGATCGCGGGCGCCCGCACGATGACCGGCGAGCTCGTTTCCAGGCTGGGCAAGCCGCTGACGACAGCTGTCTCCTCCGGCCGCCCCACCGGGCTCGCGGATGGCAGTCTCACCCACCTGTTTCCTGAGCCCGGCACCCTCGCCGAAGCGGACCCGTCGTCGCTCGGCCTTCCTGCCGGCAGGGGCCGGACCGTGGTCGGGTTGGCCCGCCTCCTCGACGATGGAGCCATCGCTCTCGATCCTGGAGCCGACCGGGTGGCGGCGACCAGGGGTCTCCTCGACCTGCCGGGGATCGGGCAGTGGACGACCAGCTACGTGATCATGCGGGCCTTGGGCGATCCCGACGTCCTCCTCGAGACCGACGCCGGCACCCGGCGGGCCGCCAGTCGCCTCGGTCTTCCTGCCGCGCCGGGACCGTTGCGGGAGCACGCCGAGCGATGGCGGCCGTGGCGCTCGTACGCCCTGCACCACCTCTGGGCCAGCCTCGTTCCTCCATCCGGACGAAAGGAGACCGATGTCTGACACCATCTGGACGACCGTGCCGAGCCCTGTCGGCGAGCTGCTCTTGACAGGTGACGGCCGGTCGGTGGGCGCATTGCGGCTCCCCGACACCAGCGCACCGGCCGCGCCTGCAGAGGGTGAGCACCGGGACGACGACGCCTTCGCCGAGGCCCGAGCCCAGCTGACGGAGTACTTCGCCGGCGCACGCACCACCTTCGATCTGCAGCTCGCACCGACGGGGACGCCGTTCCAGCTCCAGGTCTGGGACGCTCTCTGTCGGATCCCCTACGGCAGCACCGCGAGCTATGGCGAGGTGGCGGCCGCCATCGGCCGACCCGGTGCCTCTCGCGCCGTCGGGTTGGCCAACGGCCGCAACCCCATCGCCATCATCGTCCCGTGTCATCGGGTCATCGGCGCCGACGGACGCCTCGTCGGCTACGGGGGAGGGCTCGATCGCAAGCGCTACCTCCTGGAGCTGGAGGCCTCGGCGCTCGACGGCAACGGTCGTGACGACCTGCTCGGTGCCGGGCACGCGCCGTGATCCCGGTTTAAGGTGGGTACCGGCAGGTTGCCGGTGCCAGAGGGGGGCCGGTGTCAGAAGAGAGGAGCGCCGGTGCTAGGGGCTGAGCAAGCATCGTTCGACAAGCCGGACGAGGTCCGCACCTTCGAGAAGGGACGGGTCGACATCATCAACGTCGGCGGGGCCGAGGTCGGTCGTCTCACCTTCGAGCCCGGGTGGCGGTGGTCCGAGCACGTGAAGCCGAAGGCTGGCACCGACTGGTGCATGGCGCCCCATTTCCAGTACCACGTGTCCGGCATTCACCACATCCTTCTGGCCGACGGCACCGAGTTCGACTGTCACCCTGGTGACGTCGTCGCCCTGCCGACACCCCATGACGGGTGGGTCGTGGGCGACGAGCCGGTCGTGCTCATCGACTGGTGGGGGATCATCGGCTACGGCAAGTAGTCCGGCAACACGGGCTAGTTGGAGGCGACCGGCCCGCTCGCATCATCGGCGAGCTGGCTCTGGGCCTCGCGGCCGAGCCGGCTGTGGTGGTAGCCGTAGCCGGCGTACACGGCCGCGCCAACCAGGAGCCACACGCCGAAGCGGATCCACGTCGTCAGCGACAGCTTGCTCATGAGCCAAAACGAGAAGGCGATGCCCGTTAGCGGCACGAAGGGCATCCACGGGCAGCGGAACGTCCGCGGGAGGTCGGGCGAGCGATAGCGCAGGACGACGACGGCACCCGAGACCACGATGAAGGCCACCAGGATGCCGATGTTGGTGAGCTGGGCCACCTGCAGGATCGGAACGAAGCCGCCGATGCCCGCGGCCACGATACCGATGATCCAGGTGGGCCGATGGGGGACGGCGTTGCGATTGGTACGGGCGAACCACGCCGGTAGCAGACCGTCCCGACTGATCGCGTACCAGACGCGCGAGGCGCCGAGGGCGACTGAGAACATCACGGTGATGATGCCGACGACAGCGCCGATAGCGACCACCCTGGCGACCTGGTTCTGGCCGACAACCTGGAACGCGGTCGCGAACGCGCTCTTGGTGTTGATCTTGCGATAATGCTGCATCCCGGTGAGGACCGTGGCGGCGACGAGGTAGAGGACGGTCGCGATGCCAAGGGACAGCAGGATCGCCTTCGGGAGCGCGCGTTGAGCATCCTTCGACTCTTCGGCCGCGGTGCTCATGGCGTCGAAGCCGAACATGGCGAAGAACACCGTGGCCGCGCCGGTCACGGCACCCCCGAACCCGTACGGAAGGTACGGGGCGTAGTTCCCGGTCTTGAGGTAGAAGGCCCCGACAACGACCACCATCACGACGATTGCGATCTTGACGACGACCAGGACGGACTCGGCCCGCACGCTCGACCGGATGCCCCGGTTGAGCAGGTAGGCGACCAGCAGGCACAGCACCACGGCGAAGAGCTCCACCTTGTGCCCGTGGCCGGTCGACGGCGCCCCGAGCATCCACGACGGCAGGTGGAGACCGAAGCTCGTGAGCAGTGAGTTCAGGTAGCCGGAGATGCCGATGGCGACCACGGCGGTGATGGCGGTGTACTCGAGCAGCAGGTCCCATCCGATGAACCACCCCACGATCTCGCCGAGCACCGAGGACCCGTACGAGTACGCCGACCCGGCCTTGGGGATCAGCCCGCCGAACTCCGCGTACGAGAGGGCGGCGCAGCCTGCTGCGATCCCCGCGACGACGAACGAGATCGTCACTCCCGGGCCGGCATTCGTTCGGGCCACGCCACCGGCCAGCGTGAACATCCCCGCGCCGATGATCGCCCCGAGCCCGATGGCGGTGAGCGACCACAGGCCGAGCGACCGCTTCAGCTGCTGTTCTTCGTCTGGTTGCTGGAGCGGGATCGGCTTGCGACGGAAGATCCCGGTGCCACCGGTGTGGAAGATGCCGCGAGCCCTGGTGGACAGCGGTGCGCCCCCCCGTGCCACGTCAGGCTGCGGGTTGGTCATGGCCCCCAGATCCGCTGGCTAGCCGTGCAAGCCCGACGCCGGGAAGAAGTAGCCCAGGCACTGCTTGATACCAGTGATCCAGACCGGGAGATCATGGGCTCCCGGGTTGGTGGTGAGGCCGCTGTTCGGCTCGCCGACCGCGTTCATCGCCGAGATGTAGCGACGAGCCTGATCGACCGACTCCTGGTCACTCGATCCCGCCACGAGCAGGGTGCGCGGACCGCCCGCCGAGACGTGGAGGATCGGCGAGCCAGCCTGCTTCACGGCGGCCGACTGGCCTGCGAACGCCGGGGGCTCGGCTGTGAAAAAGCCGCTCATGGGGCAGGCAGCCTGGTAGGCACCGGGAGACAGCGTCGGCAGGTAGGCCGCCCCGTACCCGCCCGCCGAGAGCCCGGTGACGTCCCAGGTGCCATTGGTGGGGTAGTGGGCGTCGACCCACTGACGCAGCTCTGGGCCGGTGACGGTCCCCATCGGCTGGCTGCTGGTGTTGGCGAAGTCGCTCTCGCCGACAGCAGGTCCTGTCCCGTCGGGAGCCACGACGATGAACGGCGTCTTGGACTGGCTGGACAGCGGAGCCATGTTGAGACCGCCGATCGCCTCTTCGAGCCCCCCAGGGACCCCGTGCAGCATCTCGACCACGGGATAACGCTGGCCCGACCGGCCGTAGCCGGGCGGCAGCACGACCATGACGCGCCGGTTCGAGTGCAGAGCCGCAGAGGGGTAGGTCGCCTCGATCACCTGGGCCACGCTGGAGCCGGATGCCGCGGTGGAGATGAACGTTGTCGACCCCACTACGCCGAGCACGGCCGCAGGCACGAGGAGGAGCCACGCCAGCGGGGTCAGACGGCCCGTCCGGGGCGCCCGTTCCGATGACGCACCACCGGCCTCGCCGGCGGGGGACCTGGCGGGACGGGGACCCAGGACCAGTCCCAGGCCGAACCCGAACGTGAAGCTGATGAGGTGCTCCCAGTCGGCCAGCTGATGATGGAGGGGGAGTCCGCTCAGCACGACGAGGAGGGCGACGATTCGCAGCCACCGCCATCGCAGGAGAGCGACGACAGCGCCAGCCCCTCCCGCCGTGATGGCGGAGGCGCCG
>VAWP01000073.1:23297-26830 GCA_005888295.1 Actinomycetota bacterium
CCGACGATTCCGGTGACGACGATCACGACGATGGCCCGGACGCTGCCGGCCAGCGCCTCGTAGAACCCCACGAACACCAGCACCGACAGGCAGATCGACAGACACATGAAGGTGTTGCGCGTCAGCAGCTGGTTCGTGAACAGCGTCGACCAGTGGCCGGCCTGGATCTGGCGGCCGCTGTAGGCGTACTGGTACTCGGTGGTGAGCCCCAGATCGTGGTGGAACACCCCGGTCCGCCAGGCCGTGGCGACGATGGTGGAGATGATGAGCGTCGTGATGATCGGCGGGTGGATCCGAAAGCCCGCCGGCCAGAGCGCACGACGACGCCGGGGGGTGTCCTGGTCTTGGATGAGTGTCATCGCAGCAAACGCCTAGTGACTGCCGCGCAGGGCCTGGCGGAGACCCCCGGGGACGTAGCTGCGGGCGACGGCTGCGAGACCGCCTGGTAGCTGACGGCGGCTCGGCACCACCAACCAGCGGGGCTCCCAGGTGGGGTTGAACTTGTCCTTGTACCGTCGGAGCGACGCCGTCGGATAGAGCCGCTCGGCCATCTTCCCCCGGTAGAGCGGCACGCAGGCCAGGCTGCCCTCTCGCAAGCCAGCCTCGGCGAAGCCGAGCAGGCTCTCGGCGATGAGGAGGTCGATGGTGGGGTTCGGCGCCTCTGGGCTGCGACGCATGATGTCGAGCACGCGGCCCCGCCCCCCGTCGTGGTGGTGCCAGGTCACAAAGCCCACGGCCTTGCCCTCGGCGTTCACCGCGACCCGGCAGTCGGTCGAGCTGATCTCTTCGGGATCGAAGCGGCCGAGGGTGAAGCCCATCTCGCCGCCGTGCTTGGTGGAGAGCCAGGCTCTGGAGACCTCCGCCACCCCCTCGGCCAGCTCGGGCGACCAGGGCGCGACGGTGAGCCCGGCCCGCTTGGCAGCGCTCACGCTGTGGCGGATGTTGGCCATGCGCTTGCCTTTGAGCGAGAAGCTCGTCAGGTCGATCACCGCGTCCTCGGCGATGGGCATGGCGTACATGCCCCGGTTCTCGTACGGCTCGGCCTCGGAGACGCAGGTGAAGACAGGGTGCAGACGATCTTGCTTCAGTCGCTTGAGCAGCTCGTCGAGGACCCGCTCGCGGGCCCATGGAGGGGCGGCGACGTCGGTGGCCAGGACCGCCCAGCGTCCGCGGCGCACGTAACCAGCGACCGCTGCCCCCGCCAGCCTCACGACGACCCGGTCCTCGCCCAGGAGGAAGGGGCTGGCGGACTGTTTGCCCCAGCGAGCCACCGCCGCCTGCATCAGCGGGGTGACCGCGGCCGCAGGAGTGGCCTGTGGCTTGGCCTTGCGGAGCGGTGCGCGCACCCTGGACCTGGTCTTGGGCCTGGTCTTCGTCTGCACGCCGCGCTCGTCAGCGGCGGTACCGCCCGGCTCTGCAGCCTGGTCGCCGTTTGGTGTCGTCTGCGAGCTGGGATCGGGAGAGACCGGCCGGCTCTCGGGTGAGTACCACTTACCGTCCCATGCCAACCACCAACCGACACCTTGCGAGGTGTCGCTCATGGCTCTCGCCCCCCCTTCAACGCAACCGAGCAGCTGGAGGTCGGACCTCGGACCCGTGATCGGAGCCCGCGCCGCCGATCCGCCACCTGCGGCGGTTCTTCTGATGATCGCAGAATACGCCCTCTTGCTCCCCCGCGGGAAGGGCACCCCTTTTTGGGACGCCGTCCGGCCCCTGCACCTTCGCCCTCAACGCAGCGGTCGCCCTCAGCCCCGACCACAGCTGGCGCCCAGGATCCGATCGGCCGCAGCCCACCCGGGAACGTCGAGCTCGGGCCAGTAGTCGCCGGTGAGCTCGTCCTGGGCGAACGGCACCGGTGACGGTCTGCCACTGGCGATGTCGGCCACAGCGCCCAGGAACACCTGGACCTCCTCCGGTGTCGTGGAGAGCATGGCGCTCGCCCTGACCGCGCCCGGGATGAGCCGACGGTCGCCCCGGCGGACACTCTGGCGGTAGGTCGCCTGCTCGTCGCTCGACAGACCGAGCAGTCGGATCAGGTACGGGTGGGCGCAAAAGCAGCCATGACGCACACCGATGCCGTACTCGGCGGCCAATCGTGCCGCCACGAGGGGATGAGGTACCTCGTCGAGGAGGAAGCTCGCCACGGCGAGGGTCGGCGTCTCCAGCGACGGCCCCAACACTCTCACGCCTGGGATGGCCGCCAACCCGGCTCGCAGCTGCAGGCCGAGCTCCTCCTCGTGCGCTCGGATCGCGGGCCAGCCGATGGCGGTGAGCTCCCGCATCGCCGTCGCCATGGCCACGGCGCCGACCACGTTCGGCGAACCCGCCTCTTCCCGCTCGGGTGGATCCGTCCACGCCACCTCGTCGAGATCGACCAGATCGACTGCTCCACCCCCGAACAGCAGGGGTTCCCCCTCGCAGAACACGTCTCGCGGCCCGACCAGCACGCCGGCTCCGAAGGGTGCGTACATCTTGTGACCGCTCCAGGCGAGGAAGTCGGCCTCGGCGGGCAGAGGGACGTGCGGAGCGAGCTGGGCCGCGTCCACCAGGACCGGGATGCCGCGCTGGTGGGCCTCGTCGAGGAGAAGGTCGAGCGGCGGTAGCCAACCGGTGACGTTCGAGGCGCCGGTGATGGCGAGCAGCCTGGGCTTGGGTCGCTCGTCGAGGACGGCACAGACCTGCTCGACCGAGAAGGTCCCCTCGGGTCCGCACTCGACGAACCGGCGTCGTGCGTATCGGCTCCACGGCAGGAAGTTGGCGTGGTGCTCCACCACCGTCGTGACCACCACGTCGTCCGGGCTCAACCGCAGACGGTAGGCGAGGTGGTTGATGGCGTCAGTAGTGTTCCGACAGATGACCGCCAGGTCGGACGCATCGGTCTTGCCGGCGAAGGTGAGCGCGTCGTCGCGGGCGTCCTCGTACGCGGTCGTCGCCACCCTCGACTTGTAGCCGGATGCCCGGTGGATGCTTCCGTACCACGGAAGAAACTCGGCGACGCGCTCGGCCACGGCCGGCAAGGCAGGCGTGGACGCGGCGCCGTCGAGAGAGATGTACGGCCGCTCCTGCCCATCGACACACGGCACCGCCAGCCCGTCACCAACCAAGCGAACGGGAAACCGGGCCATGACCGAGGGTACCCGTTGCGCGCCCTTCGTGACTGGCGTACCATCGTGTTTCACGAGGTGTGTCGGCGTGGGGAGCGCTGATCGGTGGAAAGGGGGGAGACTCGAGGCTCCACATGATGTCGACACACCGCGATCGCTCGGGGACGTAGCTCAGATCTGGATAGAGCGCCTGCTTTCGGGCGGGAGAAACGCTGGTTCGAATCCCGTCGTCTCCACCACATCACTGTCAATCGACACCATTGCGAGGGCCAACCTGATTCGGCGACCGCGAGCTCGATGAAGGCAATGGACGCCAATCAGCTGCGCCAGGCCTTCGTGGGCTACTTCGTCGAGCGGGGACACCGCTACCTGCCCTCGGCCCCGCTGGTGTCGACCGACCCCACGGTGATGTTCACCGTGGCCGGCATG
>VAWP01000041.1:0-52344 GCA_005888295.1 Actinomycetota bacterium
ATGGCTGGCGATCGAGCCGTCTCCCAGATACTGACCTAACAGATAGCTGTATGCCGCATGCGGTACTCGTGCGATGTGCCCACAGGGGTCGCAGGCGCCGCTTGACTGCGCAGGTCTCTCGCGACGTCGCTCGATCGCTTCCTCCAACCCCAGCTTGACCCACTCTCTGAGCGTCGCCCGCGGGATGCCCGTCCGCCTGGCGGTCTCCGCCTGCGAGACCCCGGAGGCGATCAGGTCGGCCACCCGCTGGATGTCGGTGACCGGCCGGGTCATGGCGCCAGGTTAACGAACGGGTGTTCGATCCGACCGAGGACCGACTAACCTGGGTCGGGTGCGCCTGCGACGCTGGTTGCTGCTCGGAACGGCCTTCGCCGGGACGGTGGTCGCGGCTCTGCGCCAGCGGCTCCTGGCCCAGAACGAGCGCCGGGTGGGCATGCGGTGAGACGGGAGGGCCCGGTCCCCCACTCGAGGTAAGTGGGGTCCGGTGAAACCAGAGGCCGTTCGAGCGGGTCTGAGACTCGAGCCTGGCCTGCGAGAGCGGCACACCATACGAGGCACGCAAGAGGAGCGGCGGTGCTTGCATTCACCTTCCCTGGACAGGGATCACAACGACCCGGTATGGGTCGACCATGGGTCGACCACCCGTCCTGGGAGGTGGTGGGAGACGCCTCAGAAGCCGCCGGCCGTGACATCGCCGCCCTGCTCCTGGAGGCGGAGAGCGACGAGCTGACCGCCACCAGGAACGCCCAGCTGGCCACGTTCGCCCTCAGCCTGGTGGCCCTCGACGCCATCGAGCGGCTCGGCCTGGCTCCGTCGGCCTGTGCCGGTCACAGTCTGGGCGAGTACACGGCCCTCGTGGCCGCCGGAGCGCTGGGCTTCGAGGATGGCGCCCGCCTGGTGACCGAGCGCGGCGACGCCATGCAGGGGGCGGCCGACGAGCACCCGGGCACCATGGCCGCCTTCCTCGGGATCAGCGACGCCGACGCCGAGGCCGCGTGCCAGCGGGCCGAGAGCGACGTCTGGTTGGCCAACTACAACGCCCCCGGCCAGGTCGTGGTGGCCGGGACGGCCGAGGGAGTCGCGGCCGCCGCCGAGGTGGCCAAGACGCTCGGGGCCCGCAAGGTCATGCCGATCCAGGTGGGCGGCGCCTTCCACACGCCGCTCATGGCGACCGCCCGCCACCGGCTGCGCAAGGCGCTGGGCACGGCCACCTTCACGGACCCGGAGATCCCGGTCACGGCCAACGTCGACGCCCGGCCGCACGCGACGGCCGAAGAGTGGCCCGGCCTGCTCTCGGCCCAGCTCTGCAGCCCGGTGCGTTGGCACCAGACGCTGCACGGTCTGTCCGAGAGCGGCGTCACGTCCTTCGTCGAGGTCGGACCTGGCGGCGTGCTCTCCGCCCTCGCCCGCCGCAGCGTCTCCGGCGCACTGGCGGTGAGCGTCTCCAAGCCCGACGACCTCGACGTCCTGGTCGAGACGCTGGCGGGCGAGGGGCCGCTCCACAGCTACGCCGCCGCCCACCAGGGCGAGCACCTCTACACCTCCGAGCGACTGGTCGTGAGCCAGGCGGCGGGGGTCTTCCAGCCCAGGCGGGGCCTCCAGGAGCGGGTCGAGGTCGGCGATGTGGTCGGCACCGTCGGCTCAGACGAGGTGCGCTCGCCCTTCTCGGGCTCCCTCCAGGGGTTCCTGGCCATCGCCGGGCAGCGTGTCCTCACGGGACAGCCGGTCGCCTGGCTTCGCGCTGCACCCGCGCCGTGACGAGGGGCGCGTCGATCGCGGGCTGGGGGTCGGCCCTGCCCGAGACGGTGCTGACGAACGCGCAGCTGGAGGCGCGGCTCGACACGAGCGACGCGTGGATCCTCGAACGGACCGGTATCCGCGAACGGCGCGTCGGCGGGACCACGTCGAGCCTCTCGGTGGCCTCCGGGCGAGCGGCGATGCAGCGGGCTGGCGTCGGTCCCTCCGACTTCGACCTCCAGCACCAGCTGGGGCTGCGGTGCGCCGCCTTCGATCTCAACGCCGCCTGCTCCGGGTTCGTCTACTCCCTCGTCACCGCCCACGCTCTCATCGTCACGGGATGCGACCGGGCGCTGGTCATCGGGACCGACACGCTGTCGGGGATCACCGATCCCCATGACCGGGGCACCGCCGTACTCTTCGCCGACGGGTCGGGCGCCCTGGTGCTGGAGGCCGTGCCCGGCGACGACCGGGTGCTGGGCTGGGACCTCGGCGTCGACGGCTCCGGTGTGCCCCTGCTGTACTGCGACCATGGCGCCTACATCCAGATGGACGGCCGCGAGGTCTTCCGCCGCGCCGTGCGGGTCACGGTGGAGTCGGCTCACGCCGCCCTCGAGCGGGCCAAGGTCGCGCCCGAGAACGTCGCCCTGTTCGTGCCCCACCAGGCGAACCTCAGGATCATCGAGGCGGCCAACCAGCGTCTCGGGATCCCCCCGGAGCGCACCGCGGTGGTGCTCGATCGCACGGGCAACAACTCGGCCGGCTCGATCCCGCTCGCCCTGGCCGACGCGGCCGACGCCGGCCGGCTGCACGACGGGGACAACGTCCTCCTCTCCGGGTTCGGCGCGGGCATGACGTGGGCCAGCATCGTCATCCGGTGGGGTCGGTGAGCACCGGCCGGGACCGGGTCGTCCTGGTGACCGGCGGGTCACGCGGGATCGGGCTCGCCGTCGCCCGGCGCTTTCAGGACGCCGGCGACCGCGTGGCCGTCACGTTCCGCACCAAGCCCCCGGCCGGGCCCGAGGGACGTACCGAGGGAGCGACCGATCTGCTCGGCCTGCGGTGCGACGTGACCTCCCAGGCCGACGTCGACAACGCCTTCGACACCGTCGAGGAGCAGTGGGGCCCCGTGGAGGTCCTGGTGTCGAACGCCGGTGTCACCCGGGACAGCCTGCTCCTGCGCATGGGCGAGGACACCTGGCAGGAGGTGCTGGACACCAACCTGACGGGGGCTTACCGCGTCGTCAGGCGGGCGGTTCGGGGGATGGTCCGGGCCCATGCGGGGCGCATCGTGCTCGTCTCCTCCGCCGCCGGTTTCGCCGGCGGACCGGGGCAGGCCAACTACGCGGCGAGCAAGTCCGGCCTCCTCGGCCTGGCCCGGTCGCTCGCCCGTGAGCTCGGGTCCCGCGGCGTCACGGTCAACCTCGTCGCCCCCGGCCCGGTGGCCACCGAGATGCTGGACGACGTCGCCCAGACCCGCATGGCCGAGCTCACCGCGATGGTCCCCCTCGGACGGGTGGCGACGCCCGAGGAAGTGGCCGCCGCCGTCACCTTTCTCGCCTCGTCGGAGGCCTCCTACATCACTGGTACGGTGCTGCCCGTGGATGGCGGCCTGGCGATGGGCATCTAGTGCCTGATAGTCCCGTCAACCACAACCGAAAGGAAAGCTCATCCGTGGACAACGAAGCCGCCTTTGACAAGTTCAAGACCTGCGCCGTGGAGGTGCTCCAGGTCCAGCCGGATCAGATCACCCTGGACGCGCGCTTCGGCGACGACCTCGACGCCGACAGCCTCGATCTGGTCGAGCTGGTGATGGCGCTCGAGGAGGCCTTCGACATCACGATCGACGAGTCCGAGCTCGAGGGCATCGAGACCGTCGAGCAGGCCTTCAACCTCATCACCTCCAAGCTCTGATGCAGCTGGCCTGGGGCCGTGCCGGGGGCCAGGCGGCCGCCGGCCGGCGAGTCGCCGTGACGGGCCTGGGCGTGGTGGTGCGGTGCGGCATCGGCAAGGATGCCTTCTGGGAAGGCCTCTGCGCGCCGGCCCCGGTGGGTGACCGGCGCATCACCGGCTTCGATCCGACAGCGTGGTTCGGGCCCAAGGAGGTGCGCCGGGTCGACAGGTTCGCCCAGCTGTCCGTGGCGTCCGCCGCCATGGCTCTCGAGGATGCGGGGGCGGTCGATCCCGACCCGGACCGCGCCGGCGTCGTCATGGGCACGGGCGTCGGCGGCATCGAGACCCTCGAGGACCAGTTCGTGGTCAGCCAGCAGAAGGGGCCGGACCGCGTCTCGCCCTTCCTCGTCCCGATGATGATGGCCAACGCAGGCTCGGCCATGGTGTCGATGCGCTACGGCTGGCGAGGGCCCTGTGAGACCGTGGCGACGGCCTGTGCCGCCGGAGCGCACGCCATTGGCAACGGCGCCCGCCTCGTCGCATCGGGCCGCTGCGAGGTGGTGCTGGCCGGGGGGGCCGAGGCGGCGATGATCCCGGTGACCCTCTCGGGCTTCGGGAACATGACCGCCTTGTCCGCGTCCGGCGTCTCCCGACCCTTCGACCTCGAGCGCGACGGCTTCGTCCTCGCCGAGGGATCCGCAGCCATGGTCCTCGAGGATCTGGACCGGGCCCGGGTCAGAGGCGCGCCGGTCCTCGCCGAGCTGGCCGGCGCCGCCAGCACCGCCGACGCCCACCACATCACGGCGCCCGCACCGGGCGGCACCGGAGCCGCCGCCTGTATGGAGGAAGCGCTCGACGACGCCGCCATGACGCCGCGCCAGATCGCCCACATCAACGCCCACGGCACCTCGACGACCCTCAACGACGCGGCCGAGGCCGAGGCCATCAACAAGGTGTTCGGCACACCAGGTCCGGTTCTGACGTCGATCAAGGGCGTCACCGGGCACGCCCTGGGCGCAGCCGGCGCCATCGAGGCGGTCGCGTCGGTCCTCACCATCGACCGGCGGATGATCCCTCCGACCGCCGGCTACGCCACACCCGATCCCGAGCTGCACCTCGACGTCGTCGCCGGCGCGCCCCGGCCGTGGGAGCCGGGACCGGTCCTGTCGAACTCGTTCGGCTTCGGTGGGCACAACGGCTGCCTGATCTTCGTGCCGCCCTCCGACGACTGAGCGCCAGCGGCGCGAGTTTCCCTCCCGCGGACCCTCCGGTACGGTCGCCTCGGTGACCTCCCCCGCAGCTCGACCGGCCGACCTCGCCTTCGGTGCGTTCAGCGAGGACGGCCCGTGGGTCATCGACCTCGACGACCTGCCGTGGCGGGCGGGGGTCGAGCGGGTGCGGGCCCGCACCCGGGGCGAGGTCCCCCGGCTCCTCCGACGGCGGCGGCTGCCACCGGGCCGCCGGGTGGTGCGGGTCGGGACCAAGCTGGGGTCCGCCCTGGCCGGCTGGTACCTCCTCGAACGGCGACGATCGCGGCTGGAGTCGCGAGCGGGCCTGTCGCGCCGGCTGCGCGTGGCCTTCGAGATCCTGGGACCGACCTACATCAAGCTCGGCCAGATCCTCTCCTCCGGACAGGGCATCTTCCCCGAGGAGCTGGTGGCCGAGTTCCGCCTCTGCCGCGACCAGGTGCCGGCCGAGCCCTTCGCGGCGGTGCGTCAGACGGTGGAGACCGACCTCGGGCGACCGCTCGACGCGGTCTTCGCCACGTTCGACGAGATGCCCGTGGCCGCGGCCTCGATCGCCCAGGTCCACGGGGCCACGCTGAAAACCGGCGAGCCGGTCGTCGTCAAGGTCCAGCGACCGCAGGTGAGCGGGCTCGTCCGACGGGACCTCGCCGCCATGAGCTGGATCGCCCCCACCCTCGTCGGCCGCATCCCCGTCACCGCGCTGGCCAATCCGCCCGCGCTCATCGAGCTGTTCGCCGAGACCATCGTCGAGGAGCTGGACTTCCGCCTCGAGGCCGACAACATGCTCGACATCGCCCGCATCCTGGCCGAGACCGAGCAGCGGGCCCTGGTCGTTCCCCGCCCCCACCCCCGTCTGGTCACCAGGCGCGTGCTGGTGATGGAGCGACTGGCGGGCTTCGGGTGGGACGACGTGGCGGGGATGCGCGCCGCCGGCATCGACACCTCGGCGGTGGTGCGGGCGGCGCTCATCGCCTTCATGGAAGGGGCGATCCTCTACGGGGTGTTCCACGGTGATCTGCACGGGGGCAACCTCTTCGTCCAACCGGGAGGTCGGGTCGCCCTCCTCGACTACGGCATCACGGGACGCCTGGACGAGCCTCGGCGCTTGGCCTTTCTGCGTCTGCTGATGGGTGGCACGACCAACGACATCCACCTCCAGATCGACGCCCTGCGCGACATGGGCGCGCTGCCCCGGGACGTCGACGTCGAGGGCGTCATCCGGGACCTCGGCATCGACGACCCTGTCAAGGACCCCACCCAGATGTCGGCAGAGGAGCTCATCGGCGAGATCCGGGAGCTGACCAAGGCCCTGCTCAGCTACGGCGCCCGCCATGGCCAACCTGGCGCCCGACGTCGACCTCTTCGCCGAGATCACGTACCTGGCGACGTACTTCGCCACCCACCACGGCGATCGCATCGCCCGGGACGTGGGCATCGATCCCCGCACCGTCCCGGTGGACCTCGACGGCGTGCGAGCGTCCATGGGCCTGACCTCGGACGTCGGGGGCCTGACCCACCGAGAGCTCCAGGCCCGGCGCGACGTGATCCGCCGGCGCATGGAGGAGCGCCGGAGCCGGCGCTGACCGGCTTGACGAGAACGCAAGGTCTCCTCCTCGTCGCCGTCGGCGCAGGAGGGGCTCTGGGGGCGCTCGCCCGGTACAGCGTCGAGCTCGCAGGCAACGTCGGTCCCAGTTGGTTTCCCTGGCCGACCTTGTCGATCAACGTGTCCGGGGCGTTCGTGCTCGGGCTGGCGGTCGCGCTGCTCGGGGATCGCGCCCGCCCCACGCCCTATCTCCGGGCCTTCGTGACCATCGGGCTCCTCGGCGGGTACACGACGTTCTCGACGTGGACGGTTGAGACCGTCGTCCTCATCCGCCACCATGCGGTGTGGACGGCCGTTGTCTACGCCCTGTTGACCGTCGTGGTCGGCATCGCCGCCGTCTACCTCGGTGGCGCAGCCGGTCGGGCGCTACCGGCCGGAGGAGGGGACAAGCATGAGGCTCGCAGGCGCCGCTGAGCGGCTCAGTGTCTTCATCGGCGAAACCGACCAGCACCACCACAAACCGCTGTACACCGAGATCGTCCATCGCGCCCACGAGGCGGGGCTGGCCGGGGCCACGGTGTTTCGCGGGTTCGAGGGCTACGGCGCCTCCAACGCCATTCGGACGACACGCATCCTCAGCCTCAGCGCCGACCTGCCGATCATGATCGTGATCGTCGACACGTCGGAGCACATCGAGGCCTTCCTGCCGCAGCTGGACGAGCTGATCACCGAGGGACTGGTGCTGCGAGAGCCCGTGGACATCGTCAAGTACGTCGGGCGGGCTGCAAGCAACCCATGATCTACGTCGGCGTGGCCGTGGCCGGGGCCGTGGGCGCCGTTTGCCGGTACGTGGTCGACCGCGTCGTGCAGCGCCGGCTCTACACGGTGATGCCGACGGGCACCCTGATCGTCAACGTCACCGGGTCGTTCGTGGCCGGGGTGGTCGCCGGGCTCTTCCTGTATCGCGGCCTGGGCTCGACGCCGGCCGTGGTGATCGGCATCGGGTTCGTCGGCGCCTACACGACGCTGTCGACGTTCGACCTCGAGACTCTCCGGCTCTTCGAGAGCGGATCGGTGATGCTCGGCCTCGCCAACGTGGCGGCGAGCGTCGTGCTCGGGCTGACAGCGGCCGCTGCCGGGGTCGCACTCGGAGCGTTGCTCTAGTGGTCACCGGTGCCGACCCGCGCGGCCAGCAAGACGATCGCCGTGCGGCCACGCATCTCGTCGAGGCGGCCCGGTCGGTCGCCAGCTCGACGCTGTTCCCGCGCGCCCAGGACACCGACCAGGCCCAGCGCGTGCCCCAGGAGAACCTGGACGCCCTCGCCGACGCCGGGCTCTTCGGTCTGGCCGGGCCCCAGGACGACGGTGCCGCAGCCGCGCTCCCGGCGGTCGTGCGGGCTGTCCACGAGGCCCTGGCCGGGGCGTGCGGCGCCACGTTCTTCGTGTGGGCCCAGCACCACACCCCGGTGCGTCTGCTGGCACGCACCGAGAACGTCGGGCTGCGAGAGAGGTGGCTCCATACGCTCTGCTCCGGTCGATCTCTCGCCGGCGTGATGTTCGCCTATCTCCGGTGGGAATCGCCGGCCGTACGGGCCAGGAAGGTGCCCGGCGGCTACCGCGTCACCGGGGTCGCCCCGTGGGCCACCTCGTGGGGGATGGCCGAGGTCTTCGCCGTCGCCGCGGTCCTGCCCGGAGACCAGGTGCTGTGGTTCCTGCGGAGCGGGCAGGCGGAGGAGGCAGTACGACCCTCGCCCCCGCTGCAGCTCGTCGTCATGCAGTCGACCTCGACGGCGCGGGTCGCCTTCGACGACCTGTTCGTGCCCGACGAGGACGTGCTCCTCGTCGAGCCAATGGATGCCTGGGGCCGTCAGGACCGGATCACCACGTCGCAGCCGAGCCCGGCCGCTCTCGGCGTGGCCGACACCAGCTGCCGGCTCCTCACCGAGCGCGCAACCGGCACCCGCTCAAAGACAATGGCAGCGGCCAGCGCCGCGATCGACGCAGCGATCGACGACAGTCGTACGCGCGCGTACGGCCTGGCCGATGAGCCGATGCCGGACGACGACGGCGCTCGTGACGCCCACCTGGCCCGGCTGGTCGAGGCCAGGGTGTCGAACCTCGAGGTGGCGAACACGGCCTCCCAGGCGCTCGTCACCGCCATTGGCGGCGGCGCCATGGCCCGAAGCCACCCGGCACAGCGACTGGCCAGGGAGGCCATGTTCTACGGCGTGCAGGCCCAGACGGGGGCGATCAGGCGGGCCAGCCTGAGGCGCCTCAGCGGCGACCGCCCCCGAACCGCCTCATGAACCAGCCGGGATCGCGCGCATGGGCGTGGAAATGGTGCGGCATCTGCCGCATCACCCGGTCGATCGAAAAGCCGTCGGGGCCGAACCGGGCCGTGCCAACCCGCTCCAGCACCGCGATCATGTGGTCGACCGCGGGGCCCGGCGGCTCGGCGCCGTGACGCCTCCAGACGACCATGGGCACGTCACAGATCTCGCAGTCGGCCACCCAGCAGACGTCGTCCTCGTGGTGCCAGGGCGTGATCCGTGCCGCCTCGCACAGCTCGCAGCCCTGCACCTTGCCGTCGTCGACGACAGCCCGGTCGCTCTCGTGCGGCTCAGCCATCGATGCCGGCCCGCAGCTCGCCCACGAAGGACGCGGCCTCTTCGGGCCCGCCTCCGTCGAGCAGCCTGCGAACGAGGGCGGACCCCACCACGACACCGTCGGCCTCGGCGCAGACTTCACGGGCCTGCTCCGGGTTGGACACACCGACGCCGATGAGGACGGGCTTGTCCGTGACCGCCTTCAGCCGCTGAGCCATCCTCCGGGCGCTGACCGCCAGCTCGTCGCGTTCGCCGGTCACGCCCAGCAGCCCGACTCCGTACACGAAGCCGTGGGCGCGGCGGCAGATCGGCTCGAGCTGATCGTCGGCCGTGGTCGGAGCGGCGAGCATCACTGTCTCGACACCCGCGTCGTCGGCCGCGCGAGCCCACTCCCCGACCTCGTCCAACGGAAGGTCGGGCAGGATCGCCCCCGACACCCCGGCCTCGATCAGGCGATGGGCGAACCGGCGATGCCCGGTCCGGAACACGATGTTGTAGTAGGTCATCACGGCGAGCGGTATCCCGACGTCCAGGTCGCCGAGCTCCGCCACGATGCGCGCCGGCGTGGCCCCTTCCGCCAGGGCGCGCGCCGACGCCGCCTGGATCGTGGGGCCGTCCATGATCGGGTCCGAGAAGGGGATGCCGACCTCGAGCGCGTCGGCGCCGGCGGCGGCGACGGCCCGCACGACGTCACACCATTCCGAGGAGAGTCCACCGGTGACGTACGGGACGAGGAGCTTGCGACCGGCGTCCCGCGCCGCCCGGAGAGTGGCCTCGAGCGCACCGAGGGCCGCGGGCGTCTCGTGCGTCGCACCCGACAGGGACTGGCTCACCGGAGCAGCTCCATCACCTCGGCGGCGTCCTTGTCACCCCGCCCCGACAGGGTCACGAGCACGGTCGAGCCGGTCGGGATCTCCCCTCCGGCGGCGCGGATCAGGTAGGCGAGAGCGTGGGCCGGCTCGAGGGCCGGGATGATCCCTTCGGTCTCCGAGAGCAGCCTGAGGGCGTCCAGCACCTCCTGGTCACCGGCCTCGACGTAGCGGGCCCGGCCCACCTCGGCCAGGTACGCGTGCTCAGGCCCGACGCCGGGGTAGTCGAGACCCGCCGAGATCGAATGGGCCTCGACCACCTGTCCGTCCTCGTCCTGGAGCAGTTGCGAGCGCATGCCGTGCACGACCCCGGGAACACCGCGGCCGATGGCGGCCCCACCGGCGGCCTCGACGCCGACGAGATCGACCCTCGTGTCCACGAAGCCGGCGAAGGTGCCCGCCGCGTTCGACCCGCCGCCGACGCATGCGAGCACGACATCGGGGTCCGCGCCGTCCAGGACCTCCCGGCACTGGCTCCGGGCCTCGTCGCCGATGACCCGCTGCAGCTCGCGGACCATCCAGGGGTACGGGTGTGGCCCCATCACCGAGCCGAGGCAGTAGTGGGTGGTCTCGACGGTCGCGACCCAGTCCCGCATGGCCTCGTTGATGGCGTCCTTGAGCGTGCGGCTCCCGGAGTCGACGGCTCGTACCTCGGCGCCGAGCAGGTTCATGCGGAAGACGTTGAGCTCCTGGCGCCGCACGTCCACGGTTCCCATGTAGATCACACACTCCAGCCCGAACAGGGCGGCGGCGGTGGCGGTGGCGACACCGTGCTGGCCGGCCCCGGTCTCGGCCACGAGGCGCCGCTTTCCCATGGTCCGGGCCAGCAGGCCCTGTCCCACCACGTTGTTGATCTTGTGCGAGCCGGTATGGGTGAGGTCCTCGCGCTTGAGCAGGACCCGCACGCCCAGGCGGTCCGACAGGCGCCGGCATTCGGTGACAGGCGTGGGGCGGCCGGCATAGTCGCGCAGGAGCCTGGCGTACTCGCCTCGGAACCCCGGATCGCCCCAAGCCGAACGGAACGCCCCCTCGAGCTCCTTGCACGCCGCGATCAGCGACTCGGGAACGAAACGACCCCCGAACTCACCGAAGCGGCCCGTCGGGCTGGGCTCGCCCATGGTCGCCCCGAAGGACGCCGGCACCGCCACGGCTCAGCCCTCCTGCCAGTCGTACGGGGCGGCGTCGTCACCCCGGTAGTCGGGCGGGGCGGCGGACTTGGCGGCGGCGATGAAGGCGCGCAGCTTCCGCGGGTCCTTGCGTCCGGGCCGGGACTCGACACCGGTCACCACGTCGACACCCCACGGGTGGACGCGCGCGATCGCCTCGGCCACGTTCACGGGGTCGAGCCCCCCGGCGAGCAGCAGGCGGGAGCCGTCCACCACGCCCTCGGCCAGCCGCCAGTCGAACACCTTCCCCGAGCCCGGCGACGGAGCATCGAGCAGGACGACGTCGGCGCGGTAGTCGGCGGCGTTGGATATGGCTCGCTGGCCGGCCGCGAAGGCCTTGATCGTCACGCCGACCCGTTCGGCCACCCACCGAGTCGCCTCGGGTGATTCGTTCCCGTGCAGCTGGGCCCCCTTGAGACCCACGGTGTTGACGACCTCGACAACGCGCTCGGGCGTCTCGTTGCTGAACACCCCGACCGTGATCACCTCGGGCGGGATGCGCCGGGCGATGTGGGCCACGACGCTGGTGGCCACCTGCCGTGGCGACGGGGCGAACACGAACCCGAGGGCGTCGGCGCCGAGGGCGACGGCGAGGAGCGCGTCCTCCTCGCTCGTCGTACCGCACACCTTCACGAACACGGCGATCCGGAGACCTGCTCCTGCACGAGGGACCGCACGGCGGCTTCCCGGTCCGGTGCGCAGACCAGGGTCTCCCCGACGAGGACCGCATCGAAGCCGGCCCCGGCGAGGCGGGCCGCGTCCGCCGGGTCCCGCACCCCGGACTCGGCCACGGTGACGACGTCGGCCGGGATCTCGGGCGCCAGCCGCTCGGCCCGGTGGCGGTCCACCTCGAAGGTGAACAGATCGCGCTGGTTGACCCCCACCAGGTCGGCGCCGGCGCCGAGCGCCCGCTCCAGCTCCGCCTCGTCGTGCACCTCGACCAGGGCGGCCAGGCCCAGCTCGTCGGCCAGGGCGCGGAACCGGACGAGCTCGGCGTCGGCCAGGGCGGCGACGATGAGCAGGACCGCGTCCGCTCCCATCAGCCGGGCGTCGCACACGTCGGCCTCCGACACCGTGAAGTCCTTGCGCAGCATTGGCAGATCGACTGCCCGTCGGGCGGCGGCCAGATCGGCCGCCGACCCGCCGAAGAACCGACCGTCCGTCAGCACCGACAGGCAGCTCGCACCTCCCGCCGCATAGGCGGTCGCGACCGCGGCGGGATCGAGGTCGACGGCCAGATCGCCCCGCGACGGCGACCGCCGCTTGATCTCGGCGATGACGGCCAGCCCCTCCCGACCCAGCTCGTGGCGAAACGGCCTCGGTGCCGGCTCCCGCCGGGCGGCCTCGACCAGGCCGCCGACACGACGGCTGTCCTGCGCCGCCCGGGCGCGATGGTCCGCCAGGATCCGGTCGAGGTAGGTGGCCATCGTGGCCAAATGCTACCGGTGAACCCGCCCAGAACACCGGTGCTTACGTTGTCGCCTCGTCAGGTGACACCCTTGGTGCGTGACCAGCGACGCCGGGACGATCGTCGTCGTCGAGGACGACCCCAACATCGGCGACCTGGTCGAGCTCTACCTGCGCCGCGAGGACTACCGGGTGCTCCAGGCGACCGATGCCCGACAGGCGCTGGAGGTGGTGGCCCGGGAGCGGCCCCGGCTGGTCGTGCTGGACCTGGGCCTGCCCGGTCACCAGGATGGCCTCGACGTGTGCCGTCGCCTGCGGGACAACGGCAGGGTGCCGGTGCTGATCCTCACCGCCCGGGACAGCGAGCTCGACCGCGTGCTGGGGCTGGAGCTTGGCGCCGACGACTACGTGACCAAGCCGTTCTCGCCCCGCGAGCTCGTCGCCAGGGTCAAGGCGATCCTCCGGCGGGTCGACGGGCCACCGCGTGGCGAGCCCGAGGTGCTCGTGGCCGGCGGGGTCGAGGTGGACACCGCCCGGCGCGAAGCCCGGGTCGACGGGGAGGTCGTCCCGCTCGCCGCCCGGGAGTTCGACCTGCTGGCCCACCTGGCCCACAACGCCGGCCTCGCCCTCACCCGGGCCCAGCTCCTCGACGGGGTCTGGGGACCGGGCTGGTACGGCGACGAGCGCACCGTGGACGTCCACGTTCGTCAGCTCCGCAAGAAGCTGGGCGACCAGCTCCCCCTCGCCACCGTCTGGGGCGTGGGATACCGCCTCGCCTAGCCCGTGCGACGCCGCCTCACCGTCGCCATCGTGGGCGTCACCGCGGCCGCCCTGCTGGCTGCCGGGGTCGGCGCCCTGCTGCTGGCCCGGCGCGCCGCCGTCGACGACGCCCGCCAGGGCCTGCTCGGCCAGGCCACGGCGATCGCCCGGGGCACCCAGGCGGCCGAGGCCGCCCGGGCGACCCCGACCACTCCCGGGCGCAACACGATCCTGCCCATCCTCAAGCGCGTCGTCAGGCTCGACGGCGCCGAGGTGGTCCCCCTCAGCGGCGTGCAGTTCACCAGGGCCCTGCCGTCGGGGCTGAGCGCCGGCAACCTCCACCCCGCCCAGGTCAGCGAGGGGCTGTCGACCTCGGGCACCAGAGGCAACCTCGTGTTCGCGGCCGTCCCCGTCCCCCTGACGGCGGCCGAGCGCAACCGGGGCCTGACCGGGCCCCAGGAGGCCGTGGTCCTGACCCGCCGGGTCAGCAACGCCGGCCCGAGCTGGGTCTATCTCGTCCTGGTGGGAGCGGGCACGCTGGCCGTGGCCGCCGTCGTGGCTCAGCGCCTCAGCAGGCGGTTCACCCGGCCCCTGGACGACGCCGTGGCGGCGACGGGGCGAATCGCCGAGGGAGACCTCGCGACCCAGGTGCCGGTCGCGCCCGACGACTACCCCGAGCTGGCGTCGCTCAGCCGGTCCATCAACACCATGGCGGCCAGCCTGAGCCGGGCCCGAGGGCTGGAGCGCCAGTTCCTCATGGCCGTGTCCCACGACCTGCGGACCCCGCTCACGTCGATTCGCGGCTTCGCCGAGGCCATCGCCGAGGGTGCAGCGACCGACACCCTGCGGGCTGCGTCGGTCATCGCCAGCGAGTCCCGTCGCCTCGAGCGGCTCGTCGGGGACCTGCTCGAGCTGGCCAAGCTCGACGCCCGCCGCTTCTCCCTGGACGTGCGCCCGACGGACGTGGGCGAGGTGGTCGTCGATACGGCTGAGGGATTTCGTCGCGTCGTGGAGAAGGCGGGGCTGGAGCTGGTCGTGGCCTGTGGGGACGACCAGCCCATGGATGCCATGGCCGACCCGGACCGCCTGGCCCAGGTGCTGGCCAACCTCGTCGAGAACGCC
This sequence comes from Actinomycetota bacterium, assembly GCA_005888295.1. Taxonomy (GTDB): domain Bacteria; phylum Actinomycetota; class Acidimicrobiia; order Acidimicrobiales; family AC-9; genus AC-9. The sequence goes on from VAWP01000041.1 coordinate 14,350, forward strand.
TACAAGTTCGCCCAGGGCCGCATCCGGGTGACGGCAGCGGCTCGCGACGGCACCGGCGTCGAGGTCGTCGTGGAGGACGATGGTCCGGGCCTCAAGGCCGACGAGCTGTCGTCGGTGTTCGAGCGCTCCTTCCACCTCTCACGAACGCCGGCGCGCCAGATGGGCTCGGGGCTCGGCCTCGCCATCGTGGCCCAGCTGGCCCGGGCGATGGACGCCACCGTGCGGGCCGAGTCACCGGTGGTCAACGGCGGCGGGACCAGGATGGTCGTCGGCCTGCGTGCCGGTGCGGCTACGAGCAGTCCGGCAGGTTGAGCGGCAGCGGGGCGCCGCCGTTCACCGACACGCTCAGCGGCTGAGGTCCTCCGGTCTGGCAGGTGAGCTCCCACCTGGCCTGGCCACCCCCGTCGGTCGTCACCGTGTTCGGTCCGGCGAGCTGCCAGGCACCGCTCCCGGTGAGCTGGGCGCTCGCTCCCGACACGGGGTTCGCTCGTCCGACGCCGTTGGCGTCCACCGCCCGGTTGCTCACGTCGACGACCAGGTTGGCCGGCTGCGAGACCAGCGGGGGGTTGGGAGCCACCGCCGCGGTCACCACCGGTCCCGTGAAGCTCTGCAAGGTGAGGTTGACCGCCTTGTTCTCGCCGCCTCCCAGGAAGAAGATGGCCGGTGACGCCATCGTCTGGTCGGGCGCGTGCCACGCCCGTACCCGGTAGCGGCCGCCGAGGACGCCCGGGACGGACCACCGCCCGTCGGGCCCGGCGTTGACGCGAATCGCCGCCGACGCGTCGCCGACGAGGCGTTGGACCTCGACCGTCGCACCCCCGGTCGCACCGTTCGGTCCGCCCGCGGTGCCCGACAGGCTTGCGTGCCCCGGCCCCACCACCACGCCCGGGATCGTCGTCCGCCCGGACACCGACGGCAGCACGACCGAGGTGAAGTCCGGGGTCGTGGTCGTGGACTCGCCAGGCGCCGTGCTCGGCGGCGGGGGCAGGGCGCTCACGGCTCCGGGCGCGCACCCGGCGAGGACGAGCCCGGCGAGGGCCAGCAGCGGTGTCCGCCCCCGCCTCATGCCACCAGAGGCAGGGTGCTCACCCTGCCCGACGCCTCCCCTTCTCCCCAGCGCACGACGACATTGGCCGGTGGATCGATCTCACGGCGCACGTAGGCGAGCGCCACTGGCGCCCCGAGCGCCGGCGACACCGCCACGCTCGTCAGCTGACCCAGCTCCCGCTCACCCCGGTCGCCGTCTCCCACCAGAGCGGCGCCCGGCGGCGGGGCCCCCTCGGCCTCGATCACGACGCCGCGAAGGTGGCGAGGGACCCGGCTTCCCCGGGAGTCGATGCGGGCGACCAGCTCCTGGCCCGTGTAGCAGCCCTTGGTGAAGCTGACGGTGCGGTCGACCACGCCGGCCTCCGCCGGGATGGTCCGCTCGGTCAGCTCGGCTCCCATCCTGGGGACGCCCGCTTCGACCCGCACCGCGTCCCAGGCGGCCGTGTCGCACAGCCGGGCCCCGTCCGGCAGCGTCGGCTCCTCGCCCACCAGGTCGGCACCCGGCAGGCCCGGCCAGTCGGCGGAGAGCGCGAGCCCCGCCCCGAGGGCCAGATCGGCCAGGCGGGGGCCGCGCAGGGACAGGCACCGCCACGCCAGCACCCCGATCTCGACCTTCGTCCGAAGCTTGAACCGTCGCAGCCGGGAGACGACGACCTCCCCGTAGCCGCCGTCGACGTCGACCAGCAGCTCGGCGTCGATCTTGCCCTGGGGGGACAGCAGCAGCGACTCGGCGGACCGACCGGCGGTCAGGGCCTCGACGTCCTGGCTGAGCTGGCCCTGGAGGTAGGACACGGCTTCCGGGCCGACGACCCGCACGACGTCACGGGGCACCCAGGCCGCACCCACCTCCTGGCGCAGCGCCCAGTAGTCGCTCTCCCAGCTCGAACTGCCCATATCCGAAAATGATGGCGCACCGGCGGGCCTACTGTTGACGGGCGATGATCCCCGAGGCCACCGCCTACACCACCGACCGCGGCATTCGCGTGCTCCGCACCGTCGAGGACGTCCCGGTCGAGGGGGCCATCGACGGGATCGTCGACGCCCTGGACTCCCGTCGCGGAGCCCTCTTCGCATCCAGCTTCGAGTACCCGGGCCGCTACACCCGCTGGGACGTCGGCTTCGTGGACCCGCTCCTCGAGGTGGCCTGCCGGGGCCGGGAGGTGAGTGTCACGGCCCTCAACCGCCGGGGCCGGCAGCTCCTCCCCGTGCTCGCCGATGTCCTGGCCGACGTGCGCGAGCTGGTCTCTCCGAACCTGCGCGGCGAGCGCCTGACCGGCGTCGTCGAGGCGCCTCAGCACCGGTTTCCCGAGGAGGAGCGCAGCCACCAGCCCTCGGTCTTCTCGGTCATCCGGGCCCTCACCGACCTGTTCCGCAGTGACGCCGACCCCCACCTCGGGCTGTACGGCGCCTTCGGCTACGACCTCGCGTTCCAGTTCGAGCCCATCCGGCCGGCGCTCGACCGCCCGGCCGACCAGCGCGATCTGGTCCTCTACCTCCCGGACGAGATCGTCATCGTCGACCATCAGCGGCAGCGGGCGACGCGCCGCCGCTACGAGCTGGAGGCGGGCGCCCGTTCCACCCGGGGGCTGCCCCGCGAGGGTGACAGCACGCCGTACGTGGGCGTGAGCAAGGTCGCCCGCTCGTGCGACCACGGGCCCGGCGAGTATGCCGGCGGCGTCCAGGTCGCCAAGGATGCCTTCGCACGGGGCGACCTGTTCGAGGTGGTACCCGGGCAGACGTTCTTCGAGCCCTGCCCGGTCCCGCCCTCCGAGCTGTTCCGGAGGCTCCGGGAGCGCAATCCCGCTCCCTACGGCTTCATCATCAACCTGGGGGGATGGGACCACCTGGTGGGTGCGTCGCCGGAGATGTACGTGCGGGTGGACGGACCGCGAGTCGAGACGTGTCCCATCTCGGGCACCATCGCCCGGGGACGGGATCCCATGGACGACGCCGAGCGCATCAGGGCGCTGCTCAACTCGTCGAAGGACGAGTCGGAGCTCACCATGTGCACCGACGTCGACCGCAACGACAAGTCGCGCATCTGCGAGCCGGGAAGCGTCCACGTCATCGGCCGACGCCAGATCGAGATCTACTCCCGCGTGATCCACACGGTCGACCACGTGGAGGGCACGCTGCGGCCCGGCTTCGACGCCCTCGACGCCTTCCTGTCCCACATGTGGGCAGTGACGGTCACCGGCGCGCCGAAGGCCTGGGCCATGCAGTTCATCGAGGACCACGAGAAGACACCCCGGGCGTGGTATGGCGGCGCCGTCGGGTGGATCGGCTTCGACGGGCGGATGAACACCGGCCTGACCCTCCGCACCGTGCGCGTGCGCAAGGGTGTCGCCGAGGTGCGGGTGGGGGCGACGCTGTTGTGGGAGTCCGATCCCGAGGCCGAGGAGCTCGAGACGCGGGACAAGGCCGCCGCGTTCCTCGACGCCATCCGCCAGCCCCGAGCCGAAGCCACCGTCGCTGCCGGCGCCGAGGTCCGCCCGGTCGCGTCGACCCGGGTGCTGCTGGTGGACCACCAGGACTCCTTCGTGCACACACTGGCCAACTACCTGCGCCAGGGGGGCGCCGACGTCACGACCCTCCGGGCCGGGTTTCCCGAGGACGAGCTCGACCGCCTGGCCCCGGAGCTGGTCGTCCTGCATCGCCGCCTGCCTGGCGAGGGACCTCCCGGTGTTCGGCGTCTGTCTCGGCCTCCAGGCCCTGGTGGAGCACCTGGGGGGCAAGCTGGACACGCTGCCCACCCCGACGCACGGCAAGCCGTCGCTGGTTCGGATCGTCGGCGGGCGCCTGTTCGCCGAGCTGCCCGCACAGTTCACCGCCGGTCGCTACCACTCCCTGCACGCGCCCGCCGCCGCGCTGCCGCCCGGCCTGGTGGCGACGGCGCAGTCCGACGACGGCATCGTCATGGCCGTCGAGCACGCCGACCTTCCCGTGGCGGGTGTCCAGTTCCACCCCGAGTCCATCATGTCGGTCGAGGGCGACGTGGGGATCCAGCTCGTGCGCGGCGTCGTCGCCAAGCTGGCCCGGCGCCGTCCTGCTACCCCGCGTCCTGGCTGAGGTCCTCGCCGCCGAAGGCCCGGTGGAAGCAGCTGCGCTCGCCGGTGTGGCAAGCGCCCCGCCCCTCCTGGTCGACCACCACCAGCAGGGCGTCGCCGTCGCAGTCGTAGTAGGCGGCGCGCACCCACTGGCGGTCGCCCGACGTCTCGCCCTTGCCCGAGGACAGCGTGCGCCGGAGGGCCGTCTCGTCCATCCACGCCAGGGTCAGCACATCGCCCGTGGTGCGGTCCTGGACGATGGCGGGCACGAGCCCGTCCTGGTTGTAGGCGACGACCGAAAGGTCCGCCTCGTCCACGGCGATGGGCGTGGCCGTGAACGGGGCGCGCTCGCTCACAGGTACAGCCCCGTGCCGCCGTCGATCCGCTCGGAGGCGACGGCGTGGATATCGCGCTCGCGCAGGATCAGGTAGTCGTCGCCCTGGACGTCGACCTCGTAGCGGTCCTCGGGATTGAACAGGACGTGGTCGCCGGACTTGATGTTGCGCACGTGGGGACCGACGGCCACCACCTCGGCCCACGCCAACCGCTTCGACACCTGGGCCGTGGCGGGTATGAGGATCCCGGCGCGTGAGGTCCGCTCACCCTCCGCCACGGGGACCTGGACCAGCACGCGGTCGCTGAGCATGGTGATGGGCTGCTTCTGGCCCTTGGGTTCTGATGGCTTGGCCACCATCGCACGGTACCGTCTCCCCCCATGCCGATCGAGCCGGTCACCCTGTCGACCGCCGACGGACTGGTCCTGGAGGGCGAGATCGACCTGCCGGACCGGGCGTGGTCGGCGGCCGTGCTGGCCCATCCCCACCCCGAGTTCGGTGGGACGATGCGCTCCATCGTCACCGCCGCCATGTTCGGCGCCCTGCCCCAGGCCGGGGTCGCCTGCCTCCGGTTCAACTTTCGGGGCGTGGGTGGGTCCGCGGGAACCCACGGAGGCGGACAGGACGAGCGGGCCGACCTGGTGGCGGCCATCGACGTGCTGGCCCCGATCACCGAGGGCCTGCCTCTCGCGCTGGCCGGATGGTCGTTCGGTGCCGACACGTCGCTCACCGTGGCCGACGAGCGCTTGGACGGCTGGCTGGCGGTGGCGCCGCCGCTGCGCACCGCCGCCGTCGCCGACATGGTGGCGCCCGCCGACCCTCGCCCCAAGCTCGTCATCGTGCCCGAGCACGACCAGTTCCGGCCTCCCGAGTCGGCCGCTCCGATCCTCGAGGGGTGGAAGAACACGCGGGTGGAGATCCTGCCCGGTGGAGATCATTACCTGGTGGGCCGGGCCGACCAGCTCATGGCGGTGTCCCTGGACTGGCTGCGCGAGCTCAGCCCGCGATCGGCCTGACGCTGACGCCGCGGGCGGCCAGGTACGCCTTGGCCTCGGCCACGCCGTGGTCGGCGTAATGGAAGATCGACGCCGCCAGCACGGCGTCGGCGTCGCCCTCCACCGCTCCCTCCACCAGGTGCTCGAGGGTGCCCACCCCGCCGCTGGCGATCACCGGGATCGAGCAGGCCCGCGTCACCGCCCGCGTGAGCTCGAGGTCGTAGCCGTCCCTCGTGCCGTCGCGATCCATGGAGGTGAGCAGGATCTCTCCCGCCCCCAGCCGTTCGCACACCGCGGCCCAGGTGAGGGCGTCGAGACCGGTGGGCGTCCGGCCCCCGTGCGTGTAGACCTCGAACCCCGTACCCCGCCGGCGGGCATCGATGGCCACGACCACACACTGCGAACCAAGCTCCGCCGCCATCTCGTGCACGACGGCGGGCCGCTGCACGGCCATGGTGTTCACCGTCACCTTGTCAGCCCCGGCCCGTAGCAGTCGATGGGCGTCAGCCAGGCTGCGCACGCCGCCGCCGACCGTCAGCGGGATGAAGACCTCGTCGGCGGTCCGCCGCACGACGTCGACCATGGTGTCGCGCTCGTCGGAGGAGGCCGTGATGTCCAGGAACACGACCTCGTCGGCGCCGGCCCGGTCATAGCGAGCCGCCAGCTCGACGGGATCACCTGCGTCGCGCAGGTTCTCGAAGTTGACGCCCTTGACGACGCGGCCAGCGTCGACGTCGAGACACGGGATCACGCGGACGGTTCGCACGCGGCCAGTGCCTCCTTCACGTCGACGCGCCCGTCGTGAATGGCCCGACCCACGATCACGCCCGCCAGCCGCCGCCCCCCGGCCTCCAGGCGGGCCAGGCTGGCGATGTCGGCGGCCGAGCCCACGCCTCCCGAGGCGATGAGATCCGGGCTGGCGGCGCCCAGGGCAGCCGCCAGGCCGTCGAGGTCGGGACCCTCGAGCGTCCCATCGCGGCCGATGTCGGTGACTACCAGGGCCGCCACACCGGCGCCCTCGAGACGGCCGAGCACGTCGAGCAGCCCGACGCCCGAGCCCGCTGTCCACCCGCGCACCGACACCTCACCTCTCCGGTGGTCGACACCGGCGGCGATGCGTCCCGGGTACCTCGTCGCCAGTCGCTCCACGAGGTCGGGGTCCTCGACTGCCACCGTTCCGAGGACCACCCGGGCGACGCCGGCGTCCAGCAGGGCGGCGGCGCTCGACTCGTCGCGCACTCCTCCCCCGGCCTGCACCGGCACCGCCACGGCAGCGGCGATCTCAGTGATGAGCGGGCGGTTGACGGGTCGACCGGTCCTGGCTGCGTCGAGGTCGACGACGTGCAGCCACGGAGCCCCGGCGCGCGCCAGCTCGACCGCGGCTGCCAGCGGGTCGCCGTAGTCGGTGCGGCGCTCGAAGTCGCCCCGGACCAGCCGCACGCAGCGACCGTCCAGCAGATCGACGGCGGGGTACAGGTCCATCAGGCGCAGGCGCGCACGAACCCGGCCAGCAGCGCCAGCCCCGACGCTCCCGACTTCTCCGGGTGGAACTGGGTGGCCCACAGCCGGCCCCGCTCCACCGCGGCCACCACCGGCCCGCCGTAGTCGCAGGTGGCGACGACGTCGCCCGACTGCTCCGGTGCGAAGGAGTGGACGAAGTACACCCACCGAGGGTCGCCGAGTGGCCGGAGCATCTCGCTGGTGCGACCTGGCGTGGGACGTAGGACGTTCCACTGCATCTGTGGGCTCTTGGGGCCGGGCGGCAGGGCGCAGACGCGGCCGTTCAGGACACCGAGGCCCCGCGCGCCAGCGTCCTCGGCGGACGCCTCGTAGAGCATCTGCATGCCCACGCAGATGCCGAGGAACGGAAGGTCGCGCCTGGCCGCGTCCACGGCGACGGCGTCGAGCCCCGAGGACCGAAGCGCCTCCAGGCAGCGACCGAAGGCCCCGACGCCGGGCAGGACCACGCCGTTGGCCCCCTCGGCCTGCTCGGGCTCGGTCACCAGCCGGGCGTCACCGCCGACGCGCTGGAGCGCCTTCTCGGCCGACCGGAGGTTGCCGATCCCGTAGTCCAGGACGGCGATCACAGCCGGCCCTTCGTCGACGGCACGTCGGCTCCTTCGACGCGGACGGCGTCGCGCAGCGAGCGGGCCACGGCCTTGAACGAGGCCTCGAGGATGTGGTGGGTGTTGCGCCCGCTGCGAAGGCTGATGTGCAGCGTGATCGCCGCAGATGTCGTGAGCGCCCGCCAGAACTCCTCGGCCAGCTGCGGCTCGAACGCGGGGCTCCCGAGCGGCACGGCGTCGGGCGCCACCTTCACGTCGTAGTGGAGGTAGGGGCGCCCGGACAGGTCCAGGGCCGCCTCAACGAGCGCCTCGTCCAGGGGTACGGCCATGGACGCGAACCGCCGCACCCCGGCCTTGTCGCCGAGGGCCGCAGCCAGGGCCTCGCCGAGCACGATCCCCACGTCCTCCACCGTGTGGTGGGCATCGACGTCCAGGTCACCCCGGGCCGAGACGGTGAGATCGAGCCCACCGTGCCGGCCCAGCTGGGACACCATGTGGTCGAAGAACGGAAGACCTGTGCTCACCTCCACCCGACCCGAGCCATCCAGGGCGAGGTCGACCTCCACGGTCGTCTCCCGGGTCCGACGGGAACGCTCCGCCGCCCTCACGCCAGGCACTCCGCCAGGGCGGCCAGGAAGGCGGTGTTCTCCTCCGGCGTGCCCACCGTGACTCGGAGGCAGCCCTCCAGACGGGGCCAGCCGCTGCAGTTGCGAACCAGCACCGAGCGGTCGAGCAGCCGCTGCCACACCTCCTCACCGGGGCGAGCGAGCGGCCGGAAGAGGATGAAGTTGGCATCGGAGGGCCAGGACTCGACCGGCATCGCCGCAAGGCCTGCGGCGAGCCTGCCCCGCTCCTGCACCAACTCCGCCACCCTGGCGTCCATGTCGGACTGGTAGTCGAGGGCCAGGCGCCCGGCCACCTGCTTGAAGGAGTCGAGGTGGTACGGCAGCGCGACCTGCTCGAGTGCCGCCACGACCGACGCCGGAGCGACGAGATAGCCGAGCCTGGCCGCGGCCATGGACCACGTCTTGGAGAAGGTCCTGACGACCGCGAGACGGTCCTCGGTGCCGAGCAACGAGAGTGCCGACCACGCGCAGAACTGCCCGTAGGCCTCGTCCACCACGACGAGCCCGGGCGCGATGGCGAGCACCTGCTCGACGACCTCTTTGGGATCGGCCCGACCAGACGGGTTGTTGGGCGAGCACAGGAAGGTGACGACCGGCGCCGCCTCGGCGCTCACCCGGCCGACCTCGTCGAGGTCGATGCGAAAGTCCGCCAGCCGCTCCCCCGTCGCCACGACCGTGCCGGTCAGGCGGGCGATGTGCGAGTGCAGGGCGTACGTCGGCTCGAACAGGGCGACGGCTCGCCCGGGGCCGCCGAACGCGAGCAGCAGGCACTGGAGCACCTCGTTGGACCCGTTGGCGCAGAACACCTCCTCGGGTCCCACGCCATGGACCGCACCCAGCGCCGATCGCAGCGCCCAGGCCCGACGGTCGGGGTAGCGGTTGAACTCGATGTGCTCGAGCTCTGCCCGGACCGCCTCCACCCACGCCCGCGGCGGAGCGATCGGCGACTCGTTGGTGTTGAGCCGGATCCTGACGTCGACCTGCGGCGAGTGGTAGCCCTCGGCGAGGTCAAGATCCGCCCGCACGGGGACGGGCGGCACTAGCTCTCCCATCGCCGTCGCACCGACTCGGCATGGGCGGGAAGCCCCTCGGCCTCGGCGATGGCACGTACGTGGGGGCCCACCCGGGCCAGGGCGCCCTCGTCCAGCGACACGACGTGGATGTGGCGGACGAAGTCGTCGACCCGCAGGGCGCTGGAGAAGCGCGCCGACCCGTAGGTCGGCAGGACGTGGCTCGGGCCGGCCAGGTAGTCACCGACGCTGGCGGGAGCGAAGGGCCCAGCGAAGACGGCCCCCGCGTGCTGAACCAGCGGCACCAGCGCGTCGGCATCCGAGCACAGCAGCTCGAGGTGCTCGGGCGCGATCGCGTTGGCCACCGCCATCGCCTGGGCGGCGTCCTCGACGACCACCGCGTAGCCCCCCTCCGCCAGCGTGGCCTCGATCTCGGCCCGCCGGGGCGACCCCGCCACCAACCGCGCCACGGCGTCGGTGACCTCGTCGGCGACGCGCGGCGACCAGGTGACGAGCCAGGCCAGCCCGTCCGGACCGTGCTCGGCCTGCACCACGACGTCAATGGCGGCCAGCTCGGCGGGAGTCGAGTCGTCGGCGACCACGACGACCTCGGACGGACCGGCGAAGGCCGACGGCACACCGACCACGCCCGACACCTGGCGCTTGGCTTCGGACACGTAGACGTTGCCCGGACCGACGATGACGTCGACGGCGCCGACCGTCTCCGTGCCGTAGGCCATGGCGCCGACGGCCTGGGCGCCCCCGATCCGGAAGACGTCGTCGACACCGGCCATGGCTGCGGCCGCGAGCGTCGGCCCGGCCACGGTTCCGTCAGCGTCAGGCGGGACGCACAAGGTCACGTGGGGAACGCCGGCGACGCGCGCCGGTACCGCCGCCATGAGGACCGTGGACGGGTACCGGGCCCGGCCGCCGGGAACGTAGACGCCGGCTCGCCCGACGGGCCTGGTGAGCTCGTCGACGACGACGCCCTGGCGCTCGTAGCGCTGGGGCTGGTACGAAGCCCCTTGGTGACGGTGATAGTCCTCGATGGCGCGCCGGGCGGCGTCCAGCGCCTCCCGGAGGGGCTTCGGCGTGGACTCGACGGCCTGTTCGAGCTCGACGGTCGATACCCGGAGATCCCCGAGGGCGACCCCGTCCAGGCGGGCCGTGTGCTCGCGCACCGCGGTGTCTCCCCTGGCCCTGACGTCGGCGAGGATCGCCTGCACCACCTGGGTCGGCGGCTCCTTGGCCATCGCCGGCCGAGGCAGGATCCCTGTGAGGTCGTTCACACCCCGCAGGTCGAGTCGGGTGAGCATCGCGACCCGATCGTAACGGGCACCTTGGGAACGACTGGCGCCATTTCGGCCCCCCAGGGCCGGGCACGGGGCTCGCTGCACGCCGTCTCCCTTTCGAACGACGGCGAGACCCGCGCCACGGCAAGATCGCGGGCATGACCGGATCGAGCGCAGAGCTCTCCTCGCTGGCCACGGCCCTCGACGAGCTCACGAGGCGCATCACCGCCATCGCCGACGGCTACTCGAGCGGTGACCACGACGAGCTCGCTGCCGACCTGTACGCCGTCGAGCGGGCCCTCGCCGGGGCGCAGCGACGCCTGACGAAGGTCATCGACACCGACCGGCGTCAGACACGCTAACGGCGCCCACGAGGGCGCCGTCAGCGGAGCGAGCCGGGCGGCGGATCCCGCACTCGCTCGTGGAACCAGGTGGCGGGAACCGGTTCCGTCCTCTACAACGTCGCCTGTTTCGTCCTTGTTCCTGGTCGGGCCCGGGCCCCTCGGGCCGGGAGCTCTGCCGACGGACAGTAGTCATTGAGCACGCAATCAACGCAGCGCGGCCGGCGAGCGACGCACACCCGACGGCCGTGCAGGATCAGTCTCAGGCTGAACGATCCCCACTCGGCCGGCGGGAGCAGTGACGACAGCTCGTGCTCGGCCTTCACGGGATCGGTCTCGGCCGTGAGGCCCAGCCGCCGGCTGAGCCGCCCGACGTGGGTGTCCACCGGCAGGCCTGGCAGGCCCAGTCCGACGCTGCGGATCACGTTGGCGGTCTTTCGCCCGACGCCCGGCAGCGTCGTCAGGTCCTCGACCGTCGACGGGACGACGCCGCCGAAGCGGTCGACGAGGACCGTGGCCATGCCCTTCAGGCTGCGGGCCTTGCTGCGGAAGAACCCGGTCGGACGGATATACGCCTCCAGCTCCCCCGGCTCGGCACCAGCGAGCTCGCCCGGTCCCGGATAGGCGCGGAACAGCGCCGGCGTCACCTCGTTCACCCGCTCGTCGGTGGTCTGGGCCGACAGGATGGTCGCCACCACGAGCTGGAAGGCACCGTCGTGGTCGAGCGCGCACAGCTCGCGCTCGCTGCCGGGGTACTCCTCGGCCAGCCGGCGCGCCGTCTCGCGGGCCCGGCCGCGAGGGCTGCGGGGTCGGCCCATGAGCCGGAACGCTACCGCCACGGCCGGCGGCGGGGCAGGAGCCCTGCCGGGGGTGGCGGAGCCGCCAAGAACACCGCACTACCCTCGCTCCGTGCAGCTCGAGGTCAAACGTCGCATGGGCGAGGCGGACATCGCCGCCGTGTCGGAGCTGCTCCATGTGGCGACCGTCGCCGACGAGCACCTCCCCCTCGGCGAGCACATGTGGCTCGATCTGGTGGAAGGCGGTCGGACCGGTTTCGCAGGCTTCGTGGCCTGGGAGGCAGGCCACGGCCATCCCGTCGGTTACGCCCAGCTGAGCCGGGGTCGGACGAGCTGGGCCATCGAGTTCGTGGTCGACCCCCATCACCGCGAGCCGGGTGGCACCATCGGAGCCGACCTGGTGCGCGCCGCCCTCGACGAGATCAGGCGGGAGGGTGGAGGCCACGTGCACATGTGGGTGCCCAAGCCCGGGCCGCAGCACGACGCCATCGCCACCGCCAACGGCATGTCCCGCGGTCGGGAGCTGCTGCAGATGCGGCGACCCCTGCCCGTCCCTGGCGGGCGGGGTCCGCTCCGCCTGCGGACCTTCGAGCCCGGCCGCGACGAGCGGGCCTGGCTCGCGGTCAATGCCCGCGCCTTCGCCTCCCACCCCGAACAGGGCGAGTGGGACCTCGAGACGCTGCTGCGCCGGGAACGGGAGCGCTGGTTCGATCCGAAGGGCTTTCTGCTCCACGAACGGGACGGCCGGCTCGCCGCTTTCTGCTGGACGAAGGTCCACGCCGATCACGATCCCCCGCTCGGCGAGATCTACGTCATCGCCGTCGACCCCGCCTATCAGGGACTGGGCCTCGGACGCCAGCTCCTGCTCGCGGGCCTCGACTGGCTGGCCCGGCGGGGTCTACCGACGGCGATGCTCTACGTCGACGCGTCGAACGAGCCCGGCGTGAAGCTGTACCGCGACATCGGGTTCACGGTGGACCACGTCGATCGTGCCTACGTCGTCGACGTGCCGGCCCCGCCCGGGCCCGCGGCGTCACGCGGCACCTGAGATACCGACCGCCTTCCCGATCGAGTACGTCACCGCCGCGGCCACGGCCGAGATCCCAAGCTGCCGGAGGGCGGAGAACACCACCGCCCGCCCCGTGAACCGGGCCAGCGCCGCACCGACGCCCAGAGCTGCGATCACGCCCACGGTCACCGACGCCAGGATGGCCGCCGTACCCGTGGCGAAGAACCACGGGATGAGGGGCGCCAGGGCGCCCAGCGCAAAGGCCGTGAACGACGACAGCGCGGCCTGGATCGGCGAACCGAGGGACGAGGGCGTGATGCCCAGCTCCTCGCGCGCGTGGGTGTCGAGGGCCACCTCGGGGTCGCGCATCATCTCAGTGGCGAGCTCGTGGGCAACCCCCGGGTCGATGCCCCGGCTCTCGTAGATGTGGGCCAGCTCCCGTCGCTCGCCCTCGGGGCGACGGTGGATCTCCGTCCGCTCCAGGTCCAGCTCCCGCTCCATCAGCTCGGACTGGGCTCGCATCGAGATGTACTCGCCGGCGGCCATCGAGAACGCCCCTCCGAGCAGTCCGGCCAGACCGGCCAGCCTGACGACCCCCGAGGCGGGGTTCGCTCCGGCGACACCCAGGATGAGCGAGACGTTCGACACCAGGCCGTCGCTGATGCCGAACACCGCCGCCCGGGCGGCGCCGCCCTGCACGTTGCGGTGATGATGCTCGCCTGCGATGGCGTCGGTCGAGCGCGAGAGAGCCCGATGCGGGAGCGGGAGGCTCCGTGAGCGAAGACGGCTCGCACGCGACGCCATGGCTCCACGGTACCGAGTGTGGAGGTACCAGCGGTTCGCCGGGTCCGCGAGATCAGGTCCTTGTAGCGTTGGCGGGCGTGGACGGACGCTACGGACTGAGCCGGAGCCAGCTGGGTGCCCTGCTCGGCGACGAGCCTCCGTGGCGTGTCGGCCAGGTCTGGGACGGTCTGTACCGGCGGGTGGCGGACCCGGCCGAGATGACCGAGCTGCCGAGACGGCTTCGGTGCCAGCTGGCGGAGGATCCCGCCCTCGCCCCGGCGCTGCACCTCCAGCGCGAGTCGGTGGCCGACCGGGGCTGGACACGCAAGTGGCTGTGGGGGTTGGCCGACGGCAACGCGATCGAGACAGTGCTCATGCACTACGGGAGCCGGTCGACGGTGTGCGTGTCGACCCAAGCCGGGTGTGGCATGGGTTGCGGGTTCTGCGCCACCGGTCAGGCAGGCTTTCGCCGCAACCTCGGCGTCGGCGAGATCGTCGAGCAGGTGGCTCGGGCGATGAAGTCGTGTCGTCAGCTGACGCCACCGCGCCGCCTCTCCAACGTGGTGTTCATGGGGATGGGCGAGCCGCTGGCGAACTATCGCCGTGTCGGCGGTGCGATCGACCGGCTCCAGGCGGAGATGGGCATCTCCACCCGCCACCTCACGATCTCCACCGTCGGGCTCGTGCCGGGTATCCGGCGACTGGCCGAGGACCGGCTCCGGGTCGGTCTCGCCGTCTCGCTCCATGCCGCCAACGACGATCTTCGGGATCGCCTCGTACCGGTCAACCGTCGTTATCCCCTGGCCACGCTCATGGACGCCTGCAGCCGCTACCGGTCCAGGACCCGACGCCGGGTCTCGTTCGAGTGGGCGCTGATGGACGAGCTGAACGACTCGCCGAGCGACGCCGCCCAGCTCGCCGATCTCGCCCGGCCGCTCGGCGCCCACGTCAATCTCATCCCCCTCAACCCGACACCGGGCTGGCCCGCCAGGGGGACTCCTCCGGATCGGGTCAGGGCCTTCCAGGGCGAGCTGGCTTCACGCTCGGTGAACGCGACCGTGCGGCGCAACCGGGGGACCGACATCGACGCCGCCTGCGGCCAGCTGGCGGGGCGGTCGTCGTCGGCTGCTGTTCCGCGAGGGGCACAACGGGTCAACTAGCCTGCGGGCCATGGGTATGGAGCGTCGCCGGTGGTTGAACCCCACCCAACCGCAAACGCTGCAGATCGGCGTGATGCTGCTCTACGTCAACGCCGCTCTCGGGCTGCTCAGCCTCATCATCGGAGGGGCGGCTGGTCTGTTCGGCATCGCCATCATCGCGGCCGAGATACTCGGAGCCTACGGGATCGCCAACGAACGCAAGTGGGGCTACGTCGTGGGCATCGTGGCCGCCATCCTGCCCCTGGTGCTCGTGGTTCTCGCCGTCGTGGCCGGTGTCGCCAGCGTCCTCGGCCTGGGGATCATCGGCGTCATCTTCCAGATCGCCCTCGTGGCCCTGTTGCTGCACCCGCAGAGCCGCGAGTACCAGCGCATCTGGTTCAAGTAGCGGCGTTCGCCTGACCGATCGGACTGCTGCCCCGAGCGGCTAGGGCTTGGCCTTGACGTCGGAGTGGTCCGCATGGCCAAAGTCGGCGTGACCGAAGTCGAAGTGCTTCCCGTTGTCGAAGTGCTTGATGTCCGAGTGCGCGGTGTCGCTGTGCACCGAGCCACTATCGGTATGTGGCGTAGTCGTGGTGTCGCTGTGGCTCGTGCCCTTGTCTGTGTGACTGCTGTCGGTGTGCGCCGAGTCCCCGTGCGAGGTGTCGTTGTGGCCGGTGTCGCTGTGGTCGGCGTGGTCGCTGTGGCTGCCCGAGTCGGTGTGGTCACCGTGGCCGGCGGCGGTGCTGGAACCGCCGCCGCAGGCGGCAGCGAGAGCAGGCACGGCGAGCACCACCGGCATGGCCATGCCTGCCCGTAGGATCTGCCGCCGGGAGAACTCGCGCGCGCGTTCGTCTCGCTCCTCAGGGCTCATCGTTCTGTCGCTCCTCTCCAACTCCGTCGATCTGATCCGTACCGCCATGTCGCCTTGGTTGCGTTCTCACCTCAGCCCCCCGCGGGGACCCGTCCATGACGACGATCGCGGCCTGCTGACCACCAGGCCCGGTGATGGTCAGGCCGGCCTCGCGGGCGAGGCTGGCGAGGTCGCCCGCCCGGGTGAGCCAGTCGCCGTAGGCGTAGACGAGCACCCGATCGCAGCTGCGAAAGATCCGCTGGCGCAACGCCTCGGCCCGGTGTTCGTCGCTCTCCAGCAGGCGACCCGGCATCAGCAGGGCCAGCGCATAGCGCCGGCCCTCGACCCAGAGCTCATCGCTGTCGAACAGGTCGCCGCTGACGAAGTTCGCCCCGTGCCCCGGGTGGAGCTGCCGGGCGTGCTCGATCCGCTCGGGGTCGACATCGACGCCGAAGGGGACCAGGCCGGGAGCCGCGGCCGCGAGCCGCTCGAGCAGGGCTCCGTTGCCACAGCCGAGGTCGAGGACGTTACCCCCGCCCCGGCCCAGGGCGGCGACGGCCGCTTCGACGATCGGCCGATGGGCGTCGTGCATGGCTCCGACCGAGCCGAAGCCGTTGTCCGTCGCGTACCACGCGGGCCGGGGATGCAGGCGAACCGCGTTCTCCAGGCCGCGGCGGAACCCCCGGCTCTCGCTGAGACGAAGCCTCACCGGCACCTCGAAGGGGAACGCCAGGCCGCGCACACCTTCGGCGGGGTGGGTGCTGCCCCGCCGACGCACCACGTAGCGCTGTGCCGTGGCGTCGGTACGAGTCGACACCTTGAGCACGGGCGTCTTGACCTGAGCGATCCCGTGGAGGGCGGACCATTCCACCGACCACGAGAGGATCTCGGTCAGCCACTCCATCTCCTGGGCGAACCCGGACTGACGGCCGACCTCGACGAGACGCGCACCGAGCTCGGCGGTGGCGGGACAGTCGAGGCGGCACGGCAGGTGGGGCACGGCCCGCACGCCCATCCAGCGCCACAAGATGTTGGCCTCGGGCGGACCCGTGACATCGATGGTCGTCGTCCCAGGGGCAGCGCCGGCGGTCGCCACCGCCATGGGCCACGTCGTGTCGACCATGCCATCGTCGACCCACACCCGGCGGAAGAACTCTCGACAACAGGGCGGATAGCCGAGGAAGTCGCCGATCGCCTCCTGATCGCCGTCGTCCCAGGCCTTCTTGAAGGCCGCCACCTCCGCGGGGCGGCCCACGACGAAGCGGAACACGAACGGCTGGCCCGCTTCGGCCGGCACGCCGGTGGCCGAGTAGGGCTGGCCCGAGACCCCCATCATCTCCACGGGCAGGGCGTTGAGGCCCTCCTCCGCCCAGGCGGCCCCCATGGTGAGGAACTCCTCGGGCGAGGCCATCGTGACGGCGCAGGAACGTACGCCGGTGAGCACCGCCCGCCATTCGGTCTCCGCCCACGCCGTGGCGATGTCCTCCAGGCGCGGTCGCCACACCCGCTCGGCCTGGTCGGTCACCCACGCTAGACGGGTGAAGTCCGGGAGGGTGAAGTCCAGGCGTTCCATCCCGGCCGACCCGTCTCGCCCGCCGGTCTCGGGTGATGACCGGACGGTTGGCGGGAGGGTCGCGGGATCGGAGCTCTCGGGCGGGGCGAGCGTCTCAGGCATCGCTGTCCCCGTGTGGGATGTCGCCATGGGACCCGCCTCCGGCGGACACCGCCGCCAGGTCTCGTCCCTCGTTCATCCAGCGGCGGGCCCCCGCGATCGTGAGCGACCGGCCGGCGCTCCACAGATCGAGAAAGGCGCCTTCGATCTGAGCACGCTCGGGGCTGGCGGACAGTGGCTGCATGCCAGCATCGAGCATCCCCTCCTCCAGGTGACGGAACATCCCCTTCCACAGCTCGCAGTCGCGGGTCCGGTTCCGCCAGTCGCCGTCGATGGCGGTACCGGGGCACTGGCCCTTGCACATGATGAAGAACCGGCACCCTGAGCAGCCGCCGTGCTCCTGAGGAGTGTGATAGAGGGCCAGGTAGCGCTCGAAGCCCTCTGCCGGCGCCTTCACGAAGTCGATGCCGTCCTTGTTGGTGCGCCCGCAGTTGCTCGACTGTCCGGTGCCCTCCACGCCGCGCACCGCCCTCGTCGTATAGGGATCACAGGCGTTCCACACGCACGTCGTCTGGTCGTCGTTGCCCACCAGCAGGTTGCGCATGTCGTCGAAGACGTCGAAGCGCAGGGTCGACAGCTCGGTCTCCAGGGCGGCGAAGCTCGTGAAGGCCGCCATGTTCTCCTCGTGGGACAGGGCATAGGCCGCGCCCACGTCGTCGCCTTCCACCTCGAGGTCGTGCAGGCGCGCCGACGTGATCCCCATGCCCTCGAGGCGGCGAAACCAGTCCTGCAGCGCGGGCAGCTTGTCCGAGGTGGCGTTGCCCCGATGCAGGGTGACGATCAGGCTCGGCGGAATGCCCTCTCGGCACAGGCGCTCGATGGCGGCCTCGGTCCTCGCCGTGTCCTCACGCGTGCGCTCCAGGGTGCCGGCCCAGCGGACGTCGTTCAGCTCGCCCGGGCCGTCGATGGAGATGCCGACCTCGACCTTGTACTGATGGAACATCCGCACGTGGTTGTCGTTGATGAGCACGCCGTTGGTCTGGATCCCGTTGGAGCCCCACCGCTCAAGCCCCCACGCCCACAGCGTCTCGAGGTCCTCCTCAGCGACCAGCAGGGGCTCGCCGCCGAAGACGGTGAAGGGACCGCCCTCGCGCTCCACCGCCGCCTTCATGGCCTCGAGGTCGTAGGAGCGCGGGACGTTGTCGGCGTCGCGTATCGGATTCTGGTAGCAGTACTGGCACTGGATGTTGCAGGCAACGCCGGTCGGACGCAGCTCGACCGTCACCAGGCCCCCCAGTGCCGCCGATCCGCCATGATCCGCCTCACTTCCGTCGTTCCGCCCCGTCGCCCGCCATCGAGCGCGACCCGGGCCAGATGCTAAGCAGGCTGCCGCTTCGGCGCAACCCCGACGGCGGCCTCAGCCGCCGCCGTTCGCCGCCTTGCCCGCCTTGTGATCGCCGCCGCCGCCGCGACCCAGGACTCCGCTCGTCGTCGAGGTCGTCGACGATGTCGTCGTGCTCGACGAGCTCGTCGTCGTGGGCGATGTGGTCGTGGTCGTCGGTGGCCGCGTCGACGTGGTGGTCGGGGCGAGGGTGGTGCTCGGCCGCGTCACCGCGGTCGTCGCAGGCACGGTGGTCGTGGTCGTGGTACCGGGCGTCGACCCCCCGTTGCCCCGCAGGGCCACCGCGATGCCGATGGCGGCCAGCGCGATGAGCACGACGGCAAGCAGAGCGAGGGCTCGCAGACGACGTGCCCGCTGATCGGCCTCGGGCGATGGACCCGGCGGCGCGACCGGCCCCTCGGCGACCGCGTCATCTCCGACGATCGCAGTGCGCCCGTCCATGAGCTCTGTCGGACCCTGGGTCTGCCTCTCCAGGCGAGCGGTCGCCAGCTCGGTGCCGGCCGCCGCGGCCGACACGCCGGCCAGGCTCAGCCCGGCCGCGGCGGCCATCTCGGCGGCCGAGGCAAAGCGCTGATCGGGGCGCCGCGCCAAGGCCCGGTCGATGGCAGTGGACAGCATCGGATCCAGCCCGGGCCGGCGGGACTCGAGGGGCACGACCTCGGGCTGGTCCGGATCGTGCACGAGGGCCGTGGCACTGGGGAAGGGACGCACTCCCGCCAGGGCTTCGTACAGCACGGCGCCCAGGGACCAGAGGTCCGACCGGGGCGTGGCCGGATGGCCCAGCAGACGCTCCGGTGCGAGATAGGCGGGCGTCCCGATGACGAGGTTCGTCGCCGTGATGTCGCCCGTCTGGGTGTCCAGGGTGCGCTCGGTCCCCTTGGCGATGCCGAAATCGGCGACCTTGGCCGAGCCGTCGCGCGCCCACAGGATGTTGGACGGCTTGACGTCACGGTGCAGGATGCCGGCGGCGTGGGCGGCGGCGAGGGCGCCGAGCACCTCGGAGGCCAGGCGACGAGTGCCGGGCTCGTCCATGCGTTCCTCTCGGAGACGGTCGGCCAGCGTGGCACCCGGGAGACGCTCCATCACGATGTAGGGCCGTCCTCCAACCTCGCCGGTATCGAACACCCCCACGACGTTGGGGTGCACCAGGCGAGCAGCGGCGCGGGCCTCGATCTCGAAGCGCCGGCGGAGGCCGGGATCGCCGCTCAGCTCGGTCCGGAGCAGCTTGATGGCGACCGGCCTCTCGAGCCGCTCGTCCATGGCGTCGAACACCTCGGCCATCCCGCCGCTGCCCAGGGGGTCGCCCAGCCGGTAGCGACCGGCGACCATCTCCCCCGTCACGGAGCGGTCCCCCAGCGCGTCCACGCTCGGTGGTTGCCCCCGGACACGAGCGGCCTCAGCCGGTCCCGACTCGGGTGGGGTCGGCCGGGCGGCTCGGTGCAGGATCGGGCTCGA
The DNA here is from genome assembly GCA_005888295.1 of Actinomycetota bacterium. GTDB lineage: Bacteria > Actinomycetota > Acidimicrobiia > Acidimicrobiales > AC-9 > AC-9. The sequence continues at coordinate 34,156 of VAWP01000041.1, forward strand.
GCCCCGTCGACGACCGGCTCAGGAGGCGTGACGGAGACGCCGAGCAGCCCGGCGAGCGCGCCGGATGTCCCGGCGCTCCTCCTCGCTGGTGCCGCCCCAGATCCCGTACTCCTGGTTCGTGCCGAGAGCGAACTCCAGGCACGCGGCCCGGGCGGCGCACTCCTCGCAGACCGCCTTGGCTGCAGCGATCGCAGCCACGGCCGCACCCGTCACGCCGACCGGGAAGAAGACCTCTGGGTCCACCTCCCGGCAGGCGGCGTGCTGGCGCCACCGCTCGACGTCCCAAACTGCCCATCGAATCGACTCCACTGGCTCCTCCGGCGTAGCGGCTCTCATCCACACCGGCACCGCCGAACCCCATGTGACTGGCCCCCCGGTTGGGATGCCTCCGGGTCGGGCGCATCGCCCGCTCCGGCCTTCGCACTCTCGTGGTTGCCTGGCTTGTCACGCTTCCGGCTGGCATCAGCCGGCCACCCCAAGCATCCATGTTCCCATCAAGGCTCCAGATCACGCCTATCTCATCCGGTCGGGCCTCATCTGCCGGAGGCATGGCGCCGGATGATCTCGACGAGGACGCCCGGCGCTTCCTGCGGGACGAGGTGGCCGACCCCGGGGACCCAGACCAGCTCAGCCCCGGGAATCGCGTCGGCGAGCTCGGCGGTGGCCCGGGCCGGAACCAACCGGTCGCGGCGTCCCGCCACGACCACCGTGGGCACCCGCACCGAGCCCAGGCCGGCCTCGATGGAGGGCGTCTCGGCCAGCAAGGCCCGTTGCTCGGTCACGAAGCTGCGCCACGTCGACCCACCATCTCGGCGGTCGCCGTCAGGCGAGACGGACGTCTGGGGGATGGCCCGCAGCCATGCTCCGAGGGCGGGTGGGAGCCGGGTCGATCGCCGCCGCAGGGCCGGCAGCAGCCGCCGCGACAGCTCCCAGCCCGCGAACGTCAGGGCCTCGCCGAGCCCGGGCAGTCCGAGCACCCTGTCGTACGGCCCGATGCTGCGGCCCGTCCCGACGGAGTCGACCAGGACGAGGGCGCGCACCCGATGCCCGTGTCGCAGGGCCATGGCCAGCGCCACACCGCCGCCGAAGCTGTGCCCGACGACGGTCGCCGAGCCGACTCCCTTGTCGTCCAGCAGGCAGTCGAGGGAGTCGGCGTTGGCCGCCAGGCCCACCGCCGGTCCACCCGTCCGCCCGTACCCCGGCCGATCCGGGACCAGCACCCGATTGCTGGACGCCAGGCCGGCGGCGACATCGTCCCAGTCCGAGCCCTGTCCCGGCTGGCCATGGAGCAGCAGCGCGACGGGACCCTCGCCGCGGTCGGTGCTCACGACCCGGGGTGGACGCCAGGTCACCGGACGATGATCTCCGACCCGCGGCGAGGGAGAACGCGTCGGCGGCTCAGACACCGGATACTGTCGTCTCCTCCACTCCGACCATGAGCGGGCACCGCGCCACGAGGAAGACGCCCCACGCCATGGCGGCGAGGCCCACGATCTCCAACACGGGCGCGGCCCCGACCGTCGAGATCCGCTCGCCCAGGGTCAGGGCGCCGATGACCACGCTCACCACCGGGTCAACGACCGTCAGGGTGGGGAGCGACCAGCGCAATGGACCAGCCTGGAACGCGCTCTGCACGACCACCATGGCTACGACCGCGCAGACGACCAACGCGTACGGCTCCCAGTCGTTGGTCAGTGTGTGGACGACACCGCTGTGGAGCTCCTGGGCCGTGACCTTCGTCAGGGCCGCGGCCAGGCCGTAGAAGATGCCACCGGCCGCGGCCAGCAGGCCGGCCCTGAGTGCTCCCCCCGTCGAGCGGGACACGGCGACCAACACGGCGATGGGCGCGAGGGTGCACGCCCCGGTGATGATCCAGGCCAGGTTGCTGGCGCGGTCCTGACCGGGACCAGGAGAGGCGACGACGAGGAAGAGCGCGAGGCCGGCGACCGTGGCGGCCGAGCCCAGCCACTCGGACGCGGTGAGACGGCGATGCGTCAGCGCAGCGCCGAACGGCAGGGCGAAGAGGAGTCCGCTCACGAGCAGCGGCTGGACCAACACCAGGGATCCGCGGTCGAGGGCCACGAACTGGAGGCCGAAGCCGGCGACGTCGGCCAGGATGCCGATGATCCACATCGGCCGGGCGATCAGCCCGACGAGCAGGCCCAGTCGCAGCGACCGCTCGGCCGGCGCCTCGCCCGCGGCCCGCTGCTGGAGCACCGAGGCCGTGGCGTAGAGCAGGGCCGCGCCGAGGGCGGCGAGAACGGGCATCGTCTCGCGACGATACGTTGTGCTCGCATGCCGAGGAGACTGCCCGTCCCGTCGGAAATCGTCATCGGCACCGTCGGTGCCGGCCTGGCCGCGGCCCACGCCGCCCCGGCCCTCGTTCGCCTGGTGCCGTCGGCCCCTCGCCTCCTCCCCCGGCTCCACGGGGTGGGCCGTCCGGACCACCTGGCCCTCACCTTCGACGACGGTCCCGACCCACGGTCGACCCCGGCGTTCCTCGAGGCCCTGGCCGGCCTGGGATGGACGGCCACCTTCTTCATGCTGGGCGCCATGGTTCGTCGGGCTCCCGGGTTGGCGGCCGAGGTGGCGGCGGCCGGCCACGAGATCGGGGTCCACGGCGACGGGCACCGGTCCCACCTGACGCGGTCGCCGGGCGCCCTCCTGGGCGACCTCGCCCGCGCCGTCGAGCTGGTCGAAGACGCTACGGGAAGGCGGCCGACCTGGTTCCGCCCGCCGTACGGCGCCGTCTCCAGCGGGACGGTGCTGGCCGCCCGGCGCCTGGGTCTGCGGCTGGTGTTGTGGACCTCGTGGGGCAGGGACTGGCGGGCCGCCGCCACACCGGCGACGGTGCTCGCGGACATGCAGCGCGGTCTCTCACCCGGAGCGACCGTCGTCCTCCACGACTCCGACTGCGTCTCGGCACCCGGTGCCTGGCGGGCCGCGCTCGGTTCCCTCCCGCTGCTGGCCGAGCTGTGCCGGGCGAGAGACTGGAAGGTCGGCCCGCTCGGCGACCATGGCGTCGTCGGGGTCTGAACCCCGACGGAACCCGCTCAGGGTGCGGCTTGGCCCCGCGTGCCCACGCCCGCCTCCACTCCCGGTAGGCCCGACGGTGGCCGGCGACCGAGGAGCCTGGCCACGCCCCACCAGGTGACGAGGGCGAGCGCCTCCACGATGATCCGCATCGACATCTTGGACCGGCCCTCGACACGGTCGACGAACCGGATCGGTACTTCGGTCACGCGCCCGCCGGCGAGCGCCGCCCGGTGCACCATCTCGATCTGGAACCCGTACCCGTCGGCGCGCACGGCGCCGAGGTCGATGCGGCGGAGGATGTTGGCCGAGTAGGCCCGATAGCCCGAGGTGAGGTCGGTGACGTCCAGCCTCAGCAACAGCGCGGCGTACACGTTCCCCGCCCGCGAGAGCGCCCGCCGATGGACCCCCCAGTGGGGCATCGAGCCCCCGGGCACGTAGCGGGAGCCGACCACGACGTCGAGCCCCTGGCCCAGGGGAGCGAGAAGGTCGGGGAGCGCGGCCGGGTCGTGCTGCAGGTCGCTGTCCATCTCCACGAAGGCGTCGAACCCACGATGCAGGCCCCACGCGAACCCGTCCCGGTAGGCGCTGCCGAGGCCCGCCTTGCCCGGCCGCCGCAGCACGTCGACCCCCCCGAGCTCCTCACCGACAGCGAGGGCGAGGTCAGCGGTGCCGTCGGGGCTGGCGTCGTCGACGACCAGGACGTGGGCCTCACTGTCCGCGTCACGAATGCGCCGGAGCACGGTGGCGATGTTCTCGGCCTCCTGGTAGGTCGGAAGGACGACGAGGACCTTCATGGCCGAGCAGCATACGGGACGACACCCGGACGTTGGTGACATCACGGGCATGCGTGTCGGCCCCGGAGCGGTGGCGCCATGCGACCATGGACACATGGGACGCGACGGGTGCGGATGACCGCCCAGGCCCGATGACGAGCACCGACGACCGGTCGGGCTGGTGGCGCAACGCCCGGCGCCGGGCGGGCAGCAAGAGCCTCCTCTCCCGCTCGGTGCGGCACGCCGTGACCCTCCTGCTGCTGGGGTTGGTCATCGAGTACCTGGTGCTGCCCCAGCTGGCCGGCGCCGGTCATTCCCTGCACCTCCTCAGCCAGGTCAACCTGGGCTACGCCGCCGCCGGTGTCCTGCTCGAGGCGGCCGCGCTGCTCGCCTACTCCCAGCTGACCCGGGCCGTCCTCCCCCACGGCTCGCCGTCCCGGTTCACCATCCTCCGGATCAACATGTCCACGCTGGCCGTGAGCCACGTTCTGCCGGCGGGCACCGCAGGAGGAACGCCCGTGGGCCTGCGCCTCCTCACTGAGTCCGGCGTCAGCGGCGCCGACGCCACCTTCGCCGTGGCCACCCAGGGCATCGGCTCCGCCGTCGTGCTCAACGTGCTGCTGTGGATCGCCCTGGTCATCTCCATCCCGCTGCGCGGGTTCAACCCCCTCTACGGCATCGCCGCGCTGGTGGGCGCCCTGCTGATGGCTGCCGTCGCCGCGCTCGTGCTGCTCTTCACCCGGGGGGAGGACCGGGCGGCGGACATCCTGCGCTGGGTCGCATCCCGGGTGCCGTTCCTCGACGAGGACACGGTCACGGCCGGTGTCCGCCGGCTCGCCACGCGCCTGCGCGAACTGTCCCGAGACCGCCGGCTGCTCGGCCGGGCCGTGGGCTGGGCCGCCGCCTTCTGGTTGCTGGACGCCTCGTCGCTGTGGGTGTTCCTCGCCGCCTTCGGTCACCTGATGACGCCGTACGGCCTGCTCGTGGCCTACGGGCTGGCCAACGTCATGGCCGTGCTTCCCATCACCCCTGGCGGGCTCGGGGTGGTGGAGGGTGTCCTGGTGCCGACGCTGGTGGGATTCGGCTCGCCCCGCGGCATCGCCATCCTCGGCGTCATCACCTACCGGCTCGTGAACTTCTGGCTCCCGATCCCCGTGGGCGCCCTCGCCTACCTCTCGCTGCGCGTCGAGCCCGGCGCGTCACGGCGCCGCCGGGCCCAGGAGCTCGAGGAGCTCGCCGAGGCCGCCGGGCGCGAGGCGGAGGACCGCCACCAGTGGGCCGTCCGGCACGGTCTGCGCTCGCCCCACAGCCGGGCCGACACCGAGGTCACGGACGACCGTCCCGCCGGCACCGAGGCCGGAAAGGCTGCCGAGGGGGACGCCCCCGCCGAATGAGCGGCGGCCCCGGCGGGCTCAGCCGCCTCGGCGATCGCCGCGTCGCTGGCCCGGCCAGGGCACCTGCTCGGTCCAGCTGGTCGCGGTGTTGGAGCCGGCTCCCGTGGCCGGCGGCGGCGCACCCCCCGCATCCGGTGCCGGTGCACCCTCGGGCTGGCCACCGCGATCCGGTGCGTCCTGGGGCGGGCGTGCGGGCTGAACCGAGCCCCGCTCGAGGGCCTTGTCCGGGTCGATTCCCTCGATCTCGCCCAGGGCGGAATCGATGGCGTCCAGGCGGGCCACGACGTCCTCGGCCGAGCGGTCGGCCCCGCCCAGACCCTTGGCGCTGACCGTGGACCGCATGCGCTCGGCCACCTGCTCGACCTTCTTCACCTGGGGCTCGATCTCGGCGTAGAGCCGGCGCCGCAGGGGACGGGGCTGGCGCTCGGCCGCGACGAGGCGGCGGTCGACCGAGACGGCCAGGTCGAGGAGATCCTGCAGGAGCTCCTGCCACGGGGGCTCCTGGCGCACCCCGCCCCACCGCGTGCTCTCGATCGGCCCGATCGAGACCACCGAGCTCGTCGCCAGCACGAGGCGGCGATGCATCACCGCAGCGGGCGACAGGGACCAGCGCCAACGCAGGGGCACGTTCACACCTCGGGCCCCGGGGGCCAACAGCAGCGGACGCTTGAGCCGGCGAGCGAGGACGAAGCCGGTCACGGCCCCGACCAGCACGGTCACGGCCACGACGAGGGCGATCACCGCCAGCACGTCGGAAGCCGACACCGCCAGGACGTGAGCAGTCACCTGTCGATCCTACGTCCGGGCCCGAACGAGTGTCGCGGCGGTGTCGATCAGCTCGCGGTCCCGCTCATAGGTCGCCATGGCCTCGGCCTCGTCGACCGTACGCCAGACGACCTGGTCCACCTCGCCGGTGGCGTAGGCGCTCGGCTCCGCGGCCTCGCCCAGCGGGTGCATCAGCCAGTAGCGCACGACCTTCGGCCGGCCCTTCCGGTCGCGGTACCGGCTGTCCGGGAGGTCCTCGTCCAGACCGCACCGGAGCCCGGTCTCCTCCTCGACCTCCCGGAGGGCGGCGGCGCGGTGGTCCTCGCCCGGATCGAGCTTGCCCTTGGGCAGCGACCAGTCGCCGTAGCGTGGGCGGTGGACGAGCACGACCTCGAGCTGATCGCCCTCGCCCCGTCGCCACACGACCCCGCCGGCGGCGAGGACGACCGGCTCGTCGGCCCGAGCGCTCAGGTCAGCCACGATCGCAGGGACTTGCGGCGGGCGCCGCTCCACGCCTCTGGCCACTGCCGCCGTGACTCCTCGGCGGCCACCGCGGCGAACCCGAGCAGCTCGCCGATGGCGACGGCCTGTCCGACCGCGGTCTCGTCGGTGATGCGGTCGCGCAGCCAGGCGGTCGCGACCACCGCGTCCTGGAGCCGACCGAGCACGTCCTGGAGACCCGCCACCGCGTTGGCGAACCGCTTGGCCGGTTTGCCTTCCACTCCGACCACGGCCTCGGCTGCGTACCGGCACCGCTTGGCCTTGATGCGGATGCGATGAAGCTCGGCGTCGGGCGGCTCTGGGCCGAGGCCCGAGACGGCCTTGCGGAGCTTGCGCCAGGCCTTGCCGACCACGGCCGGCGCCACGTCCTCGGCGGGCTGCTCGGCATCAGGAGCCAGCCGCGGCTTGGCCACCCCGTCGACGAGGGCATCGAGCAGTGACACGTACCGCGTGCTGTCGAGCGCCTCGAAGAGCCGCCCGAGCGACTTGGCGCGCGACGTCGTCAACCTCTCGACGAGGGTGTCGACCGCGCGACGGTCCTCCGCGGGCAAGCGACCCGTCTCGGCTCGGAGACGGGCGAGGAGCACGTCGGCATCGCGTACCTCCCCCAACGGGTCGGCCAGCCAACCGAGCTCCCGCCGCAGACTCTCGGCCCACTCGGGATCGACGAGGCTCCGGAACGTCCGCAGGTCCGAACGGAGGCGCCGGGTGGCGACGCGGGCCTGATGGACCTCCTCGGGATCCTCGTCGAGCCGGACGCCGGGATCGTGCGTGACGAGGCGGGTCAGACCCGATGCCAGCGCGGCGCGCACCATCTCTCCTGCTCGGGCTCCCTCTCCCGGCTGCTCGAGGTGGCTGTCGGGGGGTGCCTGGGCCTGGGGACCGAGCGCACGTACCACCTTGGGCAGCGGGGCCGGGTCGTCGGCTCCCGCCTCCCGAAGACGCCTGGCCAGCTCCTCGGCGATCCACAGCGGTGCGTCGGGCGCCAGCTCGACCTCGACCTCTCGGAACCGGGCCAGCACCCGCCGCCCGTCCATCACCGAGACCACGTCGTCGTCGATCTCGGCCAGGCGGCAGCCTTCGCCGTCGCGTACCTCCAGCCGCGTGCGCTGGCTGTCGAGACGAGCGACCCGCGCCAGGGTCGAGCTGCGTACGTACGCCCGGACGAGCCTGGCCACCTCCGACGGCACCGATCCCGGGCTGCCCTGGAAGTCGAGCTCGCGCCGGCTCAGGACCGAAGACCGTGAGTCTCCAGCGATCTTGAGCGTCCACCGCCCCCCGCTGCTGTCCTCGCCCTCCTCCACGCGGTACCGCAGGCTGACACCGGACCGCGCCAGGCGCAGATCCGGAGTGTCCCAATACGTGGCGCGCAACCGGCGGGACGGACTGGTGGTCACGACGGCGTCGGGGATGGCCTCGGCCAGATCGGGCAGCGCGAAATGCGGCGGAGCCGCCAGCTTGATCTCGCGCTCGACCGCCATCGACGCCCTACGTCCGCGGCGCCGACGCCAGCTTGTCCGGTTCTCTCCGCCGTTGTGCCCGCTCCAGAGCCGCGGCCATGAGGCTCCGCTGCGTGCTGATCCCGGTCTCGGTCGGGACGCGCGACCAGCAGCCGTCCCAGCCGAGGCTCCAGGCCTGGGTGTCGTCGGCCAGGAGCAGGTCGAGGACCTCCCGGAGCCGGCCTCGCAGCTCTGCGTCGACCACGGGAACCGTCGCCTCGATGCGTCGATCGAGGTTGCGCCGACGGAGGTCGGCCGAGCCGATGAGCATCACCTCGGGGCGGTCGCCGACTCCACCGAAACGAAAGATCCGCGAGTGCTCGAGAAAGCGGCCCACGATCGAGCGCACGCGGATGGTCTCCGACAGGCCGGGCACGCCTGGGCGCAGGCAGCAGATAGCCCGGATGACGAGGTCGATCTTCACACCGGCGGCGGACGCCGCGTAGAGCGCGTCGATGATCGCCGGGTCGTCGAGACCGTTCACCTTGATCACGATGCGACCGGCCGGACCGGCGGCCGCCTCGGCCTCGATGAGCTCGATGATCTTCGACCGCATGGCGACGGGCGCGAGGATCAGGCGCCGGTACGTCGAGCGGCGGCTGTAGCCGGTGAGGAAGTTGAACAGATCGGTGAGGTCCGCCCCGAGATCGGGGTCGGCGGACAGCACCCCCAGGTCCTCGTAGAGCCGGGCCGTCTTGGAGTTGTAGTTGCCCGTGCCCACGTGGCAGTAGCGACGGACGACGCCGTCGCTGTCCTGGCGCACGACCAGGGCGGTCTTGGAGTGCGTCTTGAGCCCGACCAGCCCGTACACGACGTGGACGCCCGCTTCTTCCAGTGCCTTTGCCCAGGCGATGTTGGCCTGCTCGTCGAAACGGGCCTTGAGCTCGACCAGCACCGCCACCTGCTTGCCCTGCTCGTTCGCCCGGATGAGGCTGTGCACGATGGGACTGTCACCCGAGGTGCGGTACAGGGTCTGCTTGATTGCCAGCACGTTCGGGTCGTCGGCGGCCTGGGCGACGAACGCCTCGACAGAGGTGGAGAAGGAGTCGTACGGGTGGTGGACGAGGACGTCGCGCTCCCGGATCATGGCGAAGAGGTCGACGGCTTCGTCCCCAGCGGTAGCGAGCCGAGGCTGGGTCATCGGCGCCCAGGGCGGGTCGTGCAGATCCGGCCGCTCGAGGGCGTGCACGGCCCACAGCCCCTCGAGCCCCAGTGGTCCTTCGACGCGGTACACGTCGTCGGGTCCGATCTCCAGCTCGCGCGCGAGGAGGTCGGCGATCTCGGTGCCGGCTGAAGCATCGATCTCGAGCCTCACCGCCCGCCCGAAGCGTCGTCGTCGGAGCTCCATCTCCACGGCGACGAGCAGATCGTCGGCTTCACCCTCCTCCAGGGTGAGGTCCGCGTTGCGAGTGACCCGGAACGGGTAGTGGGCGCCGATCTCCATATCGGGAAACAGCGCGTCGAGGTGGGCGGCGATGACCTCCTCGAGCGCGACGAATCGGTCGCCGCTGGGCAACACGAGGAACCGCGGGAGGAGAGGCGGCACCTTGACCCGGGCGAAGCGCTGGTCCCCCGTGACGGGGTCGCAGACCATGACGGCCAGGTTGAGCGAGAGGTTCGAGATGTAGGGGAACGGATGCCCGGGATCGACCGCCAGCGGCGTCAGCACGGGGAAGACGAGCCCCTCGAAGACCCCGTCGAGATGCTTGCGGTCGTCGTCGTCGAGCGCGTCCCAGCTGGAGAGGTGGAGCCCGGCGGCGTCCAGGGCCGGCGCGATCTCGCCGAGGAAGATCCTGCTCTGGCGGGCGACCATCTGCTCGAGCTTGGGGCGGATGGCACGGAGCTGCTCGGCCGGGCTCCGCCCGTCCGGCGAACGCGACACCAGCCCCGTCGCCACCTGGTCCTTGAGCCCGGCCACGCGCACCTGGAAGAACTCGTCGAGCCGCTCGCTGAAGATGGCGAGGAACTTGACCCGCTCCAGCAGCGGGACGTCGGGGCTCTCGGCCAGGTCGAGGAGCCGGGCGTTGAAGTCGAGCTCGGAGAGCTCACGGTTGAGGTAACGGACAGCAGGATCCTGCGGGTCGGGCCCCCCTCCGGCCGACTCCTCGTCCCCTCCTGACAGGATGTCGTCGGTGTTCACCGCCATGGCCCAAGGTTAGCCCGGCCATGGTGGCCACAGCCCGGGACGAAGGAGCGACGAGATGGGGTACGAGCAGATCGCCTACGAGGTCGAGGACGGGCTCCTGACCATCACCTTGGACCGCCCCGAGCACCTCAACGCATTCACCGCCACGATGCTGCGCGAGCTGCTCGACGCGTTCGATCGTGCCGACGCCGACGACGAGGTGCGCGCCGTCGTGGTCACGGGCCGCGGCCGGGCGTTCTGTGCCGGGGCCGACCTTTCCGCCGGGCCGGCGACCTTCGACGTCCCGGCCCCGACAGCACGTGCGGTCGGCGCCCAAACGCCTCCCCGAGACGGCGGCGGGATCGTCGCCCTGCGCATCTTCGACTCGACCAAGCCCGTCATCGCCGCCATCAACGGTCCGGCAGTCGGGGTGGGCGTCACGATGACGCTGCCGATGGACATCCGTCTGGCGTCCGAGCGGGCGCGCATCGGATTCGTCTTCACCCGGCGCGGCGTGGTTCCCGAGGCGTGCTCGAGCTGGTTCCTCCCCCGCGTCGTGGGCATCAGCACGGCGCTCGAGTGGGTCTTGAGCGGTCGTGTGTTCCAGGCCGGGGAGGCAGCTTCTGCCGGGCTCGTGCGCGAGGTCGTTCCCCACGAGGACCTGCTGCCGGCGGCCCGCCGCCTGGCCACCGGCATCTCCGAGGGCACCTCGGCCGTGTCGGTGGCGCTGACCCGGCGGATGCTGTGGCGCATGCTCGGCGCCGACCACCCGATGGAGGCGCACAAGGTGGACTCGCGCGCAATGGCCGAGATGGGGCGGTCCGGCGACGCCCACGAGGGGGTGGCCGCATTCCTGGAGAAGCGCCCGGCCAGATTTCGCATGACCGTGAGCGACGACCAGCCCGAGATCTTCCCCGGGTGGGTCCCCCGACCGTACGAATGACCCGCTCAGGGCCGCTCAGGCCCGCTCAGGGCCGCGCAGCCCCGGCCAGTAGGCTGCCGTGCCGGTGGCACCGAGACGTCGAGCGGTCACGTCCAGGCGACGGACCGAGCTGGGGCTGTTGATCCTGGGGGGCATGGTCGTGGGCTTCGCCTACGTCCTGGCCTCCTTGGGCAAGACCGCCTCCATACCCGCCAACGTGGGGCCGTTCCTCGGGGTCATCTTCGGCCTCGCCCTCGTCGCCCACCTCGCCAACCGGTGGCTGGTGCCGGACGCCACGCCGGTGATCCTGCCGATCGCGGCCCTGCTCAACGGGATCGGCTACGTCGTCATCGCCCGCCTCAACTTCAAGCTGGCGGGGCTCCAGGCCGTGTGGACCGGCCTCGGCGTGGCCGTGTACGTGCTCACCCTCGTCGTCGTGCGCTACTCCCGGGACCTGGCCCGCTACCGGTACCTGGTGGCATTCGCCGGGTTGGCTCTCCTCCTGGTCCCGCTGACCCCCAAGCTCGGCCAGAACATCAACGGCGCCCGCCTGTGGGTGCGCCTCGGTCCGGTGACCTTCCAGCCCGTCGAGCTGGCCAAGATCGCCCTCATCATCTTCTTCGCGTCCTACTTCGTGGAGAAGCGCGAGCTGCTGACCGTGCCGACGGTGCGCATCGGCAACCGTCTGTTCACCGACCCTCGCCCGTTCGGGCCCGTCGTCCTGGCGTGGGGCTTCTCCCTGTTGGTCATGACGGCCGAGCGCGACGTCGGCTTCTCGCTGCTCATCTTCGTGCTGTTCATCTCGATGCTCTGGATGGCGACGGGGCGTGTCACCTACCTCGTGGTGGGCGCGGTGCTGTTCGTCATCGGCGCATTCGTGGCCGCCCACCTCTTCGGTCACGTCAACGACCGCATCTCCGTCTGGTTGGATCCCTGGAGGTACGCCAACGGGATCGGCTATCAGGTGGTGCAGAGCCAGTACGCCTTCGGATCCGGCGGGCTCGTCGGGTCAGGTCTCGGCCTCGGCCATCCCGGGCTCATCCCGGTGGCCTCGAGCGACTTCATCTTCGCCGCCATCGGTGAGGAGATGGGGCTGCTCGGCACCGTCGGCATCGTGATGGCGTTCCTCGTCCTCGTCGGCGCCTCGCTGCGGACCGCCCTGGTGGCGAAGTCCGACTTCGCCAAGCTCCTGGCGGCCGGGATCACCGCGGCCATCGGCTTCCAGGCCTTCTTCATCATGGCCGGGGTCGTGCGCCTGCTGCCCCTGACCGGTGTCACCCTGCCCTTCGTCGCCTACGGCGGGTCCTCCCTGGTCGCCAACTACATCCTGATCGCCCTGCTGGTGCGGGTGTCGGACGAGAACGTCCAGCAGGCCGTGCCCCCGCAGGCGGACCACCGCGTGGCGGTGGCCGCCGGCTGAGGGACGACCGGAGGCGAGGGGCGGCGTCCTCGTCGGGCTAGGCCAGCGGACGGCCGGCGATGGCGAGGACCTCCTCGGCCACCATGATCGGTACCGCCAGCGGCTGGCGCAGCGCCAGGGCGATTGCGTCCGACGGTCGGCACTCGACCGTGTGCGATCCGCTCGGGCCCGAGAGCGCGAGCTCGGCGTGGAACACCGGTCCCTCGACCCCGGTGATCCTCACCGCGTCGACCTGGAGGCCGAACCGCTGGAGGATGGTCGTGAGCAGGTCGTGGGTGAGCGGCCGCGGCATGGTGATGCCTCGCCACGCATAGGCGATCGCCACCCCCTCGGGCTGGGCGATGGTGATCCGCAGCTCACGCCTGGGCGGGTCGATCTCGTGCAGCACCACGGCGGGATGGGTGCTCGGCAACTCGAGGACGACCTCCATGAACGCCGTTTGCCGCATCGGCGCGGGCTCGACCGAGCCATCCTGTCGCCCGTCCTCCCCCTCGGGGCCCCCTTCAGATCCGTCTGCGCCGCTCTGCAGGGACTCGATGGGGCCTTGTCCCCCCTCGTCCGCCATCGCCGCCCTCAGCGAAAGCGCCGCATGCCCACGTTGAGCACGATCCCGATGGCCGCGAAGAAGGCGATCGTCGCCGAACCGCCGTAGCTCATGAAGGGCAATGGGATACCCGTGATGGGCATGATGCCCATCGTCATGCCGGCGTTCTGGAACACCGAGAGGCCGATGAGCCCCAGCACGCCCCCGCAGAGCAGGGTGCCGAGGTTGTCCCGTGCCGTCTGGGCGATGCGCAGGATCCGCCACACGATGATCCCGAACAGCGCCAACAACGACGCGGCGCCGAGGAACCCCAGCTGCTCGCCGACCGCGGTGAAGATGAAGTCGGTCTGCTGCTCCGGCACGTAGTTGAGGTTGGTCTGCGAGCCGTTGAACAGGCCCTTGCCGGTCGTCCCACCCGACCCGATGGCGATCTTGGACTGGGCCAGGTTGTAGGTCGACTGCTGGGTCTTGTTGTTGGCGTTGGGGCCCTGCACGGCCGGCGTCGTCTGTCCGGCCGGCGTCTGGTGCACGAACGAGGTGAGCCGATCGACCTGGTACTGCTTCAGCACGCCGAGCTGGACCACGGCGACCATGGCGATCAGGGCCACCAACCCGAGAGCGGTCAGGTACCGGCCCTTGACCCCGGCCACCACCATCATGACGAGCAGGACGACGGCCATGACCATCGCCGTCCCCAGGTCCGGTTGCCTGTAGACGAGCAGGATCGGGATGCCCGCCATCAGCAACAGGACCACGACGTGGCGGAACATGACGTTGCCCTGGCGTCGCCGCAGGAACGCGGCCATGGCGAGAATGAGGGCGAGTGTGGCGAAGGCCGAGGGTTGCAGCTGGAACGAGCCGATCTGGAACCACCGCTGTGAGCCGAGCGCGCTCCGGCCGATCGGGCTCAGCACGGCCAGCAGACCCAGCAGGATCCCGACGTAGGCGATGGCTCCCAGGATCTCGAACTGGTGGTAGTCGATCAACACGACCCCGACCATGATCGCAAGGCCGATGATGGCGTAGACCAGCTGCTTCTTGAGGTAGTACCGAGGGTCGACGCCCGCCAGCTCGAGCTTGCCTCGGGTCGCCGAGTACACCATCAGCACACCCATGGCGGCCACCGCCAGGGTCGCGAACGTGAGGACCATGTCCACGTGCTGGAACATGGTCGTACGGCTCCTCGCCCGGGTCGGTTGGTCCAGGACGCGTAGAGCCACCATCACCTCCTCGCCACGACCGCCGCTATCGTGGTCGCATCGATTCTGAATGAGCCCGAGGGGCGGTGCAAGCCACCTCGACTCCCGGCCGGCTGCTCCGGCTGCCCGCCTCCAGTCGTTCGGCCCGCCCCCGCTGGCCGCTCTGGGTCGGCCCGGGAGGCCGATCAGAGACATACCCGCCGGGCGCGTGAGCGCCCTCGCCGGCCCGGGCCCGGCTGGGTCGGCAAGGATGCAAGCTGTGATCTTCGCTGCGACCACACCCCTGATCAGCGGGCAGAACGACCAGGGCTACATCCATGATCTCCTCCGCCAGTACGGAGCCAGCGAGTTCGTGGCCCGCACCGTCCAGTTCATCGTCGTCCGCCCCCTCGAGATACTCGTCATCATCGTCGTCGCCTGGCTGGCGAGCCGGCTCGGAGCCAGAGTGGCCAAGCGGACCTTGCGCTCGCTCAGCAACCGGACGCGATTGGAATCCGTCTCACCGCGGGCCTCGTTGCGGATCGAGACCATCGGCGCCCTCGTCGCCAGCCTCTGGCGCGCCCTGGTGTGGATCATCGCCGGTCTCACCATCCTGGGCGTGCTCGGGATCAACCTCACGCCCATCCTGGCCGGGGCCACGGTCATCGGTGCCGCCCTCGGGTTCGGGGCGCAGAGCATGGTGCGCGACTTCCTGTCGGGCTTCTTCATCATCGCCGAGGATCAGTACGGAGTCGGTGACGCCATCGCCGTGGGTGACACCAGGGGCACCGTCGAGGAGGTCAACCTGCGCGTCACCCGGCTGCGGGCGGTGGACGGAACGGTCTGGTACCTCCCCAACGGCGAGATCCGCCGGGTCGGCAACTCGTCGATCCAGTGGTCGCGCGCCCTGGTCGACATCGTGGTCCCCTACGGGACCGACGTCGACCGGGCCACGGCCGTGATCGCAGACGAGGGTACGGCGGTCGCGTCCGACCCCGCCTGGTCGTCGATGTGCCTCGGCCCCCCCGAGGTCTGGGGACTGAACTCGATGGACCATGAGTCCATCACGATCCGCCTCGTCGTGAGGACCACGACGTCGCAGAAGGACACCGTGGCCCGGGCCATGCGGGGGCGTATCACGGCGCGACTGCAGCGGGAGGGGATCGTGACGACAGGAGCCGACGGGTAGCTCACGCTCCCTGTTGCGGCGTGGCGACCGGCTGCTCCGCCGCAGGTGTCGTGAAGCCATAGCCCTGTGCTCGCAACGTGTCGATGAGAGGTCGCAGTATGGCGACGGTGTGCGAGCGGTCACCCCCGCCGTCGTGGAGGAGGATGATCGCCCCCGGACGGACGCCCGCGAGGATCCGCTGGAGCAGCACTCCTGGAGCAGGACGGAGGTAGTCCTCGGAGTCGATCGTCCAGAACAGAACGCGGAGGCCCCGTTGATGGGCGGCCTCGATGATCGCCGGCGACAGGGTTCCGCCCGGCGGTCGGTAGAAGCTCGTCTGAACGCCGGCCGCGCCAACGATGGCGTCCGCCCCCGCGTCGATCTCGCGGGCGATCCTCCCCGGCGAGGCCCGGTCGAGATGCTCGTCGTGGTCCAGGGTGTGATCACACAACGTCTCGTGCTGGGCCAGCTCGGACCTGACGAGGTCCGGGTGCGCCTGCACGTGGATGCCGACGAGGCAGAACGTCCCCGGTACGTGCTCGTCGGCCAGGATGCTCAGCACCGCCGGCGTCCACAGCGGGTCCGGCCCGTCGTCGAAGGTGAGGGAGACGACCTTGGTGCCCTCGGGTTGGCCCGTCACCGGCGGACCGGCGATGCTCCGGGATCGGACCTCGCCGCTGACGCTGCCGACCATGTCCAGCTCCAGGGCCGACCGACCCGGACGCCACAGCGTCCGCTCGACGTCGGGCAAGCCTGGGCTGGTGCTGAACAGGTACCGGGGTACCACCGGCTCGACCCCTGACGGCTCGTCCACCTGCACGTGGTCACCGGATCTGAGAGCGCTGGCGAGCGTGGCCGGACGCCCGTCGACCTGCACCCGCAGCTCGGATCGGTTGGCGCTCAGCAGCCGGTGGGTGACGACCGAGTACAGGGACCCGACGGGAGGACTCACGTGCGCCGACCTGAGCACCTCGGCGACAGTCGCCCGAGGAGGAAGGCTCACTCGACGGCCGTCCCAGCAGGGTGACGCCGGCTATCACACCTGCGAGCACCAGGCCGATCGGCACGAGGGACGCCTTGCGGCGACGCCGGTCGATGACCGCGACGCGGATCCGGCTCCTCACGACCGAGGGGCGGACACGACGCTGATGCGCCTGCTGGTCGCCGGTGCTCGCTCGCCTGCCGGAGCCAGCCGCCACACCGCGGAGCGCCCGCCACGCATGCGCCAGGCCGTGGCGCACCCTGGTGCGGATCCGGCGCCGCCTCCGCACCGCTTCCGGGCCCATGAGCGCACCCCACAGTGACGAGACGAGGTGCACACAGCGATGGTACGAGCTACGCGCCCCCGCGATGGAGCACATCCGCGACCGCGGCGCGCATCGCCGCCACGGGGGCGCCCTCACCGGTCCAGAGCTCGAAGGCCAGCGCAGCCTGATGCACGAGCATGCCCACCCCGTTCGCGGCCGCGACCCCTCGCCGCCGGGCCGCCTCGAGCAGGGGGGTGGTGGCGGGGTGGTACACGAGATCGACGAGCAGCTGGCCTGTAGCGAGAAGCCCCGGGTCCACGAGCGACGACGTGCCGCCGGTGTCGGTCTCGCCGCTGGCCGGTGGTGCCTCCCGTCCGTCGTCGCCACGACCGTGCGCCGTCATCCCGAGCGGCGTGGCGTTCACCACGAGATCCATGCCCTCGATCTCCGCTGGCTGGCCCACCCGTCCCACGGGGCCGGCGAGGGCAGCCGCGGCTCGGCCGCGCTCCAGGGTGCGGTTCACCACCACCACCTCGCGCGCCCCGGCCTGCGACAGCGCCAGCACCACGGCTCGGCCCGCTCCCCCGGCGCCGACCACCAGACAGCGGCGCCCGGACGGGTCGAAGCCGTGCTCGGAACGGACCGCATCGAGGAAGCCCTGCCCGTCGGTGCTCTCCCCGATCAGCTCGTCGTGGCGTCGCACCACGGTGTTCACCGCCCGAAGGGTCGTCGCCGTCGGTGAGCAGCGGTGGAGCGCCTCGGCGACAGCGGTCTTGTGCGGCATGGTCACCGACAGACCCTCGACGCCGAGCGCCGCCGCCCCGGCCAGCGCTTCTCGAGCCCGTCCGGCGGGAACCGGCAGCGCGACGTAGGCCCAGTCCAGGCCCAGGGCCGAGAAGGCGGCGTTGTGCAGCACCGGCGAGAGCGAATGGCGCACTGGATCCCCGATGACCCCCGCCAGTCGGGTGGCAGCGGTCGGCCAGACCACGCTCGTCAGCCCAGGCCGCGCTGGTGAGCCAGAGCGATGTTGGCCTGCTGCTCGGCGAACGTGGTGGAGAACGCCTCGCTTCCGTCGGGCGAGACCACGACGAAGTACAGCCACGTGCCGGGGGTCGGGTTCATGGCGGCCGCCAAGGCGGCCTCCGACGGTGTGGCGATCGGCGTCGGTGGCAGGCCGGGCACCCGATAGGTGTTGTAGGGCGAGGCGATGCTGAAGTCCGGCTTGTTCAACGTGGTCACGTGCCCACCGAGGGCGTAGACCACGGTCGAGTCGAGCTGGAGCGGCATGCCCTTGGCCAGTCGGTTGTAGATCACCTGGGCCACGCGACCTTCGTCAACGGGAATCTTGGCCTCGCGCTCGATGATCGACGCCACGATCACCGCCTGGTACGGAGTGATCTTCAGCCGGGCCGCCTGCTGGGCGAGCCCGATCGCGTTGGCTTCGCTGTCGAAGGCGGCGACCATCTGGCCGACGATGGTCAGGTCGTCCGTACCGGGCTTGAAGGAGTAGGTGGCCGGTTGGATGAGCCCCTCCAGGCTCGTGCTGCCGGGGGGCGAGAACACCGAGCGGACCCGGCCGCTGCCGGCGGCAGCCAGAAAGCCCGCTCCAGAGTGGCC
>VAWP01000041.1:52580-52923 GCA_005888295.1 Actinomycetota bacterium
GGGTTGACCTGGAAATCGATCCAGACGGCGGCCCCCGCCAGCAGGAGCAGGACGCCCGCCACGCAGGCGAGCACGACCCGCTGGGTGAACGAGAGCTTTCGCCTCCCCCGCCGCTTCACCCACGCAGGACCTCCCCCGTCGTCCTCGACCTCCGTCGCCGCCTCCCCGACGTCCCCGTCGCGGCGTGCCTGGCTCCGGGACGTGTGACGACGGGGTGCCCGACGCCAGTCGTCGGGCGCCGCCTCGAGGTCCTCGGACGGGTCGCCCGTCCCCCGCGGCGCGCCGCGATCACTCATGCGGACCCGTTGTCGGCGTGCGCATCCAACCAGGACTGCAGCATGAC
>VAWP01000074.1:0-17398 GCA_005888295.1 Actinomycetota bacterium
ATCCGGAGCAAGATCCGCCAGGTCGTGGACGATCCCGTCGTGGCCGAGAGACTGGTGCCCACCGACTACCCCTATGGCACCAAGCGTCCGCCGATCGACACCGACTACTACCGCGCCTTCAACCGCGACAACGTGACACTGGTGGACCTGAGGGAGACACCGATCACCGAGGTCACGCCGGGCGGCGTGCGCACCACGGCGGCGGACCACGACCTGGACGCGATCATCTTTGCGACCGGTTTCGACGCCATGACGGGGTCCCTGCTCAAGATCGACGTCCGCGGCCGGAACGGCCACCCCCTGAGGAAGAAGTGGGAAGACGGCCCCATGACCTACCTGGGCGTGCAGGTCGCCGGCTTTCCCAACATGTTCGTCATCACCGGGCCAGGCAGCCCATCGGTGCTCACCAACATGCCGTTGGCCATCGAGCAGCACGTCGAGTGGATCGGCGCGTGCATCACCTACCTCCGCCAGCACGGTCTGACCTGTGTCGAGGCGACCGAGGAGGCCGAGGCGGCCTGGGTGGACCAGGTCCGTCGGGTGGCGGAAGCCACGCTCTTCCCGCTGGCGAACTCGTGGTACGTGGGGGCCAACATCCCGGGCAAGAGCAGGGTGTTCATGCCGTACGTGGGCGGGTTCGTGCACTACCGGCGGCACTGCGAGGACGTGGCCGCCAACGGCTACGAAGGGTTCGCCCTCTCCGCTCGCGCCAGCTGAGCAGCTGTCAGATCAGGAGAAATGCTCCGGTTCCCCACGGGGACGCGGCCACGGCCCGTTCCACCGCCTGGGCGCTGTTGCCGGCCCGGAGCGCGGCGACGATCCCGCTGTAACGGCCGTTGCGGAGGGTGTTGACGGTCGCCTGGAGCCCCTGGCTCGCGCTCGTGTAGGCCTGCACACCCACCATCGTGACCGGGCGGGAGCCGGGCATGGGCAGGGTGGTGTTGAGCGGGTTGAACGCAGTGCGGCCACCGAAGCCACCGCCCTCGGCGACTTCCCAGGACTCGATGGCCAGGAGGTTCTGGGACGTGACAGGGGCGCCCAGCGCGTTCAACAGCGCCACGGCGAAACCTTGACGGGTGTTGAGACCCCCACCCGACCCCACCTGGGCGGTACCCGACGAGGTCGAGATCGGCGTGGCTGTCGGAACCTGCCGCACCGGCGCCGGGGGCGGTGTCGACACGGCCGGCGCATGCGTTGGCTGACCGGTCTGGAACCCGACGACAGAGTTGATGTACTCGAGCATCGCCTCGCCCGAGCCCATCGGCCCGGGCGGGTAGAAGCCGATCGTCAGGTGAGGCCCGTTCGAGACGCCGACGATCCCTGCGCCGACCGTTGAGATCTGCTGGCCCTGCACGACGTGGGTGCCGACGGGAACGAGGTTCGGGCCGGCGTGACCGTAGAAGACGATCCGACCGGCCAGCCGCCCCGAGGTGATCTGCAGCACCGGGGTGTTGGGGCCGAACCCGCTGATGCCAGCGGCGATGATCGTGCCCGTCCCCATGGCGTACAGCGGAGTGCCACCCGGCGCGACGTAGGCGACGCCCTGGTCCACCGTGCCGTTGTGGAGAAACTGGAGCGGCAGTGGCAGGCCTGTCGGCCCTGTCGAGGTCGACACCTGCTGTGTCGGAGCCGCTTGGGAGCGCTGCCTCGCCGCCAGGGCCTGGAAGAAGGCTTGCAGCTGCTCGCGCTGCTGCTCTGCCCGGGCCGCGGCCAGAGACTGCAGGGCGGCCCGCTCCTTGGCCGCCTCGGAAGCGGTCACGGCCTCGTAGAACGCTGCCAGTTGGCGCTGCTTCGCCGCTGCGGCCGCCTCGAGCGCTGCCTGCTGCTCGGCCCGCTGCTTGGCCGCCTGGGCGGCGGCCAGGGCCTGGAGGAACTGCCGCTCCTTGGCCGCCTTCGCCGCTGCGGCCGCCTCGAGCGCTGCCTGCTGCTCGGCCCGCTGCTTGGCCGCCTGGGCCGCCGCTGCCGCCTCCTGCTGTTGGCGTTGGAGCTCGCGCTCCTGGGCTGCCTTCGCCGCCGCCTCCTGCTCCGCCTTCTGCTTCTGACGGTTCTCTCGCTGCTTGGCCGCCTTCGCCGCCGCCTGCTGCTCCTCTTCGTGGTGCTTGCGTTCCATGAGTGCGAGACTGACCGCCCGTGCCGTCGACGCCACCTGCTGCGTGTCGTAGTTGTCGACGGTGTGACCACCGGAGTGCGTCCGGGGTGCGGGCTTTGCCGGAGGAAGCGACGTGTGGGTCGTGGCGACCGCGTGACTCCCGGTTCGGTTGTCGGCCTTGGCCCCGGGGACCATTCCCCCCAGGTTCCCCACGGGGAGCGCGGTGGGATGAGGCAGCGTGGTGGTCAGAACGTGGGCCGTGCTCGCCTGCGCATGGACCGCAGCGGCCTGGGAGTGAATCGCCGCCGGCTGCACGCTTCCCGCCTTGACGAGCTGGATCTGGTCCGATGTCCGATGCGAGGATGGAGCTCCCGAGAAGGGCTGGCTCGGCACATTGGAGCGATACTGCTTCGACAAAGCGTTGTAGAGGATGACGGCGGCGGAGCTCAGTGCGGCAGGAACGACCATCACCGCGGCCATGAGCCCGCGAAGCCAGCGTCGGGAACGTCTCACCTCCTTACTTGTTTGTGAGCCTGTCGGGCCGGTGCACCACCGCGCACGAACGGGAGACGAGAGGAAACTTTAAACAGTTGTGGGCAATCTGCCAAGAGGCATCTTTTGGTATACCTAAGCGCTCATTTTCCCATAATGGTCAAGTTAGCTGCGTTCTTTGTATTACATGCTTGGGATTTATGAAGGCGGTATTCCGGGATGTAGAAGGGCAAGAGATATCGAGCACAGCCGCAAAGCCGCAACTGAGCACCACCGGGATGACCGGCGGCGTCGTTACTGTGGCCGGCGCACCGTGACGGCTGCGAGGGGCGCCGGGTCACCTGTTCGGGCCGGCAACGGTTCGCTGAAGAGTGCGTTTGCGGGCGCGCGAGCTTGGTGATGCCGTCTGGTCGGAGCGACCTCAGCCGGTACTGACCTGAGTCACGCGCTCGTCCGCGACGACGAGGGCCTGGAGACTCCGGGGCTCTGGTTGGTGTACCGCGACGAGCTGCCGGCTCTCCGGACGCGTCTCGTCGCCGGGACCGGGGGCGGTGGAGGTCCCGACGCAAGGGTGCGCATGATGCGCGTGTCGTCCGGCCGCCGCCGGTCGGCTCGTGCGCCGGGAGGAAGCCCACGGGCTGACGATGCTGCCTCCGCGTCCTCCCGGACGCCCGCGGTGTCGCGGGGACGGGGCGTCTGTCTGCGGGCGACTCCGGCCAGGCCTGCGACCACGAGGCCCGCCCCGCACAGCAGGCCAGCCAGCACCGACACCGATCCCCCGAACGGCTCCACGTCGTCGGCGGCCAGCAGCGCCAGGATGCCCAGGAGAACCAAAGAGACGGCGCTGGCTCCCAGCAGGGGCCCGAGCCGGGCCGCCTGGCGGGGGGCTTCGAAGAGCTCGTTGTCATGTGGTCTCGCGACCCACCAGCTCATGCGTCCTCCGCCCCTCGACGTGGTGACACGCACCCAGCGCTCGCGGGCGACCAGGCATCTTAGCTCCTCGATCCGACGCGAAATTCGGGCGGGCGGGGCGGCTCCGCCAGCATCTCGGCGCCAGCAAGCACGTTGAGAACCAACCGGGAGGACGGCTGGACCGCGTTGCGGGCCGAGACCCCGAGGGGATCGTGGCGGAACCCCATGATGGCGGGTGCCCCGGTCTGATCGTCGCTGCGAAGGACGACCCGGAGCCGATGGCCACGACGGAATCTCCAGGCGAGCCCGATGGTCGGCTAGAACACACAGCAGCGATGACCACGCGGCCGAACGTCCTCTTCATCATCACCGATCAGGAGCGCGACTGGGGATGGATCCCCGACGAGCTACGGAGACGCCTCCCTCACCGAGAGCGGCTCGTCGGGGCGAGCGCGCAGCTGACCCGGCATTACACCCATTCCTCACCCTGCTCGCCCTCCCGGGCGACGCTGGTCACCGGACAGTACGTGCCCGAGCACGGGGTGACAGACAACGTCTTCGTCGAGCCTTCGCACCCGGACCTCCACGACGCCACGCCGACCGTCGGCCACCTGCTTCGAGGGAGTGGGTACCGGACCGCCTACGTGGGCAAGTGGCATCTCTCCTATGGGAACCCCCGGATGGAGCGGTACGGCTTCGGCGACTGGGAAGGCGAGGACTGGGCCTGGACGGGCCTGGCTGGCACCGGCACGTACTTCGATCCACTCATCGCCGGTCAGGCCGCCACCTGGCTACGGGAGCACGGACGCTCGTCGTCTCCCTGGTTTCTCACCGTGGGTCTGGTCAACCCCCATGACATCCACTGGTACCCGGCCGACCAACCCTGGTACCAGGACGCCCATCGGGAGGAGATCGCCGCGGTCAACGAGATGCTGGCGCCCCCGATCCCCGGCCAGCCTGGAGTAGCGCCGTACACCGACGGCTACGAGGAGCTCTTCGACATCCCGCAGAACTTCGAGGACTCGCTGGATGCCAAGCCGGCCGTGCACAAGCAGTGGCGGTTCGAGGAGTTGCACTCGATATTCGGACACCTCGACTACCGCGACGAGCGGAGCTGGCGCCGAGCGCTCGACTACTACTTCAGGCTGCACGAGCTGAGCGACGTCCAGCTGGGCATCATCCTCGCCGCGCTCGACGACATCGATCGCTGGGACGACACCGTGGTCGTCTTCACGAGCGACCACGGTGACATGTGTGGTTCCCACGGCCTCGTCAACAAGGGTCCGTTCGCCTACGAGGAGATCATGCACGTTCCGCTCACGGTGCGAGCTCCCGGCACCACGGCGCCAGGATCGAAGACGGCTGCCCTGACGTCCTCTGCCGACATAGTCCCGACCATCTGCGATCTCGCGGGCGGCACCGACACCTCGTCGTTGTCCGGGGTGAGCCTGGTCCCACTCCTCGGCGGCACCGAGCGTCCGGTGCGCGATCACGTCCTCTTCACCCAGGGCCAGGCCTGGTACCGCAGCTGTGTCGCCCACCG
This sequence comes from Actinomycetota bacterium, assembly GCA_005888295.1. Classification (GTDB taxonomy): domain Bacteria; phylum Actinomycetota; class Acidimicrobiia; order Acidimicrobiales; family AC-9; genus AC-9. Next base: position 5,037 of record VAWP01000074.1, read on the forward strand.
TTTCGCCCTTCGGGGTGTCTTCGACGGGCGGTTCAAGTACGTGCGGTACTTCGGAGTCGGGGGTGGCGTGGACAGCATCGGCCAGGGCCTGCCGTGGGCGCGGGAGATGACCGTAGGGCCCGATGCCGACCCGTGGGACCAGGAGCACGAGCTGTACGACCTGCAGGAGGACCCCGGCGAGCTCGTCAATCTCGCCGCCGACTGCAACCGGACCAAGGAGGTTCACGACCGGTTCGAGCACCTGCGGGAGCTCGAACGGTCGGCGTTCACCCACCGCCGCCCCGCTGGGGCAGGCGCCGGTTCGACCCACCAGGCGGGCATGATGGAGGAGTCCGAGGCGTTTCGGGAACGCGATCGGTAGCGAGGAGCCACTGGACGGCGACGTGCGGCTGTGGGTGGGTAAGCTCCGCGGGTTCCTTTCGGTCACCTGAGGGAGGCGGCTGATGCTGGGGAAGCATGCGAACCGCAGCCGGTCCGAGGCCCCGTCCTCGGAGACACCGCCCGCTGAGGGCTCGGCGCCGGGAATCCCGGACCCTGCCGATCCCTCGGTCCTGGCTCGAGGTGTCTCGGTCCGTTCGGTCCTGCTGGGCTCGGGTCCACGCTTCGCCCGCGACGCCGCTGGTCCACTGCTGAGCTTCTATGTGGGATGGAAGACCGCGGGCGTCATCGTCGGGATCGTGGTTGCCACGTTGTTCGCCACGCTCGCGTGGGCCTACGAACGCCGGCACGACCGGCCAGGGATGGTTGCCCGGCTCTCCCTCACCCTCGTCCTCATCCATGCCGTGGTCGGGCTGGCGACGCACAGCGCCACGATCTACCTTGCCCAACCCCTGCTGGTGTCCGGAGCCCTGGGCCTGGTCTTCACCGTGTCCACCATGCTCGGCCGTCCCCTCGCCGGAGTCTTCGCCGTCGAGATCTTCCCGTTCTCACCGGAGATTCGTCGCTCGGAAGAGTATCGCCGGGTATTCGGCCGGGTCTCTCTTGCCTGGGGCGCCTACCTCCTTCTTCACGCCGGGATCCTGCTCGTCGTGCTCCTCTCGTGGGGCGTCGACGTGTTCGTCGTCGCAAATGTCGCGACCAGCGCGCCGATGCTGAGTGCCCTGCTCGCCTGGTCGATCTGGTACACGGTCGCCAGCCTTCGCCGTAGCGAGCAATGGGGGTGGATGCTGCGCGGGGAGGCGGCGCCAGAGGGTGTCGCCGCCCCGCAGACCCCCAGTTAGTCACCAGAGGCTCGTGGTCAGGTTCGACGGAACGTTCGAGCGGTACCGGTGACGAGCGCCCGGTCCTCCGGACGAGCAGAACGAGCACGAGCCATGCCGGGGCCACCCGTTCATCACCGAGCGTTCTTCGATCTGTGGTCACGCGTCTATGACGTGCCCATCGTTCAATGGACGGTCTACCGACCCGTTCACCAGGCAGTGCTGGCGGAGCTGCGCGCTGAACCCGCACGGCGGGTCCTGGACGTGGGTTGCGGGACAGGGATTCTCACCGCGAGCGCCGGCGGGGTCGTGGACGGCCTCGTCTGCGGGTTCGATCTGTCCTTCGGCATGCTCGAACGGGCCACCCACCGCCGGGTCGGGCCATGGGTGGAGGCGAACGCGCTCGCGCTGCCGGTACGCGCCGAGGCCGCTGACGTCGTGGTATCGACCGAGGCGTTCCATTGGTTCAGCGACCACGACGCGGCACTGCGAGAGTTTCGTCGCGTCCTGGTACCGGGAGGTCGGCTGATCGTGGCGGTCGTCAACCCTCGAGCCGGCGCCCTCGCCCGCGCGGCAGGTGAGTGGTTCGCCAGGGCCGGTCAGCCCGCCTACTGGCCGACCCGCTCGGAGATGCGAGCCCGTGTGGAAGCGGCGGGCTTCTCGGTGCGTCGGCAGCGTCCCGTAGTCCGCCTGTTCGGTGTGTCGTTTCCGACCGTGGTCACCGTTGCGCGACGGACGGAGTGACCGGACCGGTCGCACACGCCGAGCCGTGGGCTGAGTGAAGGTGCCGCCACCTGACGGGGTTATGCTCCCGTCTCCACGTCTCGGAGGAGCGCTCAAATGCCAAGTGTTGCCTTGTTCTCCCGGGTCAAGGCGAAGAAGGGGACTGGTGAGGAGCTGATCGCCGCCTTCCGGCCCGTTTTCGAGCAGGTCGAGAAGGAACCGGGCACGCTTGTCTACGTCCTGAACCGGTCCAACGACGACCCTGAGCTGTTCTGGGTGTCAGAGCTCTACGCCGATGCCGATGCCCTGGCCGCCCACAGTGGGAGCGACGCGATGGCCGCGGCCTCGCCGGCGCTGGGAGAGCTCATCGCGGAGGCAGAACTGGTCATCGGCGAGCCTGTGTTGGCAAAGGGCGTGCCCGGCTGACGCACCCACCCGCAGCGTCGGTGGACGATCGCACGAGACACCCTCCTCGTGCGTTCCCGACGAGACCCGCCACGTCAACGGGCGCGTTCGTGTCTCTCTGCGACGACGCGGTCCCACTTGGCCGCTGGTACGGCCCCCGGCAGTGGGCGGCTCGGGCCCGGGCGCAGCCCGTCGAGCACGAGGTCCAGGTGACGCTCCCAGATCCGGGGCGCCGTACGACGCGTGGCCTCCACCAGGTCGGTCATCGTCCACAGGAGTACCACGAGGTCCTGATAGACGACGTCCTCGCGAAGGGCGCCGGCGTCCTTGGCCCGCTGGATCAGGACTTCCATGGCCGCCGCGATCTCCTGACGGACTCTCGCGGCACCGGCCGCACCCCACAGGAGGCGTGACGGAAGGCCGTGGGCAGCGTGGAACGCAGTGGTGTCCCGGACGAACTGCTCCAACCCGTCGGCGGCTGGCGCATCGAGCGACCTATGCGCGATCTCCAGTGTCTGTTGGTACAGCGGAAGAGCGACGGCGTCGATGAGGTCACCCTTGGTGGGGAAGCGGCGGTAGATGGTGCCGACTCCAACCTCCGCGCGGCAGGCAACCTCCTCGACCGAGAAGGCCGTCCCCTGCTCATCGAAGACCTGACGAGCGGCGGCGAGGACACGGTCGCGGTTGCGGGCCGCGTCCTGGCGCAGCTCGGCGCTCAGGTCTCCGCGCCGATCAGCTCGACGTGACCGGGTGCCGTCCGGCCCCTTCGGATCGAAGCCCCCGCGCCCCCTGCGGACACTCATCGCACGTCCATGGGTTGGCCCGTGCCGAGGCCGATCGGGACACGCCGACTGCCTCCGGGCGGCGCAGCTTCCGCCGCCCTGCGCGCAACGGGAACCACCACGGCCGCCAGAGTCGCCAGCACGAACGAGACGGCCATGAACCCAAAGGCGATCCCAAAGCTTCGCTCCGACGGGTACCCGCTGGCCAGCACGCCGGCGGTGAGGATGCTCGCGACCACCTGGCTCCCGACGGCGCCGCCGATCGTGCGCACGTTGGCGTTCATCCCGGTGGCCACGCCCGTGACGGTGGGGGGAACGGCGTCGACCACGAGATTGGTGAGAGCGGCGAAACCGAGCCCCACGCCCAACCCGGAGAAGGCGCTGGTCGCGTACACCTCCCAGGGCGATCCGTGAGCCAGGGCGAGCACACCAAACGGAACGGCGGAGACGACACCACTCAGGACCAGTGAGCCCTTGGCCCCGAGAGCACCTGTGATCCGTCCGTTGAACAGGCCCACCACCAGCATGGCCATGGCGCTGGGCACCAGGAACACGCCTGCCATGGTGGCCGACGCTCCAAATCCGTAGCCGGTGCGGGCGGGGATCTCGACGAATGGCGGCAACACCACGATGGATGCGTACATGCCGACGCCGAAGAGAAGGGCGGCGACGTTGGTCCACCACACTGTCGGAATGCGCATCAGTCGCATGTCCACGAGCGGCTGCCTCGCGCGGAGCTCGACCCTCACCCACAGGACGAAGAAGCCGACGGTCGCCACCAGCAGCCCGACCACTCCAGGCGACCCCCAACCCCAGGTCGGACCCTGCGTGATCCCGACCAGCAGGGCGACCAGCCAGGCCGAGAGGGCCACGGCGCCGCGCACGTCGACCTTGCCCGGCGTCTTGACCGGAGACTCCGGAACGAAGCGAATGGCAGCGACCAGGGCGGCGACCACCAGGGGGAGCGGGATCCAGAACAGCCAGTGGTAGGAGAGGTGCTGGACCACTGGCCCGCCCACGATGATGCCCACACCGCTTCCGATGCCGAGCAGGGTGGAGATCAGACCGATGCCGCCCGCCACCTTCTCGGCGGGGAACTCGTCGCGGATGATCCCGAAGGACAGGGGGAAGACGGCGCCGGCGACTCCCTGGATCACCCGCGCCACGATGAGCAGCCAGAGGGACCCGGCGAGCCCTCCGAGCGCCGTGCCCGCGGCGAGCACCGCGAGCATCACGACGAGCATCTTCTCCTTGCCGAACATGTCCCCCATGCGTCCGAGGATGGGGGTGGCCACCGACGAGCTGACCAGGAAGGCGCTCAGGAGCCAGGCCACGGCTTCCTGGCTGGTATGAAGATCGTGCTGGATGGTGCCCAGGGCCGGCAGCACCATCGACTGCATCAGGACGTAGGCCAGCGTGCCCATGGCGAGCACACCGAACGTCACCCGGTAGTGCTGACGAGGCGCCTCTTCCTCGGGCACGGCCGTGGTGGCTGACCCAACCGGAACCATCCTCCGGATCCTAACAGGACCGGAATGTGGTTCCGCTTACGAGGGCGAGGGCGAGGCCGAGAGGGTTGGAGGGGGCTGGAGCCCGGGTCTAGGCGGCGGCGCTCTCGAGGATGTGAACGCCGCAGGCGGAGCCGAGGCCGATCACGTGGGCCAGACCAACCGTCGCACCCTCGATCTGGCGGTCGCCCGCCTCACCACGGAGGTGGTGACAGACCTCCCAGATGTTGGCGATGCCGGTGGCGGCAATGGGGTGCCCCTTGGACTCGAGGCCTCCCGACACGTTCACCGGCTTCTGCCCGTCGCGCCAGGTGGCACCGGACTCGAAGAACGGCACCGCCTCTCCGGGGGCGCACAAGCCGAGGTTGTCGTAGTGCACCAGCTCCGCAGTGGCGAAGCAGTCGTGCAGCTCGACCAGGTCGAGGTCCTCGGGTGAGACGCCAGACTGCTCGTAGGCCTGATCGGCGGCATTCCGAGTCAGGGTGTTCACGTTGGGTAGGACCTGGCAGGCCTCCTCCCACGGGTCGGTGGTGAGAACGGAGGCCGACACCTTGACCGCCCGTCGCCGCTGCGTGGGGTCGAGGGTCTTGAGCTTCGATCCGCTCACCACCACCGCAGCAGCAGCGCCGTCACAGTTGGCCGAGCACATGGGCCGGGTGTTGGGGTAGGCGATCATCACGTCGCCCATGATCTCCTCGAGCGACATCTTCTTGCTGTAGGTGGCCAGCGGGTTGAGGGTCGAGTGGGCGTGGTTCTTCTCGCTGATCCGTGCGAAGAGCTCGAAGGTTGCGCCTCCGTGCTTGTGGCCGTACTCCATCCCGACCTGAGCGAACACGCCCGGCATGGTCTCGGTGCCGATGCGACCGTCGATAGTGGCCACCGAACCGTAGCGACCGCGCGGCTCGTAGACCTTCTTGTCGGCCTTCGCCATACCGCCGCCGCCGAGGAGGCCGGCGCCGGAGAGCTTCTCCACGCCCACGGCCAGGCCCATGTCGCATTCCCCCGCCTTGATCGCCATGATGGCCGTCCGCAGGGCAGTGGCTCCCGTGGCGCAGGCGTTGGCCACGTTGTAGACGGGCACCCCGGTCTGGCCGAGCTGCTTCTGCAGCTGCTGGCCGATGCCTGCGTTGGCGGCCATCAGGTTGCCAGCCGCCACGACTCCCATGTCCTTCATCGATACGCCGCCGTCGCCGAGGGCGTTGAGCGCAGCGTCCGCCGCCAGGTCGATGGTGTCGAGGTCCGGGTGCTTGCCGAACTTCGTCATGTGAATCCCGAGGATCCAGACGTCATCTGTTGCCATCAGGTGCCTCCAGCGGCGCGAATCCGAAGCCGATCGCCTCGGTACCCTCGTCGTCCGTGCCCACCGTGTAGGTGGCCAGACGAACCTTCATACCGAGCTTGACATTCTCCGGATCGGGCTCGGTGTTGATGATGTTGGCGCGAATGCTCGTACCGTCGCAGTCGATGACCGCGGCGACAAAGGGGACCGGCACGCCAGGGGCGGCCATCGACACGATCGTGTACGCCCGGAGCTCTCCCTCGGTGGTGATCGCAGCCTTGTGGAAGCTCGTCGCCCCGCAGCTGGCGCAGGCGTTACGCCGGTCGAAGTACCGGGCACCACACGACGTGCACTCGTTGGCCTCCAGGTGCGGTTGCTCACCGAGCACCAGGTAGTCAACCAATGGGACTTGCCTGCCCACTCCGTCTCCTCCCGGCGGTGCCTCGCTGGCACGCGTGAGGCGACCCTACAAGAAGCGGTAGGTGTTCCCCAAGTCCTGCATGCTCAGCTCGTGGGCGGGCACGGGATGGAGGCCGCGGTGCCGATCACGCACGCTCACGTGTCCGTGCGAAGGCGTCGACGAGGGTTCGCAGCCCGGCTACCGCGAGCTCATCGGAGATGGCGTCCGGGTCGAGCCGACGCTGCATCTCCAGGCCGATCACCAGGGCGATGAGCAACGACGCCAGCCCCTCCTCCGAAGCCGGGTCGTCAGCGACCGCAGCCCCTGGGAGGGCGTCGGCCAGGCTGCGACGGGCGTCCTCGTAGCGCGCCGCCACCGTGGACCGAGCCCCGGGGTGACGGCAGGCGTAGAGCCAGAGCTCGTGCTCGAGGAGGACCCAGGCGTCGCCCCCGTCGGCGGGGGGATCGGCAAGGTTCCGCCACAGCGAGGCCAGCTGGTCGTCGCGGCTCGAGCTGGCCTCGAAGTCGGCGGCGATCACGCTGGCCGTGGCGTCCTTCCACGCGTCGAGGAGGGCGACCAGGAGCCCCTCCTTGCGGCCGAACTGGCCGTAGAGGGCGCCGGACGTCAGGTTGGCCGCCTCGGCCACGGCGTCGACGGAGGCGCCGGCGATGCCCCGCTCGGCCACCATGTCGCGCGCCGCCTCGAGGAGCTGCTGACGGGTCTCGGCCCGGCGTTGCTCTTGCGTCCTGGCCATCCATGGTGTTATATCACGTTCGTTATCTAGATAGCGACCGTTACAACGCCGGCTGAGCGGGTACAGGCCTAGGGTGGCCGTGGCCATCCACAGGGGGTGACGAATGCGTACGCCGATGTGCGACCAGCTCGGAATCGAGTACCCGATCTTCGCCTTCACCCACTGCCGGGACGTGGTGGCAGCGGTGAGCAAGGCCGGGGGCTTCGGTGTGCTGGGCGCCGTCGCCTTCTCCGCCGAACAGCTCGAGATCGAGCTGGACTGGATCGATCAGCACGTGGACGGGTTGCCGTACGGCGTCGACATCGTCATGCCTCAGAAGGCGGTGGACGTGCACGGGGCGACCCCCGAGGAGCTCATCGGCAAGGTGCAGGGAATGATCCCCGAGGGCCATCGCCGGTACGTCGACGAGCTCATCGAGCGCTTTCAACTGCCGCCCCTGCCCGAGGGTGAAGAGCCTCACGGTGTGATCGGGTGGGCGGAGGACGTCGCTCGCCGTCACGTCGAGGTGTCCTTGTCGCATCCGATCAAGCTGATCGCCAACGCCCTCGGCTCACCCCCGGTCGACGTCATCAAGCAGGCGCACGAGCACGGGGTGAAGGTGGCCGCCCTGGCCGGCAAGGCCCAGCAGGCGGGGCGCCACGTCAACAATGGAGTCGACATCGTCGTCGCCCAGGGTTACGAAGCCGGCGGCCATACCGGCGAGGTCGCCACGATGGTGCTGGTTCCGGAGGTCGTCGACGCGGTCGCTCCCGCTCCTGTGTTGGCAGCCGGCGGCATCGGCTCAGGACGGCAGATCGCGGCAGCGTTGTCGCTCGGGGCGCAGGGCGTGTGGTTGGGGTCCCTGTGGTTGACCACGGCGGAGAGCAACATGGGTTCCGAAGTGGTGGAACGCTATCTCGAGGCCAGCTCGGCTGACACCGTCCGATCGCGGAGCTACACGGGCAAGCCGGCGAGGATGCTCCGCAACGCATGGACCGACGCGTGGGAAGATCCCGAGGGTCCGGGGCCGCTCGGCATGCCGCTGCAGAACATTCTCACTGCGGACGCGAACGCTCGCATATCCCGTTCCCATCGGAAGGACCTGGCGTTTGCTCCCGTCGGTCAGATCGTCGGTCGGATGAACAAGGTCCAGCCAGTGCGAGACGTGATGTACGGGTTGATCGAGGAGTACATCGAGACGGTCGAGCGGCTCGAGGCGGGCGTCCGAGCTGCGCAGGGCTGAGGAGGTGGTTGGCATGGATCTGGCTCAGATCGACCTGCTGGACCGCGATGTCTTCACGCGCGGCATCCCGCACGAGTGGTTCACGTACTTGCGGCAGCACAATCCCGTGTACCGCCATCCGGAGCCGTCCGGACCGGGCTTCTGGGTCATCACCAAGTACGACGACGTGCTGGCCGTGGGCCGCGACGCCCGCGTCTACTCCTCCGACCAGGACCACGGCGGAGTGATCGGCCTCGAGGAACAGGAGATGGAGGTTGACTTCGAGGGGGCCAAGATCATGCTGATGATGGACCCCCCTGACCACACTCGCCATCGCAAGCTCGTGAACCGGGGCTTCACCCCGCGCATGATCAACGCCCTCGAGCCGCACATTCGCGAGCTCGCCCTCAGCGTCCTCGAGCCGGCGATCGCCAAGGGCAGCTGCGACTTCGTGGTCGAGGTCGCAGCCGAGCTGCCGCTGTTGGCCATCGCCGAGCTGATCGGTGTCCCTCGAGAAGATCGCCACAAGATCTTCGACTGGAGCAACCGCATGGTCGGCAGCGAGGACCCCGAGTACTCCGTGACGATGGACGAAGCCAACGAGGCACGGGTCGAGATGTTCATGTACGCCAACCAGCTCGCAGCCCAGAGGAGGGAAGATCCCAAGGAGGACATCATCACCACTCTGCTGAGCTCCGAGCTGGACGGCGATCAGCTCACGGAGATGGAGTTCAACCTGTTCTTCATGCTGCTGTCCGTAGCCGGGAACGAGACCACGCGCAACGCCATCAGCCACGGCCTCAACGCCTTCCTCGAGCATCCAGAGGAGTACGACAAGCTGGCCCAGGATCCGACCGGCCTGATAGGAACTGCCACCGAAGAGATCCTGCGCTGGGCTTCACCCGTGATGTACTTCCGGCGCAACGTCATGACCGACACCGAGCTACGGGGCGTGCCCATCAAGGCCGGTGACAAGGTCAGCATCTGGTACGTATCGGCCAACCGCGATGAGGACGTGTTCGACGACCCCTTCCGCTTTCACATCGAGCGCACGCCCAACGACCACTTGGCCTTCGGCGGCGGCGGGCCGCACTTCTGCCTCGGCAACAGCCTCGCCCGCCTCGAGATGCGGGTCCTGTTCGAGGAGCTGGCCCGCCAGGTCAAGACGATTCGCGCCATAGGGGAGCCGGCGCCGCTGCGGTCCAACTTCATCGGCGGCATCAAGCACCTCCCGGTCGAGTTCGCCAGCTAGGGCCTTCGCCACCGTCACGCTCGCCTTCGCCGCCACTGCCGTGGCCACGGGCATCACCGCCCGCCGGGCGATCCGTCAGCAGACCCCTGCGCTCGTCTAGTCGCGTCCGTCGGGTCGGTCGATTGCCGTGGTGTAGCCACTGCGACTCAGCTACAGCTGCCACGTTGCGGTTCATCGTCGCCCCGATGGATGATCGGCCCGTGACCCAGCCCGACACCGTCTCGCTCATCGAGCTGATGAAGGAGCCCGCGATCCGGGCGGACCCGTATCCCACCTACTCCCGCCTCCAGGCGATGGGGCCGGTGCTGCCCACCGTCCTCGGTGGGTGGCTGCTCACTCGACACGCCGACGTGTTCGCCGTGCTCCGGGATGCGCGCTTCAGCAGCAGCTCCCGGCACCAGGGCGGCTACGACCAGCTCGTGGAGATGGCCCGCCAGCTCGGCCTGTCCGACCTCCAGGACCTCATGGGCCGCGTGATGCTGTTCGCCGACCCACCAGATCACACGAGACTCCGCCGGATCGTGGGGCAGGCCTTCACGGGGCGGGCCGTCGAGGAGAGGCGCCACCGGATCGCCGCCATTGTCGACCGGATGCTCGATTCGATGGCGTCCGACGGCGGGGCGGACCTCGTGGAGGGCCTGGCCTTTCCTCTCCCGGTGACGGTGATCAGCGACATGCTGGGGGTCCCCGAGACGGACCACGAGATGCTGCGGGCCTGGACGGCAGAGGCGGTCAAGGCGCTCGACCCGTCCGACGACATGACCGTGTTCTTCCCTGCGGCCGATGCCATCCGGTCCCTGCGCACCTACTTCGACGAGCTCGTGAGCCACCGCAGGCACGCTCCCGGCGCTGACCTGCTCAGTGCCCTCATCACTGCGGAGGACCACGGCGATCGCCTCACCCACGAGGAGCTGCTGGACACGGCTGTCCTGCTGTTCGGCGCCGGGCACGAGACGACGGTCAACCTGATCTCGGGAGGCACGCTCAACCTGCTCCGCCATCCGGATGAGCTGGCTCGCCTGCGGGCCGATCCCGGGCTCGTCACCACTGTGGTGGAGGAGCTGCTCCGCTTCGGACCCCCGGTGCAGATGACCGCGCGCATCGCCACGACCGACGTCGAGCTGGCCGGCCAGCGGATCGCCAGGGGCACCGAGGTGGTAGCCCTCATCGCCGCGGCCAACCGGGACCCGGACGTGTTCGAGGACCCAGGCCGGCTGGACGTCGGGCGCCGGGACAACCGGCACCTGTCCTTCGGAGGCGGCATCCACCACTGCCTGGGAGCACCCCTGGCCCGCATCGAGGGCCAAGAAGCCATCGGGCGCCTGGTCACCCGTTTCCCGGACCTGGACCTCGCCGAGCCGGACATCGAATGGAAGCCGACGTCGACCATCCGGGGGCCCAAGAGCCTGGCCCTCGCCTGGTAGTGGAGCGCAGAGGGTGAGCGGGTAGCGTGCGTGCTGACCGACGACAGTGCGGAGCTGAGCTTGACCACGCCGGAGATCCACGCCCACGAGGTCCGGGAGCGTCGCCGCGCAGGAGAGGACATCTTCCTGCTCGACGTGAGAGAGCGCGAGGAGGTGGCCGAGTGGGCGTACCCGGACGCCGTCAACATCCCGCTCGGTGAGCTCGCCGATCGGGTCCGCGAGATCCCAACCGACCGCGTCGTGGTGGTGGCCTGCCACATGGGAGGGCGTTCGGCGGCAGCGACCGAGGCCCTCGTGAGAGCGGGGTTCCCAGCCCAGAACCTGGCCGGCGGCGCCGTGGCCTGGGTCGCCAGCGAGCCCTAGCAGCAGGCCGGTCGGCTGAGGCTGGCGCTCCGGGGGCGTGACGGGGTCTGGGCAGGGCTCGCTTTCTTCGAGTGATCACTCCTAGAGTAGGTGTGTGGAGTACCGAGTCGAGGAGCTGTCCCGAGCCGCCCTGGTGTCCGTCGACACGATCCGCTTCTACCAGTCAAAGCGGCTCCTCGCACCGCCCAGGCGCACCGGCCGGGTCGCCATCTACGGCGACGACCATCTCGAGCGGCTGCGGGAGATCCGAAGGCTTCAGGAGCGTGGCTTCACCCTCGGGGTGATCGGTCGCATCGTCCGGGACGAGCTCGCCCGCCCCGATGAGGCGCTGGTCGAAGCCGTGGTGGGAGGTGCCGACGAACGGCGTCCTGACGGGTCGCCCGAGGAGTTCCTCACCCTGACCACTCTGAGCGAGCGTGCAGGGGTGCCGGTCGCCCTGCTCGAGGCGCTGGAGAAGGAGGGTGTCCTCATCCCTCGCCGTCACGAAGGAGAGAGGCGCTACACCGATGCCGACCGGGTTGCCCTGCGGTCGGGGCTGCGGCTGCTCGAGTACGGGCTGCCACTCGGCGAAGTCCTCGAGCTGGCGCGCCTGCACGCACAGTCTGCCCGCGAGCTGGCCGAGCGGGCGGTGGAGCTGTTCGACGACAACGTGCGCCACGCTCTTCGTCGAGAGGGTTCGGGCGACGCCGAGGCCGCGGCCCGCCTGGTCGAGGCGTTCGACGCTCTCCTGCCGGCCACGGTCTCGCTGGTCGCTCACCACTTCCGGCGGATCCTGCTGGCGGTGGCCCAGGAGCACATCGAGGCCGTCGGTGATCAGGACGAGGTGGCGGCCGTGCGCTTCGAAGCGCGACGTCGGCTCGAGCCACCGATGGCGGCGGAGGGATGAGAGCCGACACCGACCGTCTGCCCCACGGCGCCGAGAAGGCCCGCCGAGTGACGGCCATGTTCGACACCATCGCCTCCGACTACGACCGGATCAACGGGCTCATGACGTTCGGCCTCGACAAGGGCTGGCGCCGGCGCACCGTGGCTGCCCTCGGCCTGTCGTCCGGCGCCGTCGTGGTCGATCTCG
>VAWP01000074.1:17404-33160 GCA_005888295.1 Actinomycetota bacterium
CGGGGCTCGTGGCCTCTGGGTTCGACCTGTCTGCGGGAATGCTCGGTGCCGCCCACACCGTGGCCCCACTGACACGTGCCGACGTGACCCGGCTCCCGCTCGCTGACGCGTCGGTGGACGGAGCGACGTGTGGGTTCGCCCTGCGAAACCTGGTCGACCTGGTGGAGTTCCAGGCCGAGCTGGCCCGGGTCGTGCGTCCGGGCGGTCGGATCGCCCTGCTGGAGGTGGCCGAGCCGCCCAATCCCGTGATGCGGCTCGGCCACCGCCTCTACTTCACCCAGGTGGTGCCGAGGCTCGGGGCCCTGCTCTCTGATCGTGCGGCCTACCGCTTCCTCCCACTCTCCGTGGCCTACCTGCCGTCCACCGAGTCGCTCCTCGCCGGTCTGACCGCCGCAGGCTTTGTCGATGTGTGTCGGCACCTGTTCACCGGGGGAGTCGTGCAGCTCCTCGTCGGGACGCGAGCATGACTTCACGCGCCGGGATCGCGCTCCGGGGGCCGCTGGTGGCGAGCTCGGTCGAGCTGGCAACCGAGGTCGACCTGGCCCGCCTGGCTGGACAGCACGGCGTCCTGTGGCAGGAGGGAGACGCGGGCTTCGCCGGCGTCGGGGTTGCGGCGACGTTGACGGTGGCCCCTGGCGCACTGGAGTCGGCCGCGGCAGAGGTCGGCGAGCTGCTCTCGGCGATCGACGTGCGTGGCCCGCATCCCCCCATCGCCGTGGGTGCGCTTCCGTTCTCGAGCTCGGTCGCCGGCGAGCTGATCGTCCCCGAGGTCCTGGTCCGTCGGCAACGCGACGGTGAGACCTCGCTCACGGTCATCGGCTCGGACCCTGACATGGCGCCGCGCCTTGTCAGGTGGGCGGTCGAGCGGTCGCGAGGTGGCGTGCGCCCTCGGCCGGCCGAGTACGTGGTCAGGCCGGTGACCGATGTGCGTCGCTGGTGCGAGCTGGTCGCCGAGGCTGCCCGGCTCGTCGCCACCGGCCGGCTGGACAAGGTCGTGCTCGCGCGCGAGCTGGCCGTGGTCGCGGACCGCACCATCGCCGTGGCCGAGGTGGCCCGGCGGCTCGTGGCCGCCTACCCCTCGTGCATGGTGTTCGCCGTTGACGGGTTCGTCGGAGCCAGCCCGGAGCTGCTCGTCGCTCGCGAGGGCGACGGGGTGTGGTCGCACCCCCTCGCAGGCACCGCGCCCAGGAACGGCCCCGATTCCGAGGTCCAGCAGGCGACCTGGTCGTTGTCGTCGGCCAAGGAGCGCCACGAACACCGCCTCGTGGTCGACGCGGTGGCAGCCACCCTCGGTTCTTTTTGCCATGACCTCGCCGTCGCGGCGACACCGTCCCTCGTGCCCGTCGGGACGCTGGCCCATCTGGGGAGTCCCATCCATGGACGGCTCGCCGATCCTCGGCCATCGGCCCTCGGGCTGGCCACGGCCCTCCACCCCACGCCGGCGGTGGCGGGAACGCCGACCGCTGGCGCTCTCGCCCACATCGCCGCGGTGGAAGGGGCCGACCGGGGAAGGTACGCCGGCCCGGTCGGGTGGGTGGACGCGGTCGGCGACGGCAGGTGGGCGGTCGGCATCCGCTCGGCCCAGCTCGCGGGCAGCCGAGCCCGGCTGCTGGCCGGAGCTGGCATCGTCGCCGAGTCCATGCCCGAGCGCGAGTTGGCGGAGACCGAGCTCAAGTTCCAACCCATGCTCAACGCCATCGTGCGGCCATAGGGGCGGTCCGCAGGCCGAAACCCCCAGGGCTTCAGTCGGACCGGTGCCCGAGGGCTTCGAGTGAGGCCGCCACGGCGGCGTGGATCTCGTGGTGGATGCCCACGCTGGACCGTTGCGCGGTGCGGGCGACCACCACGTTGACCCCTCCGGCCTCGAGACCGGCCCGCACGGCGGGGGCGATCTCCGCCGCCTGGTCTGTCTCGCAGGTGGCGAGACCGTGGAGCCTGCACAGTCCGGCCAGGTCGAGACCGTGGGGTGTCGTGAACAAGCGCTCGAAGTCGTCCTCGGCCACCGCGCCGGCCTGGGGCAGGAAGGAGAAGATGCCACCACCGCCGTTGTCGACGACCACCAGGACGCAGTCCAGCTCCCGGCGGCCGGCGCCGAGCAGCCCGCCGACGTCGTGCAGCAGGGCGAGGTCGCCCAGGAGGCCGACGGTCGGTGTCCCCGTTCCGCTGGCGGCCGCGCCGAGGACGGTGGACACGACCCCGTCGATGCCGTTTGCCCCGCGATTGGCGAGCACCCGCACACCCCCCCGGGGCCTGGCGAACCACTCGACGTCGCGTACCGGCATCGAGGACGAGACGAAGAGCGTCGTGTCCGGTGGGAGACAGTCGACCAGAGCTCGCGCGATCGCCGGCTCGGTCGTCTCCCGGTGGCAGCCGAGCACCGCGTCGATGGCCCGTTGGGCGGCGGCCTCGGCGTCGGCCCAGTCCCCGAGCCACGGCGCCGGCGATGCCGCGGGCCGGCACCGGGCGAGCGCCTCGCATACACGACCTGGATCGGCGGCGACGACCACGCTCGCCGTTCGTCCCGGGTCGAGCCATGCTCCATGGGTCTCGACGGCGATCTGCCGCGCGCCCGACGTCGTCAGCCAGTCGGCCAGCACCCGCGACGCAGGGGGCGCGCCGGTCCTGAGCACCACCTCGGGGAGGAGCGCCGCCGCCAGGTGCTCGTGACGGAGCAGGGCGTCGAAGGCGGCCACGGTGGTGCGGTCCGGACGCCGGCACGCCGAGCGCGCGTCCGCCAGCACCGGCCACCCCAGTGTGGCCGCCAGCCTGTGCACGCCCTCGGGGTCGCCCGAGCCGGCGCCAGCCACGATCACGCCCCGGCGGCTCGACACCAGCGGGGCCAGCTCGGTGGCGGGGGCCGATGAGCACGGCGACCGCGCCGTCTGATGCCACGGGGTCCCACCAGCCCGACCCGGGGGAAGCGGTCCCGCCTTGCCGACCAGGGGCTCCCGAAAGGCGAGGTTGAGGTGGACCGGCCCTGGCCGCCCACTTGCACCCCGCGCCTCGCAGACGGCCCGGGCTGCCAGTGACCGCCACGTGCTTGTTACCGAGGCGTCCGGCACGCCCGGCTCCGCCCGCCAGCGGACCGCGGCGCCGAACAGGCGGGACTGGTCGATGGTCTGAGGAGCGCCGATCGCCTGAGACTCCGGAGGGCGGTCGGCGGTGCAGGCCACCAGCGGCACCCCGGCGTGGTGGGCCTCGACGACGGCGGGGAGGAGCTCGGCCGCCGCCGTGCCGCTGGTGGTCAGCACGACGGCGGGCGTGCCCGTGGCCAGCCCGATGCCCATGGCGAAGAAGGCTGCCGAGCGCTCGTCGACGAAGACGTGCAGCCGGAGTCTCTCGTCGGCCCGCAGCGCCAGGAGCAACGGCGTGGATCGCGACCCGGGAGCGACGACCGCGTCGGTGACTCCGGCCCGGTACCACTCGTCGACCAGCGTGGCGCAGAAGGTGGCGGCTACGTCCACGGCGGTGTGGGCGCAGCCGGGCGAGCCGCCGGTGATGCCACGATGGCATCGTGCTGCACGCCGAGGTCCAGGGGGCCGGTCCCCGCACGGTGCTCGTCCACGGGTTCAGTCAGACCCGCCGGTCCTGGGGCCGCGCCGCCACCGATCTGGCCCGGCGGTTCGAGGTCGTGCGCGTCGACGCGCCCGGCCACGGCGGTTCGTCGAGGATCGCCGCCGACGTCGCCGAGGGAGCCCGGCTGATCGGTGAAGTTGGCGGCGAGGCCAGCTACGTGGGCTATTCGATGGGCGCCCGAATGTGCCTGCGGCTCGCTCTGGACTGTCCGACGCTGGTCCGATCGCTGGTGCTGGTGAGCGGCACGGCAGGGATCGAGGACGCCGACGAGCGGCGACGGCGACGCGCCGCGGACGATCGCCTGGCCGCCGAGCTCGAGCAGGTCGGGCTCGACGAGTTCCTGCGCCGGTGGCTCGCGAGTCCACTCTTCGCCTCGCTCGGGCCGGCCGAGGCGAACCTCGATGCCCGGCGGGAGAACACCGTGGCCGGGCTGGCAGCCAGCCTGCGCGCGGCGGGAACCGGTGTCCAGGAGCCGTTGTGGGATCGGCTGCGGCAGCTGACGATGCCGGTGTTGGTCGTCGCCGGCGAGCGCGATCCTGCCTTCCGCGATCGGGCCGCCGCCATGGCCGACGCCATCGGCGGGAACGCGGAACTGGCGCTCGTGCCGAACGCGGGCCATGCCCTCCACCTCGAACGCCCCGACGACTTCGTCGCCGCGGTGGCGCCGTTCCTCGACCGGTACGGACCGACGACGCCGGGCTCCTAGTCGCTGGCTCATCGCGGCCACACACCGAGCGCCAGCGCACCAGCGAACACCAGCTGCACGCGGGCAGTCTCTCCGAGGGCCGTCACCAGGGCCCGACCCTCGGCGCCGGAGAGAACGCGGCGCATCGGGCTGACGGCGAGCGGAACGGCGACAAGAGCGATCAGAGCCCGCGTGCGAGCGAGGGCGATGACGAGCGGACAGGCGAGGGCGATGACGACGAGCAGGGCATAGAAGCGGCGGGCTGCTCTGTCTCCGAGCCGCACCGCGAGGGTGCGCTTGCCGGCGACCGCGTCACGGGGGCGGTCCCGGAGATTGTTGACGGCAAGCAGGGCCGCAGCCAGCAGGCCGACCGGTACCGAGCAGACCAGCGCGAGCCCGGACAGGCGCCCGTGCTGCACGAAGGCTGAGCCCGTCGTCGCCACGACGCCGAAGAACACGAAGACGAACACCTCTCCGAAGCCGTCGTAGCCGTACGGCCGCGGGCCGCCGGTGTAGGCCCAGGCGGCGGCGATGCTGGCGGTGCCCACGACGATCAACCAGGGGGAGACGACGATCGCCAGCACCAGGCCAGCCGCCGCCGCGAGGGCGAACGACAGCACGGCCGCGGCACGGACCTGAGCGGGCGCGGCGAGGCCGGAGGCCACCAGGCGGGTGGGCCCCACACGGTCCCGGTCGGCGCCCCTCGTCCCGTCCTGGTAGTCGTTGGCGTAGTTGACACCGACCTGCAGGGCCAGAGCCACGACGAGAGCCGCCAGCGCCCGCCACGCCCGCAGTGGTCCCTCGCTGGCCCCGACCGCCGTGCCCACCGCCACGGGTGCGACCGCCGCGGGCAGCGTCCTCGGTCGTGCCCCGAGCACCCAACGGTTGGTCCGGGGTGTCACGACCCGCTCAGGGACGCCGCGGGAAGCCGGCGAAATCCGGGGGGCGCCGCTGGAGGTAGGCGTCGCGACCCTCCTGCGCCTCCGGTGACTGGTAGTAGAGGAGCGTCGCGTCACCCGCCAGCTGCTGGATCCCGGCCAGCCCGTCGTCGACCGCGTTGCACGATGCCTTGATCATCCGCAGCGCCAGCGGTGAGTGCTGCAGGATGCGCCGACACCAGGCGACGGTCTCCTCCTCGAGGCGCTCGAGGGGGACCACGGCGTTGACGAGGCCCATGGCGAGGGCCTCCTCTGCGTCGTACTGCTGGCAGAGGAACCAGAACTCGCGGGCCTTCTTCTGTCCGACGCTGCGCGCCAGCAGTCCGGAGCCGTAGCCGCCGTCGAAGGATCCCACCCGCGGGCCGGTCTGGCCGAAGCGGGCGTTGGCGGCGGCGATCGTCAGGTCGCACACCACGTGCAGCACGTGGCCTCCACCCACCGCGTAGCCGGCGACCATGGCGATCACGGGCTTCGGCGTCCGCCGGATCTGGATCTGGAGATCCAGCACGTTGAGCCGACCGACGCCGGCGTCGTCGACGTACCCGTCGTCGCCCCTGACCCGCTGGTCGCCTCCCGAGCAGAAGGCCTTGTCACCCTCTCCGGTGAGGATGATCACACCCACCTCTGCGTCGTCGCGCGCCGCGTTGAAGGCGTGGCTCAGCTCGAACAGGGTGCGAGGCCGGAAGGCGTTGCGGACCTCCGGCCGGCAGATCGTGATCTTGGCCATCCCCTCGGCGGTCTCGTAGGCGATGTCCTGGTAGTGGCCGGAGGGGGCCCAGTCCGGGGCTGCGGTCCTGGTCATGGAGCGATTCTCCCAAAGCGTTTACTCCTAGAGTTATCACTCCAAGACTCGGCTACGCTAATCGCGGTGCAGTCCCTCGTCGCCCTGGCCCTGCCCGGGGGTCCTGTGCTCCTCGACGAGCTCCGCCGAGCTTGGGACGCGGGAGATGCGGTGCTCCCGGTCGATCATCGCCTGCCGCGGGAGGCGGCCGAGCGTCTCCTCGCTGCTCTCCGGCCCAGCATCGTGGTGGCCGCCGACGGCGAGCGCTCGCAGCGGGCGGGGGGTGAGCCGGTCGAGCCGGGTGACGCCCTCGTCGTCGCGACGAGCGGGACGACCGGCGAGCCCAAAGGAGTCGTGCTGACCCACGAGGCGGTCGCCGCATCGGCCTGGGCCACGAGCGCCCGGCTGGGTGTCGACACGGGCGCCGATCGGTGGCTGGCCTGCCTCCCGGTGGCGCACATCGGCGGTCTTGCGGTGATCACGCGCGCGCTCGTCACCGGCACTGCGCTGACCGTGCTCCCTCGCTTCGATGCGTCGGCGGTGGCACGGGCAGCCCGCGACGGCGGGGCGACCCTCGTGGCTCTGGTGCCCACGACGCTCGCCCGCGTGGACGCCAGTCTGTTCCGCACCGTGCTGCTGGGAGGGAGCAGGCCGCCCTCGCATCTTCCCGGCAACGTGGTCGCCACCTACGGCATGACCGAGACGGGCAGCGGCGTCATCTACGACGGGCGGCCCCTCGAGGGTGTCGATGCGCGCGTCTCAGAGGGAGAGGTCCTCGTCCGCGGGTCGATGCTGCTGCGCTGCTATCGCGACGGCCACGATCCGAAGACGGCCCACGGATGGCTGCCCACCGGCGACGCCGGCGTGGTCGAACCCGACGGACGGATCGTCGTGTCCGGCCGTATGTCGGATGTCGTCGTCACCGGCGGTGAGAAGGTCTGGCCACACGCCGTGGAGGCGGCGTTGGCCGGCCACCCGTTGGTACAGGAGGTCGCGGTCGGGGGTCGCGCCGACCGTAAGTGGGGGGAGCGGGTCGTCGCCTGGGTGGTCCCCGCCGATCGCGCCACACCGCCCGACCTTGCCTCGCTACGGGCCTTTGTGGAGGATCGGCTGCCTGCGTACGCCTTCCCTCGGGAGCTGGTCCTCGTCGATCTGCTACCCCGCACCTCGTCCGGGAAGGTCGTTCGCCGCCAGCTGGGATGAGCCTTCGCCTGCCCAACTCGGACGATGTGGGGGACTAGGCGGGGGCAGCCAGGCGACCGAGCAGCACTTCGTCCGGGAACACGGGCCGGACCTCGACCGCGCCCCGACAGGGCAGGAGGGGATCGTCGGTGACGTCAGCGGCCAACAGCGAAGCCGTGCCGAGCCCGCAGGAGAAGGGCAGATCGGGGAGACAGGCTGCCAGCGCCACTCCTGCGGCCAGCCCCACCGAGGTCTCGAGCATGGACGACACGATTGCCGGCACCCCTGCCTCCTCGACCACCGACAGCGCCGCCCGCACGCCGCCGAGGGGCTGCACCTTCACCACCAGCGCGTCCGCCGCGTCCAACCGCCTCAGGCGCCGGGCGTCGTCCACATCTCTCACGGCTTCGTCGGCGGCCAACGGCGCGCTCACCATGCGCCGGAGCCGAGCCAGGTCGTCCAGGCTGGCGACAGGCTGCTCGGCCAGCTCGAGATCGAAGCGGCCGAACGACGCCAAGCGAGCGCACGCCGTTTCGACGTCCCACGCTCCGTTGGCATCGACGCGCAGCGACGCCGAAGGGCCGATGGCGTCCCTCACGGCGGAGAGGCGGCCCACGTCGTCGCCTGCCCCGACCTTCACCTTGAAGGTATCGATGCCCGCACGCGCGTCCTCGAGCGCGAGGTGTGAGGCTTCATCCGGGGGAACCGGCGGTATGGTCGAGTTGATCGGTATCGTCAGGCGAACGGGCGTCGGCCAACCATGTGTGGCTGCCTCGATGGCGGACTGTGAGGCCATCGTCGGGTCGCAGGGAAAGCCGGGCAACGGTGACACCTCTCCCCACCCCGTCGGTCCCTGGACGATGCGAACGTCGCGCTCGACGACCCCCTGCCACGGCATCCGCAGAGGAACTCGCAGACGCCACCACCGAAGTCCCGCGCCGACAGCAGCCGTCATCGCTCCAGCACGCTACCTTGTGGCCCCGAGCCTGGATGCTCAGGTGGAGTAGGTGACGCCGGCGGATGAACCCTTGGCTGCGGAGTCGGCGAGTCTTGGCTTCGTCGTGCGTAGGATTCCAGAGGATGGAACGCCACCAGTTCCTGTCGGTCATCCATGAGCGCTACCGGCCGCGGAGCTATCTCGAGATCGGGATCAACGACGGCCTTGGCCTCGCCCGGTCCAGAACGCGGACGATCGGTGTGGACCCGGATTTCTGCATCACCGCCGAGCTCGCGTGCGACCTCGAGCTGGTCAGGGCGACCAGCGACGACTTCTTCGCCCGAGCCGACGCCATCTCGTGGTTTCCCGATGGTGTCGTCGACTTCACCTTCATCGACGGCCTGCACCTCTTCGAGTTCGTGCTGCGCGACTTCATGAACACCGAACGGCTGAGCGCGTCGACGAGCGTCGTCGTGCTCGACGACGTGCTCCCCCGGTCGGTGTCGGAGGCGGCGCGCCACCAGCACACGCTGCTCTGGGCTGGAGATACCTACAAGGTGACGGCCGTCCTCGAACGGCACCGACCGGACCTCACGACCCTCCTGCTCGATACGGAGCCGACCGGCCTGCTCCTCGTGCTGGGGATCGATCCGACCAACACCGTGCTGGCCGAGCGCTACGACGAGATCGTCGCCGAGGTCACCACCGACGACCCACAGCCCGTGCCCGACGACATTCTCCATCGACGGGCGGCAGCCGACCCACGGTTGGTCGCGGGCTCGCCGATATGGGGGGAGCTCGCCACAGCCCGGAGCACCGGCGCCCCGGCTCCACCCGTGGAGGCACTGCGGTCGCTTCGAGGATCCGCAGCGCCCCGCTGAGCGTCGAACTACCGGCCGATCGAGGGAACGATGGAGTTGATGTAGTCGAGCATGGACTGTCCTGCTCCGAGTCGACCGAGGGGCGCAAAGCCGATCTCCAGGTGCGGGCCGGTCGACACGCCGACGATGCCGTACCCGACGATGGAGATCTGCTGGCCCTGGACGACGTGGGCCCCGACCGGCACCAAGTCCGGCCCGGCATGGCCGTAGTAGACGGTCCTGCCCGCCAGCGGGCCCGACGTGATCTGCAGCACCGGCGCGTTGGGCCCGAATCCACTGATGCCTTCCTGGATGATGGTGCCCGAACCCATGGCGAAGAGGGGCGTCCCGCCCGGGGCTGCGTAGTCCACGCCCTGGTCGACGCTGCCACCCTTCAGGTACTGGATCGGCAACGGGGCAGCGGCGCCGCCTGGGCCGACCACGCCCCCGGGCACGGCGAGGGAGCTGGCCAACAGCGCCGGCGGGAGGGGCGGCGCGAACGGCGTCAGCATGGTCGTACGGGTGGTGTCGTCGACCACTCCGGTGGCGGGGATGGCCGCGATCTGCTGGTAGGCCTTGATCGCGGCCACGGTGGGGCGGTCCCACTGCCCGGAGATGGGAGCAGCGAACCCGAGACCGGCCAGCAGCGTCTGCCAGTCCCGTACCGCATTCGGAGAAATCGGTGCGGGGGCGGCCGGAAGGCTGAATTGCGGAACGCTCTGTACGGCGTCGAAGACCGATTGGCTCGCCGTTTCCCAGCTCCAGAACGAAGCCGAGCTCGCCTGGGTGTCTTCGGCCGCCTTCATGAAGGCGAGCACCTGATCGCGTGCGGGGTCGGCGGGAGTCGAGCCCGGTGCCGGCGTCGGGGGCGGCGGGGTCAGGGGCAGCGAGGCTTGGTCCACGGCGATCAGGGGCTTGCCGAAGGGTGCCAGCGCGGCCATCGCCGGACCGAGATCCTGGCTACCCGGGCTCGACGAGGCGTCCACCACGGCAACGGCATCGAAGGACGAGACCACACGTTGGTAGGGATACACGGATGCAGGGGGAGGGGGGGCCGGGACGGAGGGAACCGGCACGGCAGCGACGAGAGGGAAGTTGGGGCCGACGGCCGTCCTCAGGCCCGTTCCGTAGTCCTGTGCTGCCGGCAGGGGAGGGGTGGCCCCCGCCGGAGGATCGAGGTCGGCGACCAAACCGTCGATCCGATCCTGGTCGGACGTCGTGTAGGTGACCTCGGAGACCGCCCGGGCGATGTCGGCGTTGAGGTCGGCCAGGCCGGGGATGTCGGCGCCGTAGACGCGGATGTTCGCGGCGTGGGCGGCGGGAAGGAAGGCGTCGAGGAAGCCCTGTTGCGTGAAGCTGGCGTCCGTCGAGCCGAGGAGCACTACGACGTAGTCGAGCCCAGCCGACTGCGCCTTGGCCACCAGGGCATCGACAGCGGGGAGATCGGTCCCGTTCACGACGGGCGCATACGTGTGGCCGAGGACGCTGGAGAAGTTCCCGGTGCCCCACGGCGACGCCCCGACCGCGTGCGCCACAGCAAGCGCGTTGTTCCCGGTCTTGAGGGCGGCGAGGATCCCTGGGTACAGGCCGTTCCTCAGAGTCTGGGTCGTCGCCTTGACAGCGGTCTTCCAGTCCGGGTACGTCCTGACGCCCAACGAGTTCCAGATCGTCGCACCCGGCTCAGCTTGGGTCGTGTTGAGGGGGTTCAGGTGGACGAACCCGCCCTCGGCCGCCTGCCACGCGTCGATGGCCTCGACGTTGGGACCGGTGTTCGGATCGCCCAGAGCTGCGAGGAGTGCCCTCGCGAAATCCGACGGCGAGTGAATGCTCGCAACCGACTGCTGCGGGGTCGCCGACGGTTGATTCGCGGTAGGCAGCGATCCCGGCAACCGCGGCGGTGCCCATATCCACATCCCCTTGCCCGCCGGCACCGGTCCCTTGACTGCCGGCGGGACAGGATTGGGCTGCGGAGGTGACGTCGTCACCGGCGCCTGCGGCGCGGGGCCACGCGGGCCGGTCGAGACGTTGCCGGGGAGGCTGTGCAAGGGGTGGGGCAGTGGGCCGGTCGTGGCCGCTGAGGGGGGAGGCGGTGAGGCGGACGGCAGACGGGGAGCCGGTGGTGGCGTGGTGGAAGGGGGCACGGACGGCGGTGGCACGGACGGCGGGGGCACGGACGGCGGTGGCACCGGTTTGGTGGGAGCGGGGCTCGTCGGTGGCGTCACCGTGGTCGGCGGGCTCGAGGGCGGCGCTGGTGGAGGCGAGCACCGGTTCACATCGCTGTTCGGACTTGACGATTGGCTTCCGTCGGTGATGGTCACGTCCTTGAGCGTGAGGTTCACGTTGGCCGCCCAGGTGCAGAGGCTCCACGACGCAGCGCCTTGCCCGACGATCCTCGCTCCGTTGCCGTTGACGATCACCGGGGTGGTGACGACGGGCAAACCGCTTCCGCCCGTGGAGGTACCGTCCGTCGTGATGGCATAGGTGCATCCGGATGTCAGATCGACAGTCGCGCCGCGGCTGGCGTTGGCCTTGTCGACGGCGGCGATGAGACCTGGACCACCTCCGCTTGGTCCCGAGCAGGGTACGTCCACCGTCACCGACGCGTAGGCGACACCGGGCGAGAGAACCACGACGGAGGTGAGTCCACAAGCCAAGCTCGCCAGCGCTCCGACGGCGAGCGAGCGACGTTTCGTGGGGCGCGTCCGAGGCCGAGCGCGGCCGCTCGCGCTCCTTCGATTCTCCAGCCAACGAGGACGCGAACCTCCCGGTTCAGCCGCCAACGGTCCCCGGGCCCCCTCCGTGGCTCTCGAACTGCCGGAGCCTGACGGTGTGGCGAACGACGGAATCAGGCGGTCGTTCCGGGGGCACCGGGCCCGTGCTGAGGCTCTGCTCGGTCGCCCCCCGCCCGATTGAGCACACCGCTCCCGCCCACATTTACGCCCCCCGGTGGAACCTCCGCGCACGTCGAGGTTATCGATGTCCTTGGATGGCAACAACTCGTTGCGACCAACCAGACAAATCGTGAACTTCGGTCAATTGCCACAAGCGGTAGCCGCAGAACAACGAGAAACGGGAGACGCTGGCGCGATCACGGCCGATGACACCCTCGCGACGATGTCGGAGGATCGCGTCACCGTGGCGCTCAACTCGTGCGCCGAGTCCGACGCTGTGCGCGCCGAGGCGAGACCCCGGCCGACACCGCAGCGATCTGGAACAGCTGCACCAGGTGGTCGATCACCTCTTCGATCGTGGCGTCGAGGTGGCCGTCCTGCCATTCGATGATGACGCGGTCGATGGCGCCGACGAGCGCGAGCGCGCCGATCTCGAGCGTCCGCTCGGGCATCTCCGGGAGGTGTGGTCGCGCAGTGGCGGCGACCAGGGCGGCGAACTGTCGCAGGCTGGCGCGCATGTGACGATCGACCTCGGCACCTACCGCGGCGCTCTCGACGAAGATCACGCGCGCCATACGGGCGTCGTCTGCCAGGGCACGGACGAAGCTCTCGATCGCGGCCCGGACCTGAACCTCGGGCTCGGCTGGGACGTCGCTGACCTTCTGGGCGACGAGCGCGAAGAGGTCGCTGGTGGCCCGGTCGAATACCGCGGTGAACAGCTCGGCGCTGTCGCGGAAGGACTCGTAGAAGTAGCGGTCGGTGAGGCCGGCCTGCCGGCAGACGTCCTTCACTCCGGTGGCTGCGAATCCCTGCGTGCCGTACAGCTCGAGGGCGGCGTCGAGCAGGCGCTCGTGGCGGTCCGCGACCCGTTCGGTGGCGCTGACGCCCCCATAGGAGCGGACCGGGCTCTTGTGGTCGGTAGTCGCCATAGGGGTGCGCTCATCTTGACATTTCAGATCGTCAGATGCATGCTTTCTGACGAAGAGTGTCGTCAGATTGCTGGGACCGCGATGCGAACAGCCGGGAACGGGCTTCCTCGTCGGCAATTTCTGGCCCGAGCCGCAGCGGGGGTCGGGATGGCCGGCACGTACGGGCTCCTGGGGCGCCCGGCGATGGCCGCGGCGCGCTCACGCCTGCCGCCGGCCGGCCGCCTGGCGACGGGCGTGGTGGTGCTCGGTGGCGGAGTCGGCGGGCTGACCGTCGCCCACGAGCTGGCCGAGCGAGGCTTCGAGGTCACCGTCTTCGAGCCCAAGGCACTGGGCGGCAAGGCCCGCAGCATCCCCGTCGCCAGCACCGGCACAGGGGGCCGCGCCGACCTGCCCGGCGAGCACGGCTTTCGCTTCTTTCCCGGCTTCTACAAGAACGTGCCCGACACGATGCGGCGCATCCCGGTCGCCGGCAACGCCAATGGCGTGTTCGACAACCTCGTCGACGCCCAGCAGGAGCTCTTCGTGTTCGACTCCGGCCAGATGTGGCTCTTCCCGAGCTTCGACCAGGCGGGGTTCGCCGAGGGCATGCGGTCGCTCGTCACTGCCGTCGGGCTGGCCTCGAAGGTCCCGCCGAACGAGATCGAGTACTTCGTTCGGAAGATGGAGGTCTTTCAGACCAGCAGCGACGCGCGGCGCGTGGGCGAATGGGAGAAGGTCCCGTGGTGGGACTACGTCAACGCCGAGCGGTTCTCGCCCGAGTACCAGCGTGTGTTCGGCACCGGGCTCACCAAGGACCTGGTGGCCGCCAAGGGCACGAAGGCCTCCACCCGCACCATAGGTCTGGTGGCGCTGGCCCTCGTCTACGCCTCGATGGCCCAAGCATCGCCGCAGGTCCGCCAGCAGAGCGGTTATGGGGCGGCCGACCGGCTGCTCGACGCTCCGACCAGCGAGGCCTGGATCGACCCCTGGGTCGCCCACCTGCGCAGCATGGGTGTGCGCTTTGTGACCGGCTACAACGTCAGCAAGCTGCAGGTCGTCGGCGACCGCATCACGGCCGCCACCGTCGTCAACGGCAGCGGGGCTCGCCTGCGGGTCGAGGCAGATCACTACGTCGCCGCCATGCCCGTCGAGAAGGCCCGCATCCTGTTCGACGAACCCGTACGAGGGGCGGACCCGTCCCTTGCACGGCTGGACGCCCTGGAGTACGACTACATGAACGGCATCCAGTTCTTCCTCGGGCGGATGCCCGCCCACCCCGTCAAGGGCCACGTCGCCTACCTGGAGAGCCGGTGGGCGCTCACGTCGATCGACCAGGGCGCCTTCTGGAAGCGCAACCTCGCCACCACCTACGGCGACGGCCGTCTGCGAGACATCCTGTCGGTGGACATCTCCGACTTCTTCACTCCCGGGATCGTGTACGGCAAGGCCGCCGTGGACTGCACACCGCAGCAGATCGCGGCCGAGTGCTGGGCTCAGCTCAAGCAGGGTCTCAACGCGTCCGGCGACGCCGAGCTCAGCGACGACATGCTCATCGGCTGGTTCCTCGACCCGGCGGTCGTCTTCTCCCAGGGGAGACGAGCAGTCAGTACCGAGCCGCTCCTGATCAACACCGCCGGCTCGCTGGCCAACCGCCCCGATGCCGGTACAGACATCGAGAACCTGTTCCTGGCCGCCGATTACGTGCGCTGCAACGTGGACCTGGCCACCATGGAGGGCGCCAACGAGGCAGGCCGCCAAGCGGTCAACGCCATCCTCGACCGCTCCGGATCGACCGCCGCCAAGGTGACGCTCGGCACCCTGTGGGAGCCGCCTCAGTACGACAGCGCAAAGCAGGTCGACGAGCAGCGCTACCACGCCGGCCAGCCGAATGCCCTCGACGCGCCACCGGCAGCGGTTCCCGCATGAGGCGGATGGTGCGTGACTGCTGGGTTCCCGAGGCCGGTCGACCCCGCCCCGCCTCGGCGGCCGGCGGCCGGCCGGCCCACCCGACCGGGAGAATCTGGTGATGGCGCGGCCCGGCGACGGCACTCTCCTGCGCCGCTACGCGGAGGACTGGCGGTCGATCCTCGATGGCACCTCGATCGGTCTGCTGCAGCTCATGTACCCGCCACTCGGAGCTGCCGTCGCCGCACAGTCAGGGTTCTTCGAGGATCCCTACGGACGCATCTACCGCTCGATACCACAGATCTGGGCGACGATCCTCGCCCCCGATGCCGAGGCCCGTGCCCGGAGGATCCGCGATCTCCATCGCGGCATCAGAGGCTTGGTCAATGGACAGCGGTACCACGCCCTCGACCCGGAGACGCTCTGGTGGGCGCACGCCACCTTTACCCACCTGATCATCCGCTCGGTGGAGCGCTACCACCGGCGGGGTGAGCTCGACGCAGCCGGCTATGAGCAGCTCTATGCCGACACGGTCGCCTGGTACGAGCGCTACGGCGTGAGCCTACGAGCCGTGCCCGCCTCGTACGCCGAGTTCCGTACGACCTTCGACCTGTTCTGCGCCGAGCGACTCGAGCTGACCCCGGCCGTCCGACGCCTTGTCGGAATGGGTGACGACGCGGCGCCGACCTCAGGGGCGGCGCGCACGCCACTCGAGCTGCTGACCGCGCCGATCCTCGAACGATGGGGCACGCTGAGCACGATCGGCAACCTGCCGCCAGTCGTGCGCCGACGTTTCGGTCTTCCCTGGACCGGCGACGACCAGGCGCGTCTCGACCGCCTGGCAGGGGTGATGCGCCTGACATTCGAGACGATGCCGCTGCCGCTCAACCGGGCCACGTTCGGATATGCCCTGCGGCTGACCGGCTCACGGACCCGTGCGCAACGGTACGTTCCCGGCGAGCCCGCGGCAAAGCTCGGCTTCGCTGGCGGGTGACGAAGCGGTGGCGCCGGCGGAGGTTAGTGCGGACAAGTTCGGCGGCCTCTTCCAGGATGGAGAACCGCCGGCCGCGCCCGCGCTTCATGGCGGCGAGAA
>VAWP01000075.1 GCA_005888295.1 Actinomycetota bacterium
CGGTCAGCGAGAACCGAAGGTCGGGGTACCTCCACCAGAAGTCCGCCCACATGAGATCGCCGAGTGAGTAGATCGACATGGCCGACGAAAGGCTCATGGCCACGCTCGGTGGGGCGTCGGGGGAGGTGGCCGCGCTCCGCGATGAGGAGCCGACATGGAGGCAGAGCACCGTTCCCACGTCGGAGCAGGCGGCGAACAGGGGGTCCCAGTAACCGGTGTGGATCGAGGGGAGCTTGAGCGCGGCGGGGTTCTCGGAGTAGGTCACGGCGTGACAGCCCTTGTCGGCCAGGCGCCGCGCCTCGGCCGCGGCCAGCTCGACGTCGAACAACGGCAGGATGCCGCACGGGATGAAGCGGTCCGGGTAGGCGGCGCACCACTCGTCGACGTGCCAGTCGTTGTAGGCCTTGATCATGATCTCGTTGAGCCGGGGTTCCGGACCCTCGTTGAGCACCTGGCCGGAGAAGCCCGTCCAGTTGGGGAAGTTCAGCCCCGCCAGCTGCCCGCCGGCTGACATGTCGCGCACGCGCTCGTGCACGTCGTAGCACCCCGCTCGCATCTCCTCGTAACGCTGGGGATTGACGTTGTACATCTCGGCGGGCTTGCCGGCCACGGCGTTGAGACCCAGGTTGCGGCCCGGCTTGTCCCCGTACCACCACTGCTGGAAGCCGCGGTCGTCTGTGACCACCCGAGGAGCGTGCTCGCGGTACCGCTCGGGCACGTGGGCGTCGAACATGTCAGCGGGCTCGGCGATGTGGTCGTCGACGCTGACGAGGACCATGTCGTCGGCGCGCACCTTGCCTCCTCCCTCGGAGAGACCGCATATTCTATACATCTGCCGATGAACGACAAGGTCTACATCCACGAGATGGTCGAGATCCACGGCCACAACCGGGCCCGCTACATGCACCACATGACGGCCAACTGGAGCCCGATCGCCCAGGCTGAGCGGCACCAGCTGTGCTACGGAGTCTGGGGCGTCGTCGGCAGCACCGGCCGGTGGCCGGAGGTGGTCAACATCTGGGAAGAGGACGGCTTCGACGGTCTGGCCCGATCGTTCGGGCACGAGCTGGGCCATCCCGGCCTCCAGGACCCCAAGCTGGCCAAGTGGTGGGCAGAGGCCGCCACCTACCGACGGGGCGGCGTGGACAGGATTCTCGTGCCGGCGCCGTGGACCCGCACCATCGAGCAGCTCTGTGCCGATGGCGTGCGCGGCGAGGTCTACGCCCACGAGCAGGTCGGGGTGCGGGCGGGTAGCTCGCGCGACTTCCTCGAGCACGTCCGCGAGACCGGTGCACCGCTGTACGGGCACCACGGTTGGACGCTCGTCGGTGCCTGGGAGACGGCGATGGGCGACGAGTCGGAGTGCTTCCTGCTGTGGGCGGTCCCGTCGTGGGAGAAGTGGGCCGAGCTCGAGCAGGCGGACCGGGCCGAGACCCCGCTGCGGCGCTGGCGACGAGCCAGCTACGAGCGCACGACATCGACCCAGCGGGTCCTGCTCGTCGAGGCGCCGCTGTCGCCGATGCGGACCGGACGCCAGCCGGACACCTCGGACAGGGACGATGAGTGGCAGGATCTCTGAGAGGAGGAGGTCAGGGCGTGGGCGACCGTGAGGACTTGTACTGGGACCCGTTCGATCCCGACATCGACAGCGAGCCGTACGAGACGTGGCGACGGCTGCGCGACGAGGCCCCGCTGTACCGGAACGACCGCTACGACTTCTGGGCCTTGAGCCGGTACGAGGACGTGAACGCCGCCCACCGCGATCCCAGGACCTTTCTGTCCGGGCGGGGGACGGTGCTGGAGCTCATGGGCGCCGAGCTCGACCAGGTGGCGGGGATGATCATCTTCATGGACCCGCCGAGGCACGAGACCATGCGGGCCCTCGTGTCCCGGGCCTTCACACCCCGGCGGATGGCGGTCCTCGAGGATCGCATCCGCGATGTCTGCCGCCACTACCTCGACCCCCAGGTGGGGGGCTCGGGCTTCGACTATCTCCAGGAGTTCGGGGCCCAGCTGCCGTCGCGCATCATCTCCTCGCTCCTCGGCGTGTCGGAGGCAGACCGGCCGAGGGTGCTCGAGCTGATCGACACCATCTTCTACATCGAGCCGGGGGTCGGCATGGTCAACGACGTGTCGCTCCGGGCCCAGTTCGAGCTGATGGGCTACATCCAGGACGAGCTGGAGGACCGCCGTAGGAACCCCCGCGACGACCTGCTCACGGGCCTCGTCCAGGCCGAGCTCGCCCAGGACGGCGACGGGAGCCGCCGCCTCACCAACGAGGAGGCCGGCGGCTTCGCCAACCTGCTCGTGAGCGCCGGCACCGAGACGGTTGCCCGCCTGCTGGGCTGGACGGCGGTCGTGCTGGCCGCCAACCCCGACCAGCGCTCGGAGCTGGCCGCCGACCCGTCGCTCATCCCCCGCGCCGTCGAGGAGCTGCTCCGCTACGAGGCCCCCTCGCCGGTCCAGGGGCGCTGGACGAGCCGGGATGTCGAGCTGCACGGTCAGGTGGTTCCCCGGGACTCGAAGGTGCTGCTGCTCACCGGTTCGGCCGGGCGCGACGAGCGCGTCTACCCCGATCCTGAGCGCTTCGACATCCACCGCCGGACCGACCAGCACGTGTCGTTCGGAACCGGGCCCCACTTCTGCCTGGGGGCTGCCCTGGCCCGGCTCGAGGGTCGGATCGCCCTCGAAGAGACGCTGGCCCGCTTTCCCCAGTGGGAGGTCGACCACGAACGGGCCGAGCGCCTGCACACCAGCACGGTGCGTGGCTACAAGCGGGTGCCGATCGTCCTGTAGGGCCCGGTCATGGCCTCGGCGCCAGCAGGGGCGAGCTCCGGTTCGAGGGCCAGGTGGGACGAAAGTAGCCCCGGAAGTGCAGCGCCCCCCCGCGCAGCTCGCGGATGGTGAGGAAGTCCCCCTTGTAGCCGCGGTGGTCGTAGGGGGCGAAGGTGATGTTGGTACCGGGCCCGCCGTTGGTGCACGGCAGCCACTTGACCCGCTCCAGGCCGTCCCTGACGTCGCGCGGCGTGGCCATGAGGGCGTTGGCGAGGCCGTGGACGGCAGCCCGGGCCGAGTCGTAGGCGAGGGCGACGACGACGTTGGCCGAGGTCCTCCCGAAGCGGGCCCGGAACCGTTCGAGCATGGCGCCGTAGTTGGGGTTGGCGCCGTCCTCGCCGAGCTGATCGACTCCGTGCCAGCCCTCGAGGCCCTCGGCCCAGGCGTTGGAGTTCGAGTAGAACATGAACGCCGTTCCCATCATGCGGGGGGGATCCCAGTCGAGGGCCTTGAAGGCCCGGGCGAAGTGGAACGTGCTGTACCCGTAGCCCAGGTAGACGACGGCCTGGGCGCCCAGGCGCCGCATGGTGTCGAGGTGCCGCTCGAGATGGCGCGGGTTGGGTCCCAGCGTCACCTCCTTCACGATCTCGACTCCCTCGTCGCCGGCCGCCGCGCGGAAGAAGTCGGCGTAGTCCGACCCCGAGGACCCGCGCTCCCAGAAGAAGCCGATCTGGGTGTGGCCCTGCTGGGCGCACCAGCCGGCGCACATCCGGCCCTCGATGGGTATGTCGCCGTTGGCCACGGTGAAGCAGTACTCGCCGGAGAACCGGACCGCACCGGTCCAGCCGATGCACGCCACACCGGTCGCGTTGATGGTCTCCCGGAGCGCAACCGAGTTGTCAGAGATGAGGGGACCGATGATGACCACGCAGCCCGCGTCCACCAGCCGGCGGTAGCCGGCGATCACCTTGCGGTAGTTCTCTCTCGGCAGCCCTCGGGCGTCGACGGTGAAGATCTCGACCGGTCTGTCGTACACACCCTCGTTCAAGGCGTCCTCGAGGGCGAGGATGGTGGCGTCGATCCAGTCCGCCAGGAGCTGACCCAGGTCCATGTCGATCAGGATCCCGATCTTCACCGGCTCGAAGGGGTCGCCCTGGGTCTGGAGCCCTCTCGTGGGCGGATACACCACGATGGACTCGACGGCCTTCTCGCCGACCCTGCCGCCGCCTTGGTACCAGCGGCCGCGCTCCCAGCCGCCGACCCTCGCCGTGTCGACACCGGAGGAGACCGTCGACACCGCCCGATCCTCCTCGGCGACGCCGTGGTCGATCGGAGCGGGGAACATCCGCTCGGCGTACCGCACCTCACCTTCGTGCCCGGCGCCGTCCTCCTCCATCGCTGCTCCCTTCTGTATACAGTATCTAGACTCCCCGACCGACCGGGAGGCACGCAAGGCGCAGGACCAAGGAGCCGATGCCCGACCCTGTGTGGATCAGCGACCGCCAGGAGACGATCGTCGAGCTCCTCGAGCGACGACTGACGGCCGACCCGGACAGCGAGTATCTCGACGTGTGCGGGACGAAGCTGACCGCCCTCGAGGTGGGCACGACGGCGCGCCGCCTCGGCAACGCCCTGCGCGACCTCGGCGTGACGA
Source organism: Actinomycetota bacterium (assembly GCA_005888295.1). Classification (GTDB taxonomy): domain Bacteria; phylum Actinomycetota; class Acidimicrobiia; order Acidimicrobiales; family AC-9; genus AC-9. The sequence continues at coordinate 4,430 of VAWP01000075.1, forward strand.
AGGAAGAGCGCGTGGCCACCCTCGTCGACAACTCACCCGAGGCCCTGCTACAAGGGCTACTACCTCCGCCACCAGCTGGAGGACTCGGGCTCCCGCGTCGTGATCGTGGAGCGGGACCTCGCCGACCGGGTCGTCCAGGTGGTGGGCGACCTCGCGTGCCTGGAGCACGTCGTCGTGGTCGGGTCGCCCGCCGATCTGCCAGTGATCCCGGGTGTCGTGACACACCGCTGGGACGACCTCCTCGACGCGCCGGCCGACGAGCTGGCGGCGGGCTGCCGGCCTTCGGACCTCGCCACGTTCGTCTACACGGGCGGAACAACAGGGCCGTCCAAGGGCTGCATGCTGAGCCACAACTACCACGCCGCCCTGGCCCGCCAGGTCGGTATCTGCTGGGAGCGCACGCCCGACGACGTGGTGTGGACCCCGCTGCCGCTGTTCCACTTCAACGCCCTGACCACCGCCGTGCTCGGGGCCCTGGTCTTCGGGGGCCGGTCGGCCATCTACCGGCGGTTCTCGGTGTCGGGCTTCTGGCCCGAGATGAACCGGGTGGAAGCGACGATCACCTCCACGCTGGGCACGATGGCCTACCTCCTCGCCCACGACATCGACCGGCCGGAGATGCCGCGGTCGGGAGGAGCGCAAGCCAACCAGACCCTGCGGCTCATGGGCGCCGCGCCGCTCCCGGTCGAGGTCGACCGGGTGATCAGGGAGCGGTTCGGCATCCAGACCTTCAGCGGGGCCTACGGGGTGACCGAGGCCAGCCTCGTCTCGTGGCAGCCGCCGGGCACCGTCAACCGGCCCAACGCGGCGGGGGTGATCAACGAGCAGTACTTCGACACCCGGATATTCGACGACGGCGATCGTGAGGTGCCGCGAGGACAGGACGGGGAGATCGTCCTGCGGCCCAAGCGTCCCCACGTCATGTTCGAGGGGTACTGGGGACGTCCCGAGGCCACGGTCGAGGCCAGCAGGAACTGGTGGTACCACACCGGCGACGTGGGCAGGATCGACACTGACGGGTACCTGTACTTCATCGATCGCAAGGCCGACTACCTGAGGCGCAGAGGTGAGAACATCTCCAGCTTCGAGATCGAGGCCGTGCTCATGTCGCACGGTGCCCTCGCCGACGTCGCCGTGCACGCCGTCCCGAGCGACCTGACCGAGGACGATCTCAAGCTCACAGCCACGGTCAAGGAGAACGTCCACATCACCGAGGAGGAGCTCTTCGGTTGGTGCGTGGACGAGCTGCCCTACTTCGCCCTACCGCGCTACATCGAGCTCCGCGACGAGCTGCCCCGCAGCCCGGTGGGGCGGGTGCTCAAGCGTCAGCTTCGCGACGAAGGCGTGACGGCGGGAACGTGGGATGCGGAGGCCGCAGGCGTCGCCTACGAGAAACGATGAGATCGGCGACGAGCTAGCCCTCAGCGGACGACACCCGGGAAACGAGGTCCGCGCGGACGACCTTGCCGGCCTCGTTGCGCGGAAGCTCGCCGACGTGGTGGAAGGCTACGGGGACCTTGTAGGGAACGAGGTTGTCCCGGCACAGGCGTTCGAGATCGCCCGCCCCCACCGACCGTCCGGTGAAGAAGGCGACCGGCACCTCGCCGAGGCGGCTGTCGGGCGCACCCACCACGGCGGCGTCCCTCACGGCGGGTGACAGCCGCAGTACCTCTTCGACATCGCCGGGAAAGATCTTGTTGCCCCCCCGGTTGATGACGTCGCCGGCCCGGCCCTCGATCCAGACGAACCCGTCGGTGTCGACGTGGGCGATGTCACCGGTGTCGACGTAGCCGTCGGCATCGACCCGCTCCGAGAGGTCACTCCCGTCGGCGTAGCCCACCGCCCGGTTCGGCGGGCGCACGTGGAGCCGGCCCGCGGTACCGGCCGGCAGGCTCCCACCGTCGTCGCCTACGACCTTGATCTCGACCCCGGCATGGGGCCTGCCTGCGGCACCGACCTTCTCGGGGAAGGCCTTGGCATCAGCGGCGGTCCAGCCGATCACCTCGCCCAGCTCCGCCTGCCCGTAGCTGTTGAGCACGAATACGTCGAACCGTTCGGTGAACCGCCGCGCCTGGCGCGGGGACAGCGGTGCGGTGATGCTGCGGACGTACCTGAGAGGCGCCAGGTCGGTGACGGCGTCGTCGTCGTTGAGCATGGCGATGGCCGTGGGCGGCAGCACCGTCGACCGGATCTCGAACCGCCGCACCAGTGCGGCGAACTCTCTCGGGTCGAACCGTTCGATGATCACGATCGCAGCGCCGGCCCGCAGGCCGAACAACGTGTTGTAGATGCCTGCGTTGAGCGAGAGCGAGACCGGGATGAGGTTGGGTGTGGGCGGGCGGGATCGGTCGCCGCCACCCGCCCGGAGCGGGCCGAGCACGCGGTCGATCAGCTCGAGGTAGGCGGCGTGGGTGTGCAGGATCGCCCTGGGCTCGCCGGTCGTGCCCGAGGTCCAGAGGACGAAGCCGACCTCCGGCTCGTAGCGGCGCCCGTGCCGGTGAACGGTCAGGCCGCGCCCGTCGAGCAGGGCCGCCGGTCTCGTCGTCTGGACGACACGGGCGACCTCGGGCGGGGGGTGGCGCGGGTTGACCGGCACCCACACGCATCCGGCCAGCCAGGTGCCGGCCATGGCGATCACCGCCTCGGGGGTGTTGGCGAGCTGGGTGGCGACAGCCTGGCCGTCACCGACGCCCGCCGCTCGCAGGTCATCGGCCAGGGCGGCAGCGGCGTGTCGGGCCTGGCCGGCGGTGACGACGCGGTCGGCGCCGTGCAGTAGGGGCTCGTCGTCGGGGAACGGGTGGTCCGTGAGCAGGGAGGCGAGGTTGGTCACGGTGATGCTTCCGGGATGCCGCCCCACGCGACGACCGGTCCGGCCGCGTCGACCATGCGCGGGAGCTGGGCGTCGTCGGTAGCGACCGACACCGGGGCGGGTCGTTCGGCTACGGCCAGGTGTCTGAGCCGCTCCAGGTGGGCGTCGGGCGCGAGGGCCGGACCAGCGGCGTCCCACACCTCGAGCGGCAGGCTCACGCCGAGCCGGCCGGCCGTCTCGAGGACCGCCTGCACCGCCGGAGCGAGGGGCGCGTCCACGACGGCGAGGGCAGGTCGCGTCGCCTGACGCAGCCGGGCCACCAACACGCACGCCGGAGCAAAGCCACTCTCTTCCCGCGTCGCCGGCACCTGCACCGCGCCGAGATCGGTCGTGGCCAGGGTGCGGGCCACCCAGTAACCGGCGACACCGGGGTCGGCGGCGACCAGCCCGCCGGTGCCGAAGCAGTGGCCGTAGTGGAGCGTCGCCCGCGTCGGAGCCAGCGGCGCGCCCTCGCCCGCCCACCCCTGCCTGGTGACGGCGGCCACCGCGTCCCGCAGGGGTGGCATGCTCAGCTCGGCGTCCGGTCGACGGCACTGCTCGGCGAGCGGCCCGAGGGAGCCCGGAGGAACGTCGAGGACCGGAGCCAGGTGCCAGCGCTCGGGCGGGGCCTCGCGTGGGTCGACCCCGGTGGCGACGATCAGGTCGGCCGCGCCGAGACCGCCGAGCTCGAAGTCGCGAGCCTGGAGCCCGACGGTGGCCCAGTGATGTCGGCTGCGCCAGTCGAGCACGCCCTTGGCGCCCCACGTGTTGAGGACGCCGAGCGTGCCCGCCGCGGCCAGGGCGTTGAGCCCCGGCGTCGCTCGGTCCTCGACGACTCCCGGCCCGGCCAGGACCACTGGGGACCGGGCCGACCCCAGCCGCTTGACGGCGTCGGGCTCGGGGTCGGTCCAGCGCCCGCCTGGCGCCGGTCCCGGCGGTACGGCATCCGCAGCGGGCGCCCCCAGGTCGAGCTCCAGCCGGAGGGTGCCGGACAGGACCGCAGGGCCGTCGAGCAGATCGCGCCAACCTGCCACGCGCACCTCGCCGCCGGCCGACCCACCGTCGGGCCCGCGCAGGTGCAGCACACCGTCGTCGTCGTGGGTGGCGGCGGCGACACCGTGCACCTTCCAGTGCGCAGCAGCCAGCAGCGGGGCGACGCTCAGATCCTGCACCTCGACGACCGGCAGCCCGTGCAGCGACCGGCCGTACACGGCGTCGACGCCCCGGACCCGCAGCCACCGACCGAGCAGCTGGCCGGCCGTGATCACGAGCTGTGCTGAGGCGGCGTCGCCGCCCCGGGCGGCGCCCACACGGGCTCCCGCTTCTCGGCGAAGGCCCGAGGTCCCTCCTCCTGGTCGGGGTGGCCCCACAGCGACGCCAGCTCCTGCGCTCCCGCCCGGCAGGCGTCGGTCAGGCCGAGCTCGAACGACTGCCACAGCGCCCGCTTGGTGGCGGCCATGGCCGCGGGCGAGTTGCGGGCCACCTGCTCGGCAAGGTTCTGGGCTTCCTCCCGCAGCCGCTCCGGGGGGTCGACCACCTGGCTGATCATGCCCAGCTCGAGAGCACGGGCGGCAGGGAGCCGTTCGTGGCGTCCGACCAGGGCCATGCGCATGACGGCCTCGGCGGGCATCTTGCGGAGCAGCCCGATGGCCTCGAGGGCCACGACCTGTCCCACCGACACGTGCGGGTCGAAGAAGGTGGCGTCGGACGCGGCGATCACGATGTCGGCGTCGGCCACCCAGTGCAGCCCACCCCCTGCGCAGATGCCGTTGACCGCGGTGATGACGGGCTTCCACACCTGCTGGTGCCACGCCGTGAAGTGGAGATCGAAATCCTCGACCGACTGCCGGTAACGCTCCATGCCCACGCCGTCGGTGGCGATCTCGGTGACGTCGACCCCGGTCTGGAAGGCGCGGCCTTCTCCTGTGTGGACGATGACCCGCACCTCGGGATCGAGGTCCAGCTCCTTCCAGGCCACCGCCAGCTCGTCGCGCATGGCCGCCGACATGGCGTTCAGCTGCTCGGCCCGGTCGTTGATCAGCCATCCGACGGGTCCGCGCCGCTCGACCGTCAGACACTCGAAGCTCGAGTACTCCATGCCTCGCTCCCTACCGGGCCCCTCGGTGGTCCTGTTCCACATTCGGTCGAAAGTGGCCACCGCGGCCACCGGCGCCTCGCCCACTTTCGACCAGATGTGGAACCGAGCAAACCTCGAAGGCCCGCCACAGGACCCGCTTGGTGGCGGCCATGGCCGCGGGCGAGTTGCGGGCGATCGTCTCGCCCAGGCGCTGGGCTTCCTCACGCAGCCGCTCCGGGGGGTCCACCACCTGGCTGATCATGCCGAGCTCCAGGGCACGCGCGGCGGAGAGCCGTTCGTGGCGTCCGACCAGGGCCATGCGCAGGACGGGCTCGGCCGGCATCTTGCGCAGCAGCCCGATGGGCTCGTAGGCGGTGACCTGTCCAACCGACACGTGCGGGTCCAGGAAGGTGGCGTCGGACGCCGCCATCACGATGTCGGCGTCGGCGACGAAGTGCAGCCCGCCTCCGGCGCACGTGCCGTTGACGGCGGCGATCACCGGCTTCCAGACCTGGTTGTGCCACGCGGTGAGGCGTAGCTCGGCCCGCTTGGTGCGTCGCGACTGGACTCGAAGGGCCTCGCGGTCGCGGCTCAGCTGGACCATGTCGAGCCCCGTCTGGAACGCCGGCCCGGCCCCGGTGTTGACGATCGCCCGCACGTCCGGGTCCTCGTCGAGCTCACGCCATGCCGCCTCCAGCTCTCCCAGCATGGTGGCGTCCATGGCGTTGCCGGCCGACGGGCGGTCGAAGACGAGCCAGCCGACGGGTCCCCGGCGTTCGAGGATCAGCGATGCGTACGCCATCAGCTGCGGGGAACCTCGAGCCAGGGGACGCCCGCCCACGGGTCGGGCTCCCGGGGGAGACCGAGCACCCGCTCGCCGAGGATGTTCTTGTTGACCTCGGTCGTACCCCCTTCGATGGTGTTCGCCCGGCTGCGGAGCATCCCTCGCACCTCGCGGGGGAGCGAGGCCCCGTAGTCGCCCGGCAGCGCCGCGAAGGCCTGACCGTGCAGGCCGAGCAGCTCGCTGGCCAGGAGCTGGACGCGCTGGTTGAGCTCACCCTGATGGACCTTGCCGATGGAGCTCTCGGCGCCCGACGGACGGCCGGCCCGCCGGTTGGCGCGCACCCGTTGGTTGGTCCAGTCGCGGATCCGCTCCTCGCTGTAGAGGTGGGCGATCCGCTGACGGACGACGGGATCGGCTGCGCGACCCGTCCTTGTCCCGAGCTCCACCACGTGGTCGACGCCGAGGCCGCCGATGCGATCGACGCCGCCGGAGCCCGCCCCCGAGACCATCTGCCGCTCACCCGCCAGCGTGGCGCCGGCGACCCGCCAACCTTCGCCCGTCCCGCCGACGCGGTGGTCGTCGGTCACGCGAGCCCCGTCGAGGAAGACCTCGTTGAAGTCGACCTCGCCGCCGAGATGGCGGAGGGGCCGGACGGTCACGCCCGGCTGGTGCATGTCGAGCAGGAAGTACGTGATGCCCTTGCGCTTCGGGGCGAGCGGGTCGGTGCGTGCGAGGAGCACGGCCCAGTCGGAGCGGTGCGCCCACGTGGTCCAGACCTTCTGGCCCGTGATCGCCCACTCGTCGCCATCGGGCTCCGCCCGGGTGGCGAGCGACGCCAGGTCCGACCCCGCGCCCGGCTCGCTGAACAGCTGGCACCAGCGCTCCTCGTTGCGCACGATCGGGGCCAGGAACCGTCGTCGCTGCGCCTCGGTGCCGTGGGCGAACAGCGCCGGCGCGGCCAGGTTGAGACCGAGCGGGTTGAGGCGCCCGAGGTTGTAGGGCGCCAGCACGCCCTCGATGACCCGGGCGACAGCCGGGCTGACGTCGAGGCCGCCGTACCGGGTGGGCCAGGTTGGGACGACCAGGCCCGAACGTCCGAACACGGGGTACCAGGCCTCGTACTCCGCACGCGAACGGGCGGCGCGAACAGCGGCCGCACCGCCGCGGTCACCGGCGTCGCGCCAGGCGTCGGGCACGTGCTCCGCGACCCAGGCCCGCACCCTCTCGGCGGCGGCATCGGCACTGGTGTCGGGACCGATCGCGACGCGGCCCACCAGGTCGCTCCGGGTACTGGTCACCGGCTCATCGTCCCGTGAAGCGCGGCTCCCGCCGCTCCCGGAAGGCGGCGAGGCCCTCGCGAAAGTCCTCGCTGCGCGACGACAGCTCGAGGGCGAAGGCCTCGTTGCGAAGGTGCGCCTCCAGCGGCGTCCCCGCGGCAGCGTGCATGAGCCACTTGGTGAGCCCCAGGGAGACGGTGGGGCCGGCCGCCAGCCGGGCGACCAGCGCCTCGGTCTCCTCGTCGAGGTCGCGAGCAGGGACGACCCGGTGGACGAGGCCCCACGCCTCCGCCTGGGCGCCGTCGACACGCCGACCGAGCAGCAGCATCTCCCGCGCCCGCAGCTCGCCGATCCGGCGGGACAGCAACCACGTGGCCCCGCTGTCGGGGGTGAAGCCGCGCTCGGCGAACGGCTCCCACACCAGCAGGTCGTCAGCCGCCACCGTGAAGTCAGCGGCCAGGACGAGATGCAGCCCGATCCCCGCCACCCATCCTCGGGCCGCGCACACGACCGGCGTCTGGACCGAGGTCACGAGCGGGATGAGCCGATGGGCCTGCGACGGCAGGCGGCGCTGCACGCTGCCGGCACGGGGCCTCGGGCCTTCGGCTGCCGCGTTGCGTCCCACGATGTCGAAGCCGGCGCAAAAGTGGTCACCGGAGCCGGTGAGCAGGATGACCCGCACCGCCTCGTCTCGTCCCGCCGCGTCGACGGCCTCGATGAGGGCCGCCACCATCTCGTCGTTCAGGGCGTTGCGCTTGTCAGGACGGTCGAGCACCAGACGCAGGACGCCGTCGTCCGACAGCTGGACCAGCAGGCCGTCGACCCCGGCGGAGCCGTGCCCGCTCACCGCTCCCCAAAGCCTTCGGCGATGGCCTCGAGGGCGCTTTGCAGGTCGGTGGCGCCCCCTGGTGGGTCGGGCAGCTGCACGGGCCCCCGCGCCCGGCTCGGCAGGAGGATCGTGGCGTGGCCGGGTGTGGTCAGCTGCCCGCGCTGGTTGTCCGCCCGCAGGTCGATGTCGACTGCCGGACGACCTCCGTCGGCGAGATAGCGACGTGTGACGACTCCCCGCAGCCACTGCGTGTCGCCCACGTAGTTGAACAGGCGGAACTCGCAGTCGAGCTTCCACAGCCATGCGTCGTCGCCCATCCAGTCGGTGCACAGGTGGATGAGCCACGTCTCGCGCATGCGGCCGTAGTCGTAGGTGGCCGGGTTGCCCGAGCGACGGGCGAGCTCGGGGTCCCAGTGCACCCGCTGCATGACGTCGGGGACGTTGAGCTCGTCACGGTAGAAGAACCTGGGGATGCGCTGACGGTTGCGCCAGGCGAGACGGAGCGGCTGCACGCCGTACAGGCCCATGCCCATGCCCACGTGCCAGCAGATCATGTCGGTGACGGTGAGCGGGCCCTTGACGAGCGGCCCGAGCTCGTCTCCCTCGTGGACGTCCTCCCACCACCGCGGCTCGGCGCCGCGCGGCCGCTCGGTCGCGTAGTGCGACTCGATCTCGGCGATCTGCTCGTCGGTGTAGGGCTCGAGCTCGATGTCCTCGTACTTTCCCCGGGTGCGCGCCCGGCCGCGCTCGGTCCGGATCATGAGCCGGTACTGGGCCGAGAGCAGCGCGCCAGTCTCGTCGCGGAACACCTGCCCCGACCACTCGTGCGCCGCCCGCCCGGCGAAGTCGCTGCGCTTGTCGAGCACCGCGACCAGGGCGTTGCGGCGAAATACCCGCCGGCCCGGTCGAAGGGGCTCCCACCACTCGCGGGCGCTACCGGAGTAGAAGGCGTGCACTCCCCGAAGCGGGTCGCCCTTCATCAGCTCGACCTGCTCGGGAGGCAAGGAGTCGACCTCGTCCTCGCCGACGAGCGTGTCGCCTCCCACCAACGGCGGGGGAGCGATCACCCCGCCCCAGCGGGTGCCGGCCGCGTAGGCGGGATCACACCAGAGTGGATTGTCGTCCCCGTAGGCGATGGCGACGTGGCGGAAGGCGTCGGCGTCGGGCCGCAGGTAGTGCGGCGGCTGCGGGTGTGGCTCGGGTACCCCCACCCGGGCCCGCAGCCTGGCGACGCCCTCGTCGGTGATGGTCCCCGCATCGGCCACATCGCATATTATAGATAACCGGTGGTACGACCATGAGACTGGGTGATGTCGCCAACGCCGACTTCCTCGACCGGGGAAAGCCGCTCGATGGCGTCCGGGTGCTGAGCTTCGAGCAGATGCAGGCGCTGCCCTTTGCCACCCAGCTGCTCGCGCGTCTGGGGGCGGACGTGGTGAAGGTCGAGTCGCCGACCGGGGACCTGGGTCGCACGTCGCAGCCGGCGATGACCGATCCGGAAGGTCGTCCGGTGGGAGCGACGTTCCTGCGCAACAATCTCGGCAAGCGGAGCCTGTGCGTCGACCTCAGGCACGAGCGGGCCCGCGACCTGGTTCTCGGGCTGGCGCGCCGGTTCGACGTCGTCGCCGAGAGCCTGAAGCCCGGAGCGATGGGCGCCCTCGGGCTCGCCTACGAGGACTTCGCGGCGGTGAACGAGTCCGTCATCTACCTCTCCGTCTCGGGCTTCGGCGCCGCGGGCTCGGACGGCCGCACGAGCCCGTACACCAGCTGGCCGGCAATGGCTCCCATCGTGGAGGCCATGTCGGGCATCTACGAGATGAAGCGGGTGGGCGACGGCCCTCCCGTGGTGGCGCCGGTGGGTGGGCTGGGCGACCTGAGCGCGGCCCTGTTCGCGGCCGTCGGTGTCCTCGCCGCGCTGCGCGACCGCGACCGGACCGGCGAGGGCCAGCAGGTGGACGTGGCCATGCTCGACGCCACCGTCGCCATGACCGACATCGTGGCCAACTTCTGGTCGATGGGGCTCGAGGGTGGCGACGTCGGCCGCTTCATCCTGGACGGCTTCCGGGCCGCGGACGGGTGGTTCATCATCCAGGTCGGCCGCGAGCAGCACTTCGCCCGGCTCGTCGAGTTCATCGGCCACCCGGAGTGGGCGTCCGACCCTCGGTTCGCCACCCGTCAGGGGTGGGTCGACCACCTGGAGGACACCCTGCGCCCGGCCATCGAGAGGTGGGCGGCGGCCCTGAGCAAGGTCGAGGCCTGCCAGGCGCTCGCTGCCGCCGGCATCCCGGCGGGCCCGTGCCTGGACGAGGAGGAGCTCGTCCACGACCCTCACGTGGCGGCTCGTGACATGCTGGTGGAGATGGCTCGCCCCGACGGCGTGGAGCAACCCGTCCTGACGCCGGGCAACCCGGTGCGGCTCAGCAAGGTGTCGCAGGGGCCCGAGACAAGGGTCCCGTGGCTCGGTGAGCACACCGGCGAGGTGTTGCGCAAGGAGCTGGACCTCACCGAGGACGAGCTCGGCGCTCTGCGCGCCGACGGCGTGATCACGTGAGGAGGACGACATGGATGCCGGTGACCTGATCCTCGTCAGCGTCGACGACCACCTCATCGAGCCGCCGGACATGTTCGACGGGCGCCTGCCGGCGCGCTATCGCGACGCCGCCCCGAAGGTCACGAGGACCGACGCCGGCGCCGACGTGTGGACGTTCAACGGGAGCGTCATCCCGAACGTCGGGCTCAACGCCGTCGCCGGACGGCCGCGCGAGGAGTACGGCGTCGATCCCACCGCGTTCGACGAGATGCGCCCGGGCTGCTTCGACGTCGACGAGCGGGTCAAGGACATGAACGCGGGCGGCGTCCTCGCATCGATGTGCTTCCCGTCCTTCCCCGGTTTCAGCGCCCGGCTGTTCGCGGCGTGCCAGGACAAGGACCTCGCCCTGGCCGTCGTCCGCGCCTACAACGACTGGCACATCGAGTCGTGGTGCGGTGCCCATCCCGGTCGCTTCATTCCCATGGCCCTGCCCGTGCTGTGGGACCCGGAGCTGGCGGCCGCCGAGGTACGGCGGGTGGCGGCCAAGGGCTGCCACTCGTTGACCTTCACCGAGAGCCCGGCGAACCTCGGGTTCCCGAGCTTCCACGACCCGGCGTGGGACCCGCTGTGGACGGCGTTGTGCGACGAGGGCGTGGTGCTGTCCATCCACCTCGGGTCGTCAGGGTCCCTGACCGTCACCAGCCCCGACGCGCCGGTCGACGTCATGATCACGCTGCAACCGATGAACATCTGCTCGGCGGCTGCCGACCTCGTGTGGTCGCGGGTCATCAAGGACTTCCCGGGGATCCGCATCGCGCTGTCCGAGGGTGGTACGGGTTGGATCCCGTACTTCCTCGACCGCCTCGATCGCACGTACGACATGCACCACCTGTGGACCGGTCAGGACTTCGGCGATCGCCCTCCCAGCGAGGTGTTCCGCCAGCACTTCCTCACCTGCTTCATCGCCGATCCCGTCGGCATCCAGCTCCGCCACATGATCGGGATGGAGAACATCGCCTGGGAGTGCGATTATCCCCATTCGGACTCGTCGTGGCCGCACGCGCCGGAGGAGCTGGCGTCGGCCGCCGAGGGGGTGCCCGAGGACGAGCTCGAGCAGATCGCGTGGCGCAACGCGGCGCGGTGGTACTCGTTCGACCCGTTCGCCGAGCGGGCCAGGGAGCGCTGCACGGTGCGCGCCCTCCGGGACGAGGCGGGCGATCACGACGTCAGCATCCGCTCGTTCGACAAGGGCCGCTTCGAGCGCACGGTCGGGACCGACCTGGGCAGGCTGGCCGGCCGGGCGACGGCCTGAGCCCGCCCGTTAGTGGCCCGGCGTCGAGCTCGGCGTCGGTGACGTCGGTGGCGTCGGTGAAGGCTTCGAGCCCGAGCCCTGCTGGGTGGGGCTGAACAGCGGCGACTGCAGGAACGTGTTGTTGGCAACCCGCCAGCCCTGCGAGGTCTTCACCATGTCCACGGTCATGTCGATCTCGTCCGATGCCGGCGCCTGCAGCTTGTTGTTGGCGATCGTGTCGTCGACCACGGCGAAGAACGTGACGTGACCACCGCTGTTCGACTGGGGATAGATGGCGCGGACCTCGCCCCTGCTGGCGGCGTTGGTCGCCAGCAGGCCCTTGCGAACGTCGTTGCTGAAGAATTGCGAGATGCTGGTCCTGAAGTTCCCGGTGGCGTACGACTCGATCTTGTTGATCTCGTTGTCGAGGCCCTTGGGATCGAAGTTGGTCAGGGCGACGATGTAGTTCTGGGCCTGCTTCTTCGCCGCCGAGACGTCGTTCTGCTGGCCGTTCAGGTGCAAGTACCCGTAGCCGAACCCGATGGTGCCGGCGACGCCCAGCACCGCGACCGAGGTCGCCAGCCGCATGGGCCAGCGCCGGCTTCCGGTCGCTCTGGTGTCGGCGGGGACCTCGCCGGCTGTGGCTGCCTCCGGTTGCTCCTGGGCCGGCGTTCCGCCGCCGGCGGCCTGGATGGCCTCGACGGCCGCCGCCTCCTGGGCGGCGGCGTCGTCCGGGCCCAGCTCGGCCGTCTGGTCGTGCTGGCCGCCGTTGAGCCCGCTCTCGGCGACGGTCTCGGTCGAGTGGTCGGCGGGCCGCTTCCCGCCGGGACGAGACCCGGGGCCGACGACCCGCACGCCTCGGACGCCGCGGTTGCTCATGTTTGACTCCGATCAATGGCAGTTTTGCTGATGCGACGGAGGAAGCTGCGTGGCCGAACCATGGAGTCGCGCCACTTCAGTTTCTCCCCCGGGACGCGAAAGTCCTCCATGCGGGGCCGCCTGCGCAGCAGCGCCGCACCTGACAGGACGACGAGCAGCAGGAGGGGGAGCGCTCCGGTCCAGCCCTGGACCGGGAGGTGGGCAGCGGCAGGTACGCCGGGGCCAGGGACGGGAGGACCGCCGCCCCGGACCTGGGAGGCCGATGCCGGCGCCGGTTGCGGCGGGCTCCCCGAGTAGTACGGCGCCTGCGGCGGAGCGCTGGTCTGGGTCGCCGGGCCCACGCCGGCGCCGTACTCGGTGTTGCAGCCTGCGGCCAGGTAGGCGGGCGGGAGGTTGCGGGCCGTCTGGAACTCCGAGCCACTGGGCTGTGGTGGCGGCAGGAGGATGTGGATGCGCAGCTGCTCCGTCGGCCCGGGTGACGGCGCCTTGGGCCCCAGCGGGTACTGCTTGACGCCGATGGTGTTCAGTGTCGTGGCGAACTTGGTGTCGCCGGAGAAGAGCGCGGCCAGGTTGCTCAGGTTGGTCGGCTGGGCGATGTTGTTGGTGAAGTCAGCGAGGTCGTGGGTGAGGCAGGCCAGGTTGGGCCGGGAGCCCAGCACCAGCTGCTGGATCACGCTGGCCGCCGTGGCCCCGTTGTTCATGAGGTTGACGATGTCGTGGCTGTGCTGGGCCAGCACCTGGGTCAGGACCTCGGTGTTGGTCAGGGCCTGGTTGAAGGCGGGCCCGTTGGCCGACAGGGTGTCGAAGAACGGCGGGGCGTTGTTCAGCAGGGTCTGGAACTGGGCCTGGTTTGCGTTGAGCTCCTGGGCCAGCTGGGCGCCCGACGAGATCAGGTTGTGGATGTCGTCTCCGCGGCCGTTGAGGGCCACCCCCAGCTCGTGGAAGAAGGTGTTGAGGTCGTGGGTCGGGATGGCGCCGAAGAGCCGGTTGGCGGTGTCGACCACCTGCCCCACGTCGGGTGGCGTGGAGTTGGCTGCCGTCGGCACGATCGCCCCGTCACGGAGGAGCGTGGCGCTGGGCGGCGCGCCCCCCGGGGGGATGAGGTCGATCGCCTGCTCGCCGAGGGGGTTGGCCCGCACGACCTGGGCCTGGACGTTGTTGGCGATGTGCTGGCCCGGCTGAATGGCCATGGTGACCTTGACGCGGTCGCCCGCCAGCTGCACGGACTTCACCGCGCCGACCACGAGGCCGTTGTTGGTCACGTAGAACTGGTCCCGCAGGCCGGCGGTGGAGGGGAAGTAGGCGACGATGTCGCTCTCCTTCTTGAACGGGTTGTGCAGCACGGACAGGTAGCCGTAGGTCGCCAGGGCGGCGGCGGCCATCAGGAAGACGGCCACATTGATCTTGATCCGCGTGGACACGACCATCGCTAGCTGGCTCCGTGACAGGACGTGAGCGGGTCGTTGGGGTCGGCGCCGCCCATCTGGGTGGGCAGCCCGCAGGTGATGGTGTCGAACACCACCGGGATCTGGGAGAGGCTCCGCTCGGGGTGGGTGAGCTCCTGCGACCACTTCAGGAAGATGGGGAACTGCCCGAGGATGTCGGAGAGCTCCTTCTGGTGCTGGCCCAGCTGGTTCACGGTCGTCAGGAGGCCGTTGAAGTTCTCGTTGATCTGGGGGAAGTACGACCCGATCAGGCTGACGCTGTTGGTCGACAGCTGGGAGAGACGAGTGAGGAGGCCCTCCAGGCGGTTGCTCTGGTCGTTGAGCTCCTTGGTCGTGGCGGCGAAGTTGCTGAGGGCCTGGGCGTTGGCCTGGGCCGATGGGGCCAGCTGGGCCGAGACCTGGTTCACGTTGTTGATGAGCGCTGTCAGGGTGGCCGAGTGCTGGGCGTAACCGGCGACGACGGTGTTGAGGTTGTCGACGAACTGGTGCAGCGCGGGACCCTGGTCGCCAAAGGCCTGCGCTCCCTGCTGCAGGGTGGTGGCCAGGTCATTTGCTGACAGGGCCCCGATGAAGTTGGTGCCCGCCTGCACCAGCTGCTCGACGCCGGGATCGACGCGGGTGTCCGAGATGTTGGCGCCGTCGGCGAGCATCGGGGTCGTGGGTTGGCCCTGGACGGGCTGGAGCGACACGATCGTCTCGCCGATGAGCGATGTCTGACTCAGGTGGGCCGACACCGCGGCCGGCACGTGGGCGCCCCTGTTGAGGCCAGCTCGACCGGCGCGTTGGGCGCCAGCGCTCCCACGTCCGGGAAGCCGGCATGGACGGTCATGGTGGTGGGCGCGCCGGGCGCGCAGCTCGCCAGCAGAGCGCCCGCCAGGAGCCCGACGGCCGCGACGAGGCCCCGACCCCAACCTCGGCGCACGAGCGTGGCGCCGGGCCACGACTGCCGCTCTCGGGCCACGGTGCGGGCCGTCATCCCGCCCTCGCCTTGCTGATCCGTCGCAGGAGCTCCAGCGCCCCTGCCAGCCCGGCGATCACCGCCAGGGCCAGGATCACGAGCCCCCAGTTGGAGTGGCCCTGGGCCTGGGCCGGCTGGATGGCCGTGGGCATGGGCGGCAGTGCACCGGCCGCGGGCGCGGTCAGGCCCGGCGGGCCCGGTGGGGGAGGCGGCGGGGAGGCCACCCCGGCGGCGATCTGCGATTTCTGGGTCGGGGTCAGGCTGGGGATCTGCTGCAGCCCGGCGTTGAAGGCCTGGCCGGCGGTGGGCGAGGACGACGGGCCGGCGTTGGCGGGCGTCGGGACCGGTGGGCCCTGCTTGTTGAGGATGCCGGCGACCTGGGTGAGGACCGGCGTGAAGAAGTTGGGGTCGCCGCAGCCGCTCGGCGTGTTGGTGGCCCCGTTCCAGGTTCCCGGCACGAACCGCCGGCACACGCTGGCCAGGCGGTCGGCCATCACCGCCACGAGGTCGGGAGCGGTGAGGCCCGAGCCGGAACCGAGGCTGATCGGCTCCCAGTTGTGGACCGGGTCGTAGCCCTGCTCACCGAACAGGTGAGGGATGGAGTACAGGGACTGGTCGAGGCTGTTGAGGTTGCGGTCCAGGCCCCGGCTGAGCGAGGTCAGGTTGGCCACGTCCTGCTGGAGCGGCCCGAGGTTGGGCTGGAGCAGGCCGGTGGCCTGCACGGTGGCGTCGTTGAGATGGTTGATCGCCCCGGCCAGCTGGTTCCTGTTGTCGGCCAGCACGCCGGAGACCGTGTTGTAGTTGTTGATGAACTGCCCGATCAGGCCGTTCTGCTTGTCCAGTGTCCCGGTGAGCTGACCCAGGGCTCCGAGCAGCTGACCGAGCTCGTTGCCCTTCTGGGCCAGGGTGCCGATGGTCCCCGAGGCGTTGTGGATCAGAGAGTTGAGCTGGGCGCCGTTGCCCTGCAGCACCGTGGCCAGGCTGCTCACCGCCCCGGCGGCGGTCGGGGGGTTGATGCTGCCGAGGAACTTGTTGAGGCTGGCCAGCAGCTCGTCGGTCGTCGCCGGCACCGACGTCCGTGACACGGGGATCACCGAGCCGGTGGGAAGCTGCGGTCCCCCGGTGTAGCCGGGAGACATCTGCACGAAGCCCTGGCTCAGCAGCGAGTCCTGGGTCATGTCCGCCCTGACGCCGGCGGGCAGGGGGTACTTCTGGTCGATCGACATCTTGGCCACCACGTGGTCGCCCTCGTTGGTGACCGAGGTGACCGTGCCGATCGGGACGCCCAGCTCCTTGACAGGGGTGGGGGCGAACAGGTTGTCACCCCGCGAGAAGTCGGCCTGCAGGGAGTAGGTGCTCGACGACCCACCGGTCAGGGCCGAGCAGGCCGAGGCGACCAGGCCCAGGCACGCCACGACCGCCGACGCCGCCACCGTCCGCCCGCGGCGGCGGAGCGGTCGGGCGATCGTCCGGTGCCGGCGTCGGCCGGTCACGGCGCGGCTCCTGCCTGGGCGAACAGGGAGGCGATCGACCGCACCCCCGACACCGAGCCCGGCGGCGCACCAGGGCTCCCGCCCGAGGGGCCGGCGGAGCTGTTGGATGCCGGGGCTCCCGAGGAGGACGGTCCCGACGACTGGCCGGACGCGTGGGCGAACTGGTTGGGCTCGATCTCCGGCTGGCTGGCGCACGAGCGCCCCGGTCCGTGCTGGGCCGGGTCGGGGGGCAGGGCCTGGTCGAAGATCTGGTTGAGCGTGCCGCAGGGCTCGAACATCGTCGCCTCGGCGCTGCCGCGGAAGCCGGTGGAGGAGGAGACGTACGGCGTGACGATGTTGTTGTTGGGGCCGACGTAGCCGATGCTGGAGAACCCGTTGACCGCCACCGCGGCGTAGCCGAGGCCCTGGGTGAGATCGACCTGCCGGCTGTCGATGATCTGCAGGTCGGTGTGGACCTCGTTGAGGATGGCCTGCAGCTTGGGCCGGTTGGCCCCGATCAGGCCGGACAGCTGGCTGGCGGCCTGGTCGGTCGAGTCGATCAGCTGAGCCAGCGCCGTCTTGCGCTGGGCCAGGCCCTGGACCACCACGTTGAGGTTGTAGAGGATGCTGGCCAGCTCCGTGGACCTGCCGTTGAGGGTTCCCACCAGCTTGTTGGCCGAGTCGAGGAGGACGGAGACCTCGGCCTGGCGCTGGTTCACCGTCGTGGTGAGGCGGTTGAGGTTGTCGATGGATCGCCGAGGAGCTCGTTGATCTGGGCCGAGTTGGTCTGGTTGAGGGCGGGTACCGCTGTGTTCGCCAGCTGGTTCAGGTCGAAGGGCACCTTGGTCTTGGTGATCACCGAGCCCTGGTGGAGCTGGTGGGCCCAGTCCGTGCCCGGGTTCAGGTAGACGGCCTTGGTGCCGAGGAAGGACTGGATCTTGACCTCGGCGGTCGAGTCGGCGGGGACCTGGGTGCCCGACTTGATGTCGAGAGCGACCCGCACCTGGTTGCCGTCCAGGTGGGCGGCTCCGACCTTGCCGACCTTGATCCCGGCCACCATCACCTGGTCGTTGGCGCTGATGCCGGCGGTGTTGGGGAACAGCGCTGTCGTCTCGAAGGTGCTGGAGAAGACCCCGCTCTGGAGGAACAGAGCGCCGGCGGTGAACACCAGGATGATGGCGAGCGCGATGGTGCCGATGATGTAGGGGTTGCGCTCGCTGAAGGCCTTGGGTGAGAAGCCCGGCGCCCGCCAGGCCCGGAGCGGGAGGAGCTTCGCCGCGCCCGTGGGCGCCCGACCGTTCCCCTCGAGCGTCTTGCCGTTCTGTCGTGTCCGTTGGCGCGGAACGGCAGCTTGTTCCGGAGGGCGGTCAGGCCAGGAGGCCGCACCGTCACGTGCCTCCCGACGACGCCGCCCGGAGGAAGCTGCCGATGTCGGGCTGGCTCCGAGCCGACCCGGCAGGTGCCGCCGTCGACGAGGGGCTCGAGGACGACGGTGGCGTGCCTGCCGGCGAGGAGGCGCTCGAGGAGGAGGATGATCCCTGGAGGTTCGGGGCCGGGCTGAAGAAGCACGTCTGCTCGTGCGAGGCGCACACGTAGAGGCCCGAGCCCTGGAAGTACTGGCCGTTCCTGGTCACGTTGGCGTAGGCGGCCACGTTGGAGAGGGTGCTGAGGCCGTTCAGCAGGTCGGTGTGGTGCTGGCTCAGCACGTCGGTGACGCTCTGCAGGCTGTTGATGGTGGCGTCGAGGTTCCCGCGGTTCGTGGCGAACAGGTTCCCGAGCTGGGACGCCAGCTGACCGAAGTCGGAGATGGCCGTGTCGAGGTTGTCGTTGTTGGCGGCCAGCACCTGACCGGCCTGGTTGAGGTTGTCGATCAACGAGTTGATGTCGCCGTTGCGAGAGGCGAGGGTGCTCAGGACCGTGCTCATGTTGTCGATGATCGAGCCCACCTGGGCGTCCGACGCGCCCAGCACCGACGACAGCTGGGCCGAGTTGCCGAGGAGGCCCGTCACCTGGGCCTGGTTGCCCTGGAGGGCGCCCAGGATGCCCTGGACGAAGGTATTGGCGTCGTTGGGGTTGATGGCCTTGAGCAGCGGACCGGCGGCGTTGAGAAAGGCCCCGATGTCGGCGCCGGCGAAGGTCTGCGACTTGGGGATGGTGTAACCGGGGCCCTCGACCCGGCCGGTGTTGCTCGGGTAGACGTACAGGTCCTTCTGGCCGATGACGTTGCGCCAGCGGAGGCCGGCCTGGGTGGTGGCGCGCATCTGCACGCTCTTGTCGAGGGAGAAGCCGACCCTCGCCGCCCCGTGCTCGAGCTTGATGGAGTTCACCGTCCCCGACCGGATGCCGGCGATCTTGACCGGGTCGCCCTTGGACAGGCCGGTGGCGTCCGTGAGGAGGGCCGAGTAGGAGCTCGTGCTCCCGAAGTAGAGGTTGCCCAGCTTGATGAGGATGGCGACAGCCAGGAAGAGGCAGATGGCGGCGAACACGCCGAACTTGGCGATCGTCTTGAGCTCGTGGCGGCTGGTTCGCAGCCTCATGGCAGCCCCCCCGCGGCCTGCTGGATGAAGGTCTGAGGCGTGCTCGGCTTGGGTGCCTGGGGCTGGGTCACGCCCCCCAGGGCGTTGTTGAGGAGCTGCTGGGCTGCTCCGGCGACGGTCGACGGGCTGGGCGACGCCGGTGTGGCCGCCGCCGGGCCGGGAGACGACCCGGCCGGTACCGCCGGTGCCGCGGCCTGGCCCGGTGGGGCGTTGCAGTGCAGGTAGGTGCTACCGCTCCCCAGCTTGTTCGCCAGCTGCATGATGGGGCTGTTCGGCGGCTGGTTGGCCTCGGCCGGTCCGAGCAGGGCGCACACCAGCTGATCGATCTGGCTCCACTGGGCGAAGTTCTGGAAGTAGGCGAAGCGCTGGCCCGGCGGGTAGGCGTTGCTCGGGGTGAGGTTGTTGGCCCCGTTGGTGATGAACCGGAGGAAGGTGTCGAGGGCAACGGTGAGCTCGCCCACGTTGGGTCCCTGGGCGACCACCAGCCGACTGATGTCGGCTCCTGAGTTGATGATGGACACGAAGTCGGGGTGGTAGCGGGACAGGAAGTCGGCCAGCTGCCCGGCCAAGGGCGTCGCCGTGTCCAGCAGGTGCTGGAAGGAGGCCTCGGCCTGGTTGAGCACCGGGAGGGCCTGGTTGACGTTGGCCGAGATCCGGTTGATCGGGCCGGTGTCGGGGACGAAGGTGGCCGCCAATCGGTTCGACGAGTCCAGCAGGCGGTTCTGGGCGTCCATCGTCTGGGCCAGGTAGCCGGTCAGCTTGAGGCCCTCCTGGAGTCCCTGCTTGATCTCCGGGGCCTGGCCCTGGAGGGCGACGTTGCTCTCGGCGACGAGGGTGTTGAGGTCCTGGGGGCTGATCTGCTCGAGCAGGGGGACGGTGCTGTTGATGAGGTCGGCGAGCTGGCCGTTGACGGTGTTCGGGTCGGGAAGTTGAGCTCGACCACCTCGTTCCCGAAGAAGCTCTCGGGTGTCAAGGTCGCCGTGGCATTGGTCGGGATGCGAAATCCCTTGTCGATCTGCATGACGAACCTGGCCTGGAGGTTCGAGAGATCGATCGACGAGACCTTGCCGACCTGGACTCCCCGGTAGTCGACGACAGAGCCGGGATAGATGTTCTGGCCCGCCTTGGGGAACGTCGCCGACACCGGGTAGCTCTGGTGGAAGCTCCCCAGACCGACACTGACGCCCAGCCACGACATGTTGACGAGAAGCGCGGCGATGGCCAGGGCGCCGGCGACGCGGAACGGTCGGCCGCCGACCCTCATCCGACCAACCTCGCACCACCGGAGCCGTAGAAGGCGAAGGAGAGAACCATGTTGAGCACCGCGATCGACATGAACGAGAAGCGGATGGCACGCCCGGTCGCGGTGCCCACACCGACCGGGCCACCGGTGGCGTAGTAGCCGTAGTAGCAGTGGACGAGGGTGACGACGACGGCGAACACGACGACCTGGATGAAGGAGAACAGGACGTCGATGGGAGGAAGCAGCAGGTTGAAGTAGTGCTGGTAGACACCGAGGGGAAGGCCGAAGAACTTGGTGGATATCAGCTGGGTTCCCAGGTAGCTGGCGAAGATGGCCGCCAGGTAGAGCGGGACCATGGTGATGACCGCGGCCCATATCCGGGTGCCCACCACGTAGGCGACGCTCTCCACGCCGATGACCTCGAGGGCGTCGATCTCCTCCGAGACCCGCATGGCTCCGATCTCGGCCGTGAACCCGGCGCCCGAGGCGACGACGCCGATGAAGGCCTGGGCGCCGATGCCCTGGAGCGAGCTGAAGCTCTCCAGTCCCACCTCGTACCCGGTGGCCGAGCTCAGGGCGAAGACCACGAAGAACATGCCGCCGCCCACCACGAAGGCCCCGATGCCCACCGTGACGTTGGAGATCTCGGCGATGATCTCCCCCCGGTGCCGGAGCGCCCGGGGGAGACTGGCCAGGGCCCGGCCGAAGAAGGCGAACTGCTCGTAGAACTGCTCCAGGCCCGTGGCCGCGGTGGTCGCAGGTCGGGCGGCGGTCTGGAGCGGGGAGCGAAGCACGGGTCTACAGCGTCTTCTGGGGCACGAAGTTGAGGTACACGGCCGTCAGCACGACGTTCACGAAGAACAGGAGCAGGACGGTGATGACCACGGCGTTGTTCACGGCCTGGCCGACGCCCTTGGCTCCCGGCTTGCAGTTGAGGCCCCGGTAGCAGGCGACCATGGCGGCGATGAACCCGAAGATGCACGCCTTCACGGCGGCCAGGTAGAAGTCCGAGGTCTGGCCCAGCTCGTTGAAGCCGGAGAAGAAGCTCGAGCTCGTCACGTGGGCCGACGTGGTGGCGAAGAAGTAGCCCGAGGCCAGGCCGGCCACCGTCACCACGGCGTTGAGCATGAAGCCCAACGCGATCGAGGCGAGGATCCGGGGGAGCACGAGGCGGTGAACCGGGTTCACCCCCATGACCTCCATGGCCGAGATCTCGTCCCTGATCCGGCGCGACCCCAGGTCCGAGCACATGGCGGAGCCTCCGGCGCCGGCGATGATCAGGGCCGCCGTCACCGGAGCGGTCTCGCGCACCACGGCGACCACCAGGGCCGCCCCCATCTGCGAGCTGGCCCCGAACTGCTGCAGCAGCGAGCCGACGAGCAGGGAGATGACGAGGCCCAGCGGCACGGCGATGAGGATGAGCGGGAGGGTGCAGACCCGGACGAGGAACCAGCACTGCTCGAAGAACTCCGCCCGCGGGAAGGGTCTGCTGGTGAGGTGGCGCATGGCGTCCAGGGCCAGGGCGAACATGCTCCCCGTCTCCCTGACGAGCGTCAGGACCCGCTTGGTGCCCGGCAGCTCTCCGAGACCGTTGGTCCTCATTGCCATGGCTGGACCGCCGTCACCAACTGCCGCCTACCGTCCTGCTCGCCATCGGTCTCCGGGCAGGCACCACCGCCTCTCGCCGGACCCGGCGACAGCCAATCGAACAACACCGGCCCGATCGTTCGTGCCGTACGAGTCACAGCCTCAGTGCCCCCTGGATTCGCCCCCCAGCCGCCTCCCCTCGCTTTCCTCCGTGTGTACGTATTCGCCGTTCGACCAGCCAGATCCTTCGGATCTGTCGGCATGACAGGTTGTGCGACTGCGAACTTTGTCGAGCAGGAAACCCGCCGCGAGCGGCGGGCTACGGTCGCCTACCGAAGGGACCCGGTGAGAGGAGGACGCCGTGCCCGCGACGACCGGTCTCGTCTACACGCCGTTCGGACGCGACACCTGGCGCGACCCCTTCACCCTCTACCGTCGCCTCCGGGACGAGGACCCGGTGCACCGCAGCCCCGACGGGTACTGGGTGCTGAGCCGGTTCCAGCACGTCTTCGACGCGGCGCGCGACACGACGACCTTCTCCTCGGCCCACGGGCTGACGTTCCACGACGAGCGGGAGGAGCTGGGCCTGGCGCCGACCATCGTGATGATGGACCCGCCCGATCACTCCCGGTCCCGCCGGCTCGTGAGCCGCAGCTTCACCCCGCGGCACGTCGCCGGCCTGGAAGCCGACCTCCGCCCGCTCGTGCGCGCCCGCCTGCGTCAGCTGAGAGAGGCGGGCGCGGCCGACTTCGTGGCCGGGCTCGCCCGGCCCGTGCCGAGCTGGGTGGTCGCGCACTTCCTGGGCGTGCCCGAGGAGGACAGGTATCTGTTCGACCGCTGGACCGAGGCGCTCGTGCAGGGCGGCGCGGCCCAGCCCGCCGGGGCGGGGACGGCCCTGGCCGAGCTGTACGGCTACTTCACCGATCTCGTCGACCGGCGCCGGCACCAGCCGGGCGACGACCTCGTCTCCACCCTGCTCGCGGCCGACGACGAGGGCGCCGGTCTCGGCATCGAGGGGATCCTGGGGTATGCCTTCGTCCTGATCGCCGGCGGCAACGACACCACGACGGGACTGCTGGCGGGCGCGGCGGAGCTCCTCACCGCCTACCCGGACCAGCGCCGGCGGCTGCTCGTCGAACCCGCGCTCGTACCGGGAGCGGTCGAGGAGCTGCTCCGCCTGACGTCGCCCGTCCAGGGGCTGTGCCGGGTGGCGGAGCGGGACGCGGTCATCGCGGACACGACCATCGGACGCGGCGAGCGGGTGCTGCTCTGTTATGGGGCAGCCAACCGCGATACCCGAGAGTTCGGGCCCGACGCCGAGGTGCTCGACGTGACCCGACGGATCGAGCGACTGCTGTCGTTCAGCAGCGGTGCCCACTTCTGCCTGGGTGCGGCCGCCGCCCGGCTCCAGGGTCGCGTGGTGCTCGAGGAGCTGTTGCAGGAGTGCCCGGCCTTCGCGGTCGATGCCGACGCCGGTGTGTTCGCGGACGGGGCGTTCACCCGCCGCTACGAGAGCCTTCCGTTCGTCGCCGAGGGCCTGTGACCGCGCCTACGTGCCGGTGAAGCTTCCCGAGCGGCGCTCGGAGACGGCCAGCAGACCCTCCCGGGCATCGTCGGTCGCCCCGAGCCGAGCCTGCTCGGCGGCCTCGTGGGCGGTGGCGGCGCGCACCCGGTCGGCGAGCCCGGCGCGCAGCGTCCGGTTGATGGCCTGCACGGCGAGCGGCGCGTTCTCGGCCATCTCGGCCGCCAGGGCGACGGCGCGGGCCCGAACCTGGTCGGCCGGTACGCACAGGTCGGCGAGGCCCAGCGCGGTCGCCTCCTCGCCGTTGAACCGTCGCCCGGTGAGCAGCACCAGCGCCGCCCCGCTGGGCCCGACGAGCTCCGGCAGGGTGACGGTCAGACCGAAGCCGTGATGGATGCCGAGCTTGGCGAAGTTGGCGCTGAAGCGCGCCTCCTTGCACGTCACCCGCAGCGACGCCGTCAGGGCGAGGCCAAGACCACCGCCGATGGCCGGGCCGTGGACGGCGGCGACGACCGGAGTGGCGACCGCGCACAGACGCGCCGCGCCCTCGTACAGCCGGGCCGTCACCGAGGTCGCGGTCGGCCCGACGTCCGTGTCGGTCCCACCGCCGTTGCCGCCGAGGTTCGCCCCGGCGCAGAACGATCGCCCTTCGGCGGCCAGCACCGCCGCCCGCACGGCAGGGTCGCCCTCGAAGCTCTCCAGGGCGTCGGCGATGGCCTCCACCAGCTCGGGCGAGAAGAAGTTGTGCGGCGGCCGGCGCATCTCGACGACAGCGACCCGATCCTCACGGACATCGACGGTCACCGGCGCTGACATCGCCACCTCTCTAGTGGTCGGCTCTACTGTGCGGCAAACCCATGGGGGCCGGCCGGGGAGGCAGGCCCGATGACACGGAGGAGGTCGGGATGACGGCCACGCCCGCGGTCCGGGTGATCGACGACGGAGCGGTCCGGAGCCTGGTGCTGTGCCGGGCGACGGAGTACAACACGATCACGCCTCAGCTCCGCGACGAGCTCGCTGGCGCGATCGAAGAGGCGGATCGGGACCACGCCGTGCGCGTGATCCTGCTGCGCGCCGAGGGCCGGGCCTTCTGTGCCGGGTTCGCCCTGGACGCGGCCGTGCCGGCCCAGGCCGCCGAGGGCGGCGGACGGGTGTGGGACTCCGTGGCCGATCTGCAGATGATCTCCAGGTACGCCGAGACGTGGGCGATGCTCAACCGGTGCTCCAAGCCGACGATCGCCGCCGTCCACGGCTGGTGCATCGCAGGTGGCACCGACCTGGTGCTCAACGCCGACGTGATCGTGGCCGGCGACAGCGCCGTCTTCGGCTACCCGCCCGCCCGGGTGTGGGGCACGCCCGAGGCGCCGTGGCTGTGGGTGGCCCGCCTCGGTCTCGAGCGGGCCAAGCGCTACCTGCTCACCGGCGACGAGATCCCCGGACCGGAGGCCGCCCGGATCGGGCTCGTGCTCGAGTGCGTCCCCGACGCGGACCTGCTCGAGACCGCCGCAGGCTTGGCCCGGCGCATGGCTCACCTGCCGCTCAACCAGCTGCAGATGCTCAAGCTGCTGTGCAACCAGGCCGCCCAGCAGTACCAGCCGGACACCTCGCGCCTGCTCGGGTGCCTGTTCGACGGCGTCGCCCGCCACACGCAGGAAGGTCTCGACTTCGTCGGGCGCGCCCAGGAGGTCGGCTTTCGTGAGGCCGTGCGCGAACGGGACGAGCCCTTCGGCGACTACGGCCAGCGGAGGTCGCGCTGAGGCTGTTTCTCGCGCCGGCCTCCCGGGCCGGCGCCGCGCCCCACCCCCTCAGCTCGTCCGGGCCATGACGTCGCGAGCCACCTCGCCCCAGCGGCCGAGGGAGGCGCGGTCCTGCTGCCAGGCGGCGCCGGCGAAGTAGGCGACGACCCGGTCGGCGACGCCACCGAGACGGGCCACGATGGCGTCGGACAGCTCGTCCCACGTGGTGCTGACGACGAAGTGCTCCAGGATCTCGTTGGTGACCACGGCGCTCATACCGGCCACGTCGCCCGCCTTCTGACGTTCCCTGATCCTCGCCGTCGTTCCCTCGAACCCGATCTGGTCGAAGACGAACCCGTAGTTGGCAGTCGATCCGTAGAACGCGACCTGCACGCGGGCCATCTCCCGCCACCGGGCGCGCTCTTCCTCGGTGTCGCCGACCGCGGTGAACAGAGGGACGATCAGGGTCAGGTCGGAGGGGTCGCGCCCGACCCGGCGGGCGCCGGCTGCGGCCTCCGGCAGCACCGTCTTCTCGAGGTACGTCGGAGTGTTCAGCGGATGGACGTGCACCCCGTCGGCGATCTCGCCGGCGGTGCGCAGCATCCAGGGGTTGACGGCGGCGATGTCGATCGGTGGATCGGCGGCGTCGATCGATCCCGGAGACCACTGGGCCGGCAGGAGCGACATCGACCAGAAGTTTCCCCGGAAGTCGAGCGGCTGCTCGCCTCTGAAGGCGCGGAAGACGGCTCGCACCGCCGCCACGTACTCCCGCAGCCGAGGGCCGGGTGGGTCGAAGGGTGCTCCGTAGCGGCGCTCGATGTGGGCGCGCACCTGGGTACCGAGCCCGAGCCGGAACCGTCCGCCGGTGGTTTCGGCCAGCTCCCACGCCAGCTCGGCCGTCACCATCGGGCTGCGGGGGAACGCCACCGCGATGCCGGTGCTCAGCTCGAGGTCGGCGGCCAGGGCGGCAGCGGCGCACGACAGGTACGCCGTGCGGGCGCCCTCGGTGATCACGAGACCGGACAGGCCGGCGGCGGCGGCGTCGCGCGCCAGGTCCTGCATCTGGCGTAGAGGTGCCCCGCCGGTCATCAGGTCGAACTTCACCTCAGCGTCCTCCGGGCCCTTCTCGTGGTCGGTCTCGCCGGTGGTCGGGAATCTTCGCCGACGCAGGCCACGGGCCGCCACACCGCGACGGCCAGGCCGGGGCCGGATCAGGCGCCAGCTCGCAGTCGCACTGAGCGCCGCGCGGTTCCACATCTTGGCGAAAGTGGGCACCGCGGCTGCAGGCGCGTTGCCCACTTTCGACCAGATGTGGAACAGGAGTACTGCGAGGAGGCGGACCCGCTCCGGGCGGATCAGCCCTCCTCGGCCGGCTTCCGGGCTCGGCTCGGCGCGACCCGGGGCGGCTCGCCGGGCATCTTGGGGTAGACCGGTGGCCAGGGCGCGTCCGGGATCCCCGCCGCCCGGTCCCGCTCGTGCAGGGCCAGCAGGGGCTCGAGTGACTGCGGGTTCGACGCCATCACGGCCCAGGGGTCGCCCCGCTCGGCCACCCGGGCGGGAACGGTGGCGATCGTCAGCTCGTCGGGCACGATCTCGTCGAGCTCGTCCCAGCCGAACGGCGTGGACACCTGGGCACCGGGCCGGGCCCGGACCGACCAGGCGCCGAAGATCGTCTTGTGGGGAGCGTTCTGGTTGAAGTCGACGAACACCCGCCGGCCCCGCTCCTCCTTCCACCAGGCGGCGGTGACGAGCTCGGGTCGACGTCGCTCCAGCTCTCGGGCGACGGCGACGGCGGCGGCGCGGGCCTCGTAGGACGTCCAGCGAGGCTGGAGTCGTACGTAGACGTGTATGCCGCGATTGCCCGTGGTCTTGGGCAGACCGACGACGCCCACCTCGTCGAGGAGGGCGGCGACCTCGTGGGCCGCCTCCTGGATCATGGGAAAGGTGACACCGGGGCTGGGGTCCAGGTCGATGCGCATCTCGTCGGCGTGCTCGGGGTCAGTGGCCTGGGTCGGCCAGACGTGGAAGCCGAGGCACGCCAGGTTGACCGCCCACAAGACGTGCGCCAGATCGGCGGCAACCAGCGCCACCGAGGTGGTGCCGTTCGGGGTGGAGACGACGGTCGTCTGGAGCCAGTCGGGCCGGTTCTCGGGGACGCGCTTCTGGAAGAACGACGACCCGGCGGCTCCGTTCGGAAAGCGCTGCAGCAGCACCGGTCGGCCGCCCATCGCCGCCAGCAAGGGCACGGAGACCGCCTCGTAGTAGCGGACGAGGTCGAGCTTGGTGTCGCCGCGCTCGGCGAAGAAGACCTTCTCGGGGTGGGTGATGCTGAGCTGGCGGCCGGCCGTCTCGACCACAACCCCCGCACCATCGTCCGACGTCGTGCTGCGTCCCACCCGCCAAACTTACCGCCGGGACCGCACGTCGTCGCTGACCAGGTCCTACCGCAATCAGGTTGGGAATTGCCGAAGGCGCCAGTAGGGTTGGGCGGGACGTGGCGCGGCTCCGCTTGAACCCCAAGATCAGCGTGAGTGTTGTCTTCGTGTCGGCCATGTTCATGGCCATCATGGACATCACGATCGTGAACGTGGCCCTGCCCACGCTGGGCAGGGAGTTCCACGTGCGACCGGCGGGCGTGGAGGCGGTCGTGGTCGCCTTTCTCGTGAGCCTCGCCGTCTTCATCCCGGCCTCGGGGTGGCTCGGCGATCGTTTCGGCACCAAGCGCGTGCTGCTGACGGCGATCGTCATCTTCACCGGAGCGTCCGTGCTGTGTGGTCTCGCCCAGAGCCTCACCCAGCTCGTGCTGTTCCGCATCCTGCAGGGCGTCGGTGGCGGAATGCTGACTCCGGTCGGCATGGCCATGCTGTTCCGCACCTTTCCACCGCACGAGCGCATCCGGGCCTCGCGCATCCTCGTGACTCCGACGGCCCTGGCCCCCGCGCTCGGGCCGGTGGTCGGCGGCCTCCTGGTTACCGAGCTGTCCTGGCGCTGGGTGTTCTACGTGAACGTGCCCATCGGCCTCTTCGCCCTGGCGTTCGGGTTCCTGGCCCTCGACGAGCATCGCGAACCCGATCCTGGGCGCTTCGACCTCCCCGGTTTCATACTTGCGGGAGCGGGGCTGGCCTCGGTGATGTACGCCGTGAGCGAGGGTGCGTTCCGGGGCTGGGGCTCGACCTCGATCGTCGTCTCCGGGCTGGTCGGCGCCGCGCTCCTCGCCGTCATGGTGGTCGTCGAGCTTCGACAGGACCAACCGATGGTCGATCTCCGCCTGTTCACTGATCGGTTGTTCCGCACCACCACGTTGGTCTTCTTCGTGGCCGTGTCCGCCTTCCTCGGCACGTTGTTCGTCGTCGCCCTCTTCTTCCAGGACGGGCTCGGCGCATCGCCGCTGCTGTCCGGTCTGAGCACGTTCCCCGAAGCCCTCGGTGTGATGCTCGGTGCCCAGGTGGCGACACGCATCTACCCGAGAATCGGCCCGCGCCGGATCATCGCCGCCGGTCTCACGAGCATCGCCGTCTTCACCGCCCTGATGTCGCTGATCGGCTTCGGCGCCTACAGCCTGTGGGAGATGCGGATACTCATGTTCGTGCTGGGTTACTCGATGGCGCACGTGTTCGTACCCTCGCAGGCGGCGGCGTTCGCCACCATCAGTAGCGCCTCGACGGGGCGAGGGTCGACACTGTTCAACGCCAACCGGCAGCTCGGCAGCGCCGTCGGCGTGGCGTTGCTCGGCACGATCCTCGCGACCGTCGGCGTGGTCACGCACACGGCGGGTGGGCTCGTTCCCAACCTGAGCGCGTACCACCTTGCCTTCGCCACAGCCGCCGTCATAGCCCTGCTCGGCGCCGTGATGGCGTTGGCCATCAAGGACAGCGACGCCGCGCCGAGCATGCGCAAGCCAGAGGAGGCGGCAGACGCCGAGGCCGAGACGGCGGAGCGTGAGCCCGCCACCCAGCCCGCCAGCGCCTGAGCGCCAGGGCTACTGGTTCAGCCAGATCTCGGCGGGGGTGATCACCCCGCTGCTCATGGGCTGGGCCTTGGCGCCGTTCGGCAGGGTCGAGCCGGCGAAGTTCTGCACCTGGCGCTGGGCGGCCACCAGCCAGATGGCCCGGTTCGTCCAGAGGTAGGGAAGCTCGGATGCGAACGTGCGGGCCAGGTCCTGATAGGCGGCCGTCCTGACCGCAGTGTCGGCGCTGGCCCTGCCCGCGTCGAGCGCCCGCTGGACCTGGGCGCTGGCGTCGCGGGTGAGGTTGAGTCCGGGCCGGCCCACCGGTGCGACGGTGGTCGCGCTCCACCGGGAGTAGTTGACGTCGGGGTCGGAGGCGGCGAACTGGCGCCAGGTGCAGGCCTGGAAGCTGCCCTGGAGCGTGGTCGGGACCAGCTGGCTGCGGTCGACCTGGACGATCTGACACCTGACGCCGGCCTTCTGCCACATGTCGCGGATCAGCCGGCCGGTCTTCGCCCCCTTCGACGTGTTCTCCGTCATCAGCTGGACCGAGACCGGACCCTTCTCCTGCTCGTACCTGTTCACCAGGGCCCTGGCCCTGTCGAGGTCGAACCAGGCGTAGCCGGTGGACGAATGGTACGGCGAACCCCTCGCGAAGGGACCGAAGGACTTGGGTGGGATGCCGTTGCGCAGGTTGTTGATGATCCGCTGCTTGTCGATGGCGTGGGCCAGGGCCTGTCGCACGGTGAGGTCGTCCGTCGGAGGCACCGCCGTGTTGAGCATCACGAAGTCCATGTTCGGCTCGGTGTTGGCGTGGGCGTCGTCGATCGTGACCCAGCTCGGGTCGCCGCGGAGGTTGGCAACGTTCTGGGTGTCCGAGCTGTGCATCATGTCGACCTTGCCGGAGGTGAAACGGTCCTCGCGCGACTGCTGGTCGACGATCGGCTCGTACTGGATGCTGTCGAGGTAGGGCAGTCCCTGTCGCCAGTAGCTCCCGTTCCTGGTGGCGGTGAAGGTGTCGCCCGGCGCCCAGCGCTCGAACACGAACGGACCGGTCCCCACCGGCCGGTGGTCGGCCTCGCCGGCAAGTAGCGTCTTCGGCTCGACGACGACGCCTGCCTGGCCGGCGAGATGATGAGGAAAGGGTGCCCAGGGGGCGCGCATCGACACGAGGACGGTCAGCGCGTCGACCACGTCGACCGCACCGATGTCGGCGAGGGCGGGACCGATCAGGGGAGCGGAGCGGAGGGCTTCGAGGTTGGTCTTCACCGCCGCCGCCGTCAGCGGGCTCCCGTCGTGGAACTGGACGTCGCGACGGATCGTGATCGCCCACTGGGTGAAGTCGTCGTTCGGCGTCACGGACTGGGCCAGATAGGGCCTCACGACCCCCGTTGCGTCCACCGCGGTCAGGTTGTCGTACACGGCTCGCGAGCTCAGCAGCCCGGCTGCCCCCCAGAGCTCCCGGGTCGGGTCGAATCCCTCGATGTCGGCCTCGGTCGCAAAGGTGAGGGTGCCGCCGCGCCGCGGCGTCGCCTGCGACACGCCGGCACTGCTGGCCGAGCTCGACTGCGGCCCGAGCCCGCAGGCGGCAAGGCCGGCGGAGGCGCCTCCGCCCAGCAGGGCCAGCCCGCCAACGGTCCTGACGCCCCTGGAGAGGAAAGTACGGCGGTCGAGGGTCTCGGACAAGGTCGGCGTCTTCCTGCAGAGCTGATGGAGCGAGAACGATGTATCAGCTGGTTGTCACCGGGCGAGCTGCGCGGTCCACAGCGCCGCCGCCCCGATCATCGCCAGCTCGTCCCCAGGGTCTCAGGCCCCGCTGGCCTCCAGTTGCATGCGGTCGTACTCGGCCCCGGTGTCCTCCCAATCCTCGTACTCCAGCACGCCGAGCTCACCGAACCGGCCCCGCAACCATCCGTCACCGGCGTCGAGGAGGCCGAGCTTCTTGAGGTTGGGGACGATCTTCGAGAACAGGACCTTGCGGAACTCGCGCTGCACCGGCGAGTCGAGCATCACCTGGCAGCACTCCTTGACCGGCAGCCCCGCCCACTCCCAGACCTCCTGGCCCAGGAAGCGGTCACGCATGCGGACCGCCGCCTCGTAGCAGAACT
>VAWP01000076.1 GCA_005888295.1 Actinomycetota bacterium
GCAACCGCTTCTGGGGCGCACCCATACCGGTGTGGAAGAGCGACGACCCCCGCTATCCGAGGATCGACGTGTACGGCACCCTCGACGAGCTCGAGCGTGACTTCGGGGTACGGCCGACCGATCTCCATCGGCCGGCGGTCGACGCCCTCACCCGTCCCAACCCCGACGACCCCACCGGCGCCTCGACGATGCGCCGGGTCGACGATGTCCTCGACTGCTGGTTCGAGTCCGGATCGATGCCCTACGCCCAGCTCCACTATCCGATGGAGAACCGCGAGCGCTTCGAGTCCCATTTCCCGGCCGACTTCATCGTCGAGTACGTGAGCCAGACGAGGGGCTGGTTCTACACCCTCCACGTGCTGTCGACGGCGCTGTTCGACTGCCCCGCCTTCACGAGCTGTATCGCCCACGGGATCCTGCAGGGCCACGACGGACGCAAGATGTCGAAGCGGCTGGGCAACTACCCCGAGGCCAACGAGGTCTTCGCCACCTACGGGGCCGACGCCATGCGTTGGTTCCTGCTCTCGTCGGCCGTCCTGCGGGGACAGGACCAGATGGTGGACCACAAGGGGTTCTCCGACGCCGTGCGCCAGGTCATCAATCCCATCTGGAACGCCTGGTATTTCCTCACCCTCTACGCCAACACAGACCGGATCCGGGGGCGCTGGCGGACCGACGCCACGGGCGTGCTCGACCGCTACGTGCTGGCCAAGACCTCGGCCCTGGTCGACCAGGTGACGACCAGGATGGACGCGGACGATCTGCCGGGAGCGTGTGCCGCCATCGGCGGCTTCCTCGACGCCCTCACCAACTGGTACATCCGCCGAAGCCGAGACAGGTTCTGGAAGCCCGTGGGCGACGACCCGGAGACCGACGGCGACAAGCGGGACGCCTACGACACGCTGGCCACCGTGCTCCGGGTGCTGTGCCAGGTGGCCGCGCCGCTGCTCCCACTGGTCACCGAGGCTGTGTACCGCGGCCTCACGGGCGAGCGCAGCGTCCATCTGACCGACTGGCCAGGGCGCGACGCCCTGCCGGCTGATCCCGCACTCGTCGCCGACATGGACCTCGTGCGCGACGTGGCCTCGGCCGCCCACTCGGTGCGCAAGGCCAACGACCGGCGGGCCCGGCTGCCGCTCGCGTCCCTGACCGTGGCGGCTCGAGACGCCCGTCGACTCGAGCCCTTCGTTGGCCTGATCGCCGACGAGGTCAACGTCCAGGACGTCCGTCTCACCGAGGACGTGGACGAGGCGGGCGAGCTCATCCTGGCCGTCGACCCCTCGGTCGTCGGACCGCGCCTCGGCGCCGACACCCAGAAGGTCCTGGCCGCGGCACGACAGGGCAACTGGTCCAGGGTTTCGGACGACGAGGTCGAGGCGGCGGGCGTGACCCTGGCGCCCAACGAGTTCGCCGTGCGCCTCAAGCCCCGCGACGAGGTGTCCAGCCGGAGCCTGCCCCGGAACGACGGCGTGGTCACCCTCGATCTCGAGGTCACACCGGCGCTGGCCCGGCTGGGGCTGGCGCGCGACCTGATCCGCACCGTGCAGATGGCCCGCCGCGACGCTGGTCTCCATGTCGCCGACCACATCCAGCTGGTGCTGGATCTCGACCGGGAAGCGGGTGACGCCGTGGGGTCGCATCGGCGATACCTCATGGAACAGACCCTCGCCGACGACCTGGAGCTGGCCCCGCTGGGCCGCTCCGGCTTCGACTACGAGGCCCGCTACGACGTCGGGCGGTCTCGCTCGGTCGGTATCGGCCTGAGCCGGGTCGACTGAGTCTCGCTGCGCCCTGCGACGGGCGGGCGGCCGCTAGCGAGCGGGCGTCCGGGCGGGTCCGGTCCCGATCAGGGCGTCGATGCGGTTGAGCAGGGTGGCCCGACGTTCGCCCTCGAGCTCGCGCTGGCGCACCATCTCGAGCTCGACCGGCTCCAGCTGGGGCAGGAGGGGCAGGATCTCGGTCAGGCGCAGATCGTCGTAGTCGGCGATCGGGAAGGCAACCTGCTGTGGCCCCGCGCCACCCTCGTCGTAGTCCGCCTCGGCACCGTCGTAGCCGTCACCGTATGCGGCGTCCTCGTCGTCGTAGCCGACCTCGGCGGGACGCTCGGCCGTCGGGCGATGGCGGGTCCCGTTCACGACCGGCGTCGCCGGGCGCCGGCCCGCCGAGGGAGCGGCGGCCCCACCGATCAGCTCGTCCAGCTTGCGGAGCACGACAGCGCGATTGCGACCCGACTGCTCGCGGTCGCGCACCACCTCGATCTCGTCAGGCTCGAGCTCCTCCAACAGGGGAAGGATCTCGGCCACGCGGAGCTCGTCGTAGTCGGCGATCGGGAACTCCAGATCGTCGTACTCCTGGAGGTGCCGTCCACCGTCATCGGCTGCGTCCTCGTAGCGATCGTCCTCGAAGCGATCGTCCGCGAAGCGATCGTCGTCGTGGCGATCGTCGTCACCGCGACCGACCGGGGCAGGCACTGGCGGGGCGATGTCAGCCCCCCGCGACGGACGCTCGTAGGGCGACCGACCCCGCGGCGCACGGGCCGAGAGCGGCGGGGCCGGCGGCGGGGCCGGCTCGGGCTCCCAGACCGATTCGTCGTCCTCGTCCTCTTCCTCGAGAGGTGGCTCGTCGAACGCCGGCGACATCGGCGGCTCCGGTGCCCTCGATGTTGCCCTCGGGGCCCTCGACGCCCGCGGGTAGGCCGCCGCCTCAGAGGCGAGGGAGTCGGCGGTATCGAGCTCGATCACACCGGTGTCGCCGGTGTCGCTCGAGGCCAACGGCGCCGGCTCCTGCCGGCCGCGAGCGGCCGCGGTCCGGGCCGAGCGAGCCCGTCCGAGGCGGGTGAACAGCAGCACGAGCGCGAAGGAAAGAGCGCTGGCAGCGATCGAGATGTAGTCGAGGGCCAGCGAGCTGTTCAGGAATCCGATCACCAGGGTGACCAGGCCGATCAGCAGGAGGCCGACGGTCAAAAGTAACAACACCGAGCCACCATCCCAGGGAGCCAAGTGGGGGGAGCCGAAGCGCAGCGTCCGGCCACGCCAACTGTCTATCGCACTTGAGTATTCTAGAACCAGCCGTTCTAGACCTGCCCACGACCCCCGGTCGGGCCCTGGCCCCGGATCACGCGGGTGGGCGCGTGCTGTCCGGCGGAGCCTTGCACCCTGATGATCCGGGTCGGATTGTCCTCGCTCGCGCCTTCCCACTGCTCCGCGTCGAAGATGCCGCTACCGCCTCCCTGCGGACGATCGTCCCGCCCCACGCCACTCGGCGCGCCGGCGCCACCCATCCCGACGGGCACGGGCGGGCGGCCTCCCTCGCCAGGGCCCTGCTCGGCGCCGCCCTGGTCGGCGTCCGCTCCGCCGTCCCCTTCGAGGCCGTCCCCTTCGAGGCCGTCCCCGTCGGAGCTGTCGTCGGAGGGTCCGGGCGGAGGCGCCGCAGGCGCAGGCGGTGCCGGGACGTCGACGTCGCTCAGCGAGGGTGGCGGCGCCATGGCGGACAGGTTCTGATCGACCCAGGCGGCCGCGTTGGCGAGCGCCGCCCGCATCCGACCGCGCTCCTCCTCGACGTGACGCTCGAGGACGATGATGTCCTGGTGCAGCTGCTGGCGGGCGCTCTCGAGGCGGATGAGCTCCTCCCGAAGATCACGCTCGGCTTCCTCGGTGGTGCGCCGGGCACGCTCCTCGGCTTCGGTGACCATCGACCGGGCCTCGGACTGGGCGTTGGCCAGCGTCTCACGAGCCTGCTGCTGCGACTCCTTCACGGCCATGTCCGCCGTCCGCTGGGCGAGCACCAACGTCCGCCGCAGCGCATCGTCGTCGTCAGGCAGATCGGAGGCCCGTTGCTCGGCCCGCATCGCCCGCTCCATGGCCTGCCGCAGGCGGTCGTGCAGCAACTCGACACCCGCCGCCGCCCGCTCGAGGAACTCGTCGACGTCGTCCTGGTTGTAGCCCCGCAATTTCTCACGGAACTCGACCTCTCGTAGCGTTCTGGCTGAGACCTCGATATCCATGAGTGGCCAGAGTAGCTATGGCATCTGAGCAGGGCGCGGATGGTCAGGCGAGTACAGCTCGGGACACGATCTGCAGCCCGATCAGCACGACGATCGGCGAGAGATCGAGGCCCATGCCGCCCATGCGCATCGGGGGCAGGACCCGACGGATGGGACCGAGCACCGGCTCGGTGACGCTGTACAGCACCCTGGCGACCGAGGCCATCGGTGTACCCGGAGTGATGGGGAACCAGCTGAGGATCACGCGGGCGAAGATGACGATGACGTACGCCTGGATGACCCAGGCGATGATGGTCTTGACGCCCACGGCCTACGAGCGGAACAGGCCGCGCTCCTGCAGGCGCTGTCGCTCCTCAGCCGAGACCTCGACGTCCGACGGGGTGAGCAGGAACACCTGGTCGGCAACTTTCTCCATCGACCCGCTGAGCGCGTAGGCGAGCCCGCTGCAGAAATCGATCATGCGGCGGGCGAGGTCCCGATCGACGACCTGGAGGTTGACGATCACCGGTTGATCGTCTTTCAACCGGTCGCCGATCTCCTGGGCGTCGGCGAAGCGAGCTGGCGCGACCACGTGCACACGGGGGGCCTTGTCGGGCGTGATCGGACGCACGATAGTGGGACGCTCCTCGCGCTGCGGCGCCGGTGAGGCCTGCTCGCGAGTCAGGGTCCGGATGGTCCCAGGCGTCGTCTCCTCGGGCTCTCCCTCGGGGTACACGCGCGACTGGCGACGGCCCGAGGTCGTCGCCCTGGGCTCCTCGTAGTGCTCGTACTCCTCGTACTCGTCATCGGCCAAGCCGAGATAGATCATCGTTCGTCGCACAAACGAAGCCATCCACGCCTCCTTCTGGCTTCCCTCAGCCTATTCTCGCAGCCCCGGTCGCGATCGGCGGGGACCGAACAGGGCCCGGCCCACGCGGACCATCGTGGCGCCCTCCTGGACGGCCACCTCGATGTCGTCGGTCATGCCCATCGAGAGCTCGGCGAGCTCCAGCTCGCGGGCGGTGTCGGCGAGCATCCGGAACCCGCCCCGGGCCGCTTCGGCCTGGCCCTGGGCGGCGATGCCCATCAGACCCCGGACGTCCAAGCCGACGTCGACGAGGCGAGATACGAGATCCGCCACGTGGCCGGGCGGGACGCCGTTCTTCGTCGCCTCTCCGCTCACGTTCACCTGGACCAGCACCGCGGCCCCGGGGGACCACCGCGCGATCTCCGCACCCTCCTCGGCCCGCGCCACCCCGTGCCACAGGTGGACATCCGGCGCCACCGACCGAACCTTGTTGCGCTGGATCGCCCCGATGAAATGCCAGCGTGGAGCGAGGCCCATCTCCTCCGCGGCTCGTGCCTTGGCGGCGAGCTCGCCGGCGTAGTTCTCACCGAGGTCACGCATCCCGGCCGCCATCGCCGCCCGCACGACGTCGGGTCCGAACGTCTTGGTCACGCCCACGATCGTCACGCGGGCCGGATCGCCGCCCGCGTCGGCGATCCGACGGCGGAGCCGGTCCACGCGCTCGCTGACCTCGGCCGCGGCTATGCACGCCATACCACGAGCGCCATCCGCTGTCGTTCGCCGCGAGCCCGGTACGAGAAGTGACCGGGCGAGCAGGCGGTGCACACGTCCTCGTCGGCCACGAGCTCGACGTCGGCCTCCTGCAGGGAGACCCTGACCGCCTCGGGCAGATCGAGCGCCGGCCGTCCCGTCGTCGTCACTCCCCGGACGGTGGGCCCCAAGCGGTCAACAGCGCGGTCGAGATCTCCGGGCGAGAACTCGTAGCACTCGACGTGGATGCAGGGACCGAGCGCTGCCTCGACCCGCGTGGCACCGAGGTCACGCATGGCTCGGGCGGCGCTGCCGACGACTCCCGCCATCAGCCCCCGCCAACCGGCGTGCACGGCGCCGAGCACACCTTCGGGGCTCGCGAGTGCGATCGGTGCACAGTCGGCGGTGAAGACGGCCAGACAGGATGCAGGGTGATCGCTCACGAGGGCGTCGGCCCGAGCACCTTCGGGCTCGCCGGGGCCGCGGACCACGACGACGTCGGCGCCGTGGACCTGTGTGGCCCAGCTCCATGACCGGTCGACGAGGGCCCGGCGTCGGAGCTCGAGCTCCGAGCCGTCGCTCGCCTCGGCCGGCCCGAGGTCACCCTCGGGCCGCCCCGTCCAACGGGCGTGGACGGGGCCGGCACCGAACCTCACGGGCTCATTTCAGGAACGACGGGACGTCGAAGTCGTCGTCCCGCAGTCTCAGCTCCTCGTCGCCTCCGCCGAGATCGCTCACGGCCAGCCCGTCCTCCCCGTTGCGGTCGAGCCCGAGCCCCCGAGCCGGCTCCTCCCGTCGCGGGACCCCCTCGTCCCAGTGCTCGAAACCGGCGGCGATGACGGTCACCCGGACCTCGTCGCCCATGGCGTCGTCGACAACACTGCCGAAGATGATGTTGGCGTCCGGGTGGGCGACGCCGTGGATGATCTCGGCCGCCTCGTTGACCTCGAACAGACCGAGGTCACTGCCGCCTGCGATCTGGAGGAGGATGCCGCGGGCGCCCTCGATGGAGGCCTCCAGCAACGGACTCGTGATCGCGCCGCGGGCGGCGTTGACGGCGCGCCCGTCGCCAGCTGCGTTGCCGATGCCCATGATCGCCGTCCCGGCGTTGCGCATGATCATCTTCACGTCCGCGAAGTCGGTGTTGATGAGCCCCGGTGTGGTGATCAGGTCGGTGATGCCCTGCACGCCCTGGAGGAGCACCTCGTCGGCCATCTTGAACGCGTTCACCATCGACGTCTTGTCGTTGGAGACGGTGAGCAGGCGATCGTTGGGGATGATGATGAGCGTGTCGACCTTCTCCTTCAGCCGCTGGATGCCCTGCTCGGCCTGCACCGCCCGGCGGCGCCCTTCGAACGAGAAGGGCCGCGTGACGACGCCGATCGTCAGGGCGCCGACGCCCTTGGCGATCTCGGCCACAACGGGTGCCCCGCCCGTACCGGTGCCCCCGCCCTTGCCCGCCGTGATGAAGACCATGTCGGCGCCCTTGAGCACCTCCTCGATCTCCTCGGCGTGCTCCTCGGCTGCTTCGTGGCCGATCTCGGGGTCACTGCCAGCGCCGAGTCCCCTGGTCAGCTGGCGACCGATGTCCAGCTTGACGTCGGCGTCGCTCATCAGGAGCGCCTGAGCGTCGGTGTTCACCGCGATGAACTCGACGCCCTTGAGGCCGGCGTCGATCATGCGGTTCACCGCGTTCACGCCGCCGCCGCCGATGCCAACGACCTTGATCACGGCTATGTAGTTCTGCGCTGGGCCCGCCATAGGCTGTTCGCCTCCCCTGAGTGTGCACCGCGCACCGTGCGCCGTGTCCTC
The DNA here is from genome assembly GCA_005888295.1 of Actinomycetota bacterium. Taxonomy (GTDB): domain Bacteria; phylum Actinomycetota; class Acidimicrobiia; order Acidimicrobiales; family AC-9; genus AC-9. Next base: position 7,353 of record VAWP01000076.1, read on the forward strand.
GCTGTTCATTTGCCAGCCTCTCCGACGGGGGCAGGGCTGGGGTCGCGAGTGACGCTCAGTGGTGCACAGCACGCCCGCCCAACAGGGCTCTGACGCATTTCCCGACCGTGCTGATCGCCGCCCGCCTCGACCTCATCCTCAACCTCGACGGCAGCTCGAGTCTCCATATGACATCTCAAGCCGGGCGCGACCATACGGCTGGTGTCAGGGCGCGGTCAAGACTTCTTTTTCGTAACCTCATGTGCGCGCCACGCCAGCCGTCAGGGTGAGCGAGAGGCACAGGCCACGACCGCCACCGCAGCGCCGTGGCTCATCAGCCGGCGATCATCGGGGCACGAGGGCCGGGTCCTCTGGAACCCTCACGTCGATCGTCTGCACGCCAGGCGGTCTCACCTGGGACAACAGGGTCTGCGTCGCCGCCAGCTTGCGATCGAGCTGGCTGGCGTCGCCGAGTTGGACGACGACGCCGGACGACACGGTGAGGGCAACCTCGCCGTCAGGACGCACGTCGACGGAGAGGACCTGGGTGACGAGGCGCCCACGGAGCGCGCCGAGAACCCGGAGGGCTGGACCCGACGAGGCGGGCAACTGTGACCCCGGCGCCGGCAGCTGCTCGACGGCGCGGAACGCGGGAAGGGCGGGTGGTGGGGCGCCGGTCGAGCGCTGCAGCACCCGTCCGGTGTCGTCGGTGACCGCCCACTCGCCGTTTGCCGTGGTCACCACGGCTGCCGGGACCCGTTCGCGCACCGAGATGCCGACCGTCGACGGCCAGTCGCGGGCCACGGTGGCCGTGGCCACCCAGGGCAGCGCGTCCAGGCGCTGCTCGAGGCGGCGGGTGTCGACGCGGATCATGAGCGGGTGACCATCGAGCCCGGCAGCACGAAGCATGGCCTGACGACTCGTGTGACGGGCGCCCGACAGGTTGACCTGGCGGACGCTGAGCAGCGGCGAGTACAGGAGGGTGAGGGTCGCCGCCGTCACCACCGTGCATCCCACCACGGCGAGCACGACTCTGAGCCGGCGCTGACCCTCCCGCCGCCTGACGGCGGACCGGCGCTGGCGGATGCGGGGGTCCATCCGGGGGGGCGCCGACGAGCTGACAGGTCTGGAACGCAGCCCGGTCACGACCTTCACCCTTTCACGTCTCTCCGCCCACGGCGGGGATCCCACCTGGCCACGAGAGCCTCACCGTCAACTCGAGGTTCACCGTCAACGTGAAGTTGAGGTTCAGGTCGAGGGTTCGAACCCGATGAGCCGGAGCTCGGTTCGAAGCGTCACGCCGACGCGCTCGGCCACCAGGCGACGGACCTCGCCGACCAGGGCCCGAACGTCGTCGGCCGAGCCACCAGGGTCGGCTTGAAAGAAGTTGGCGTGCTTGGTCGACACGCAGGCCGAGCCGATGCGGTGGCCCTTGAGGCCGGCGGTCTCGATGAGCCGGCCCGCAGAGTCACCGGGCGGGTTCGTGAACACCGAGCCCGCGTTCTGGCCCCCCGGCTGGTGCTGGCGACGCCATCGGACGATCTCGGCGATCTCGGCCTCGGCCGCATCCGCGTCGCCCGTCGACACGGTGAAGTCGGCCCAGAGGACGACGTGGTGGCTCGTCACGCTCGAGTGGCGATAGGAGTAGTCGAGCCGGTCGACGCCTGCGACCTCCTCGTCCCCGCTCCACAGGTCGACGAGGCAGCACCGCTCGAGTCGCTCGCTCGTCTCCGAGCCGTGCCCGCCGGCGTTCATGCGCACCGCCCCGCCGACCGATCCAGGGACACCCACTGCCCATTCGAGCCCGGTCAGCCCGGCGTGGGCCGATCGTCTGGCCAGCACCGGGAGACCCACGCCGGCGCCGGCCCGAACCCGGGTCCCGTCCATCTCGATCGTGGAGAACGCATTACCCAGCTGGACGACGAGCCCGGGAAAGCCGGCGTCGGCGACCAGGAGGTTGGAGCCTTTGCCCACCACCAGCACCGGAACGCCGCTGGCGCTCACGGCGTCGCGCGCCACGCGGAGGTCATCGCTGCTCGCGATCTCGACGGCGAGCGCCGCCCGTCCTCCCACCCGGTACGTCGTGAGCGGACCGATGGGCCGGTCACGCCGTGCACGGGCCCCGAGCACGGCTGCCGCCTGCTCGACGGCTCCGGGCTCGACCGCTCCGCGCCCGCCGGCCGCCCTCGCTACCACGCGGCGTCGACCAGCAACTCGTCGGGCAGGGAGGTGAGATCGCCGGCACCGAGGGTCAGGCACAGGTCGCCCGATTCGAGGGTCCGGTGCAGCTCTGTCAGGACCGCGGCGCGAGTGGGCACGTACGCCACGTGCTGCTCGGGGTGAGCGTCCCGCACGGCCTGGACGATGAGCTGGCCCGACACGCCCGGGCGCGGCCGCTCTCCCGCCGGGTACACGTCCGTGACGATCAGGATGTCGGCCCCGATGAAGGCGTCGGCGAAGTCGCGCCAGAGCGTCGCCGTTCGTGAGTAGCGGTGTGGCTGGAAGACGCAGACGATCCGACGCCACCCGCCGGCACGGGCCGCGGCCAGCGTCGGTGCCACCTCACCAGGCAGGTGGGCGTAGTCGTCGACGAAGCTCACCCCTCCGTGCTCACCCCGGAACTGAAAGCGGCGAGCGACCCCGGCGAAGCGAGCGAGCGCCCGCTGCGCCGCAGCCATGTCCGCGCCCAGCGCCAGTCCCGTCACGACTGCTCCTGTCGCGTTGGTGGCGTTGTGCAGACCGGGCACGGGCAGCTCGAGCCGCCCCAGCCGCTCGCCCTCGTGCTCGAGCGTGAAGGTCGTGTTGCTCCGGTGGCTGTCCACGTCGACCATCCGATACGTCGCCGCCCGCGACACGCCATAGCTGGTGGCGCCCACCTGGGCTCCCAGCCTGGCGGCGACCGGGTCGTCAGCGCACACGACCCGGGGTCCGGGTGCCCCGGTCAGGAACGTCTCGAACGCCCCGGTCAGGACCTCGAACGACCCGTAATGCTCGATGTGGTCAGGCTCGATGTTGGTGACGAGCGCAACCTCGGGTGCGATCTGCAGGAACGTGCCGTCGCTCTCGTCTGCTTCGACCGCCAGCCATTCCCCGTCGTCCCAAACGGCCCCGGTGCCGATCTCGTTCAGCTCGCCGCCGACGATGAACGACGGTCGTAGCCCCGCCTCCACCAGCACCAAGGCGAGCATCGAGCAGCTCGTGGTCTTGCCGTGGGTACCGGCGACCGCGACGGTCCGCCGGGTGGCGACGATCGCGGCCAGGATCTGAGCCCGGCTCAGTACCGGTAGATCACGCTCGCGTGCCGCGGCCACCTCGGGGTTCGACCGGGGCACCGCCGTCGACACGGCGACGGCGTCGGCGCTCCCCAGGTTCTCGGCCCGATGACCGACCGAGACCTGCACCCCGGCGACCCCGAGGCGATCGAGCGTGAGCGACGCCCTGAGGTCGCTCCCTGTGACGGTATGGCCCATGGCCGACAGCACCGTCGCGATGGCGCTCATGCCGGCACCACCAATGCCGATCAGATGAATGCGCCGCGGCGCGGTGAGATCGAAGGGCACGCCCTCGGTCATTTGCGGGCGTGCTCCTCGACCAGGGCGGCCACCTCGTCGGCCGCCCGGGGCCGTCCCACCTGCTTCGCTCGCCGACCCATCGCCGCCAGCCGGTCCTGATCGGCCAGGAGGGCGTCGAGCTCGCCCGCCAGCCGGACCGGGGTGCACTCGCTGTCCCGCAGGCTCAGGGCGGCTCCGGCCTGGGCGAGCCAGCGAGCGTTGGCGGTCTGGTGGTCTCCCGGCGCGCCGGGTAGGGGCACGAGCACGGCGGGCAGACCCACGACCGCGAGCTCCGCCACCGAGGTCGCCCCCGCCCGACAGACGGCCAGGTCGGCGGCGGCATACAGCGTCGGCATGCGCTCCTCGTACTCCACCGGCCGGTAGAGGCCGGGATCGAGCTCGAGCGCGGCCGCCCGGGACGACATCTCGGGCCAGTCCCGACGCCCGACGACGTGGTAGACGGTCACGTCCTGACGGGTGGCCCACGACCTTGCCAGGTCCAGGGTCGCCTCGTTGATCCGCAGGGCGCCCAGAGAGCCACCGAAGACGGCGACGACGGACCGGCCGGGTGGCAGCCCGAGCGCGTCGCGAGCCGCCCGCCGCCCCGCCGACGAGCGATCCACGGCGAGCACCTCCGGCCGCACGGGGTTCCCGGTCACGACGGCCCGAGGGAGGGGCGTTCCCTCGAAGGCCACCGCGGCGGCGGCCGCGAACCTGCCCGCCACGCGGTTGGCCGCCCCCGGTACGGCGTTCGACTCGGCCACGACCAGTGGCACCCGCAGCAACACCGCAGCCAGGGCCGCAGGCAATCCGGCATAGCCACCGACGGAGAGCACGACGGCGGGCCGTCGTCTGGCCACCAGGCCGAGAGACCGGCCGACGGCCACGGCGAGCCCCGGAACCGCTTCCAGGTTGGCCCGGCTGAGCCGGCGCTCGATCCCGCGACCGGGCAGAAGCGTCAGCTCGAACCCGGCCGCGGGCACGAGGCGGGCCTCGATGCCGCGCCGAGAGCCGACGTAGTGGATGGCTTCGGCGGGATGTCCCCGTTCCACCAGGGCTCGACCGACAGCCAGGGCGGGCAGCACGTGCCCGGCTGTCCCGCCGCCGGCCACCACGGCGAAGGTGCACGCAGCGACAGGCGACCCCGGTCCTGGGGACGAGTCGGTTGCCACGGGGTCGACTGTCACTGCATGGCGCTGACCCGGGCCCGCCCCGCGCCAGCGCCGTTCCTGGTCGCCACGGCCTCCTGCGTAGCCGCTGGAGTGACGCGCTGGCGACCGGCGCCCGACGGGGCAGGCCGCTCGCGCGCCGCCACGCTCAACAGGAGGCCCGTGGCAGCCATGACGATCACCAGCGACGACCCACCGAAGGAGACGAACGGCAGCGGCAGCCCGGTCACCGGTAGCAGGCCGATCACGGCACCGATGTTGATGAAGGCCTGGCACACGATCCAGCCCGTGATACCGATGGCGAGGTAGCGGCCGAAGCGGTCGGGGGCCCGGGCCGCCGTGCGGATGCCGAGGAAGGCCAGCGCCCCGAACAGGGCGACCACGAGAACGCTCCCGATCAGGCCCAGCTCCTCGCCGATGATGGCGAAGATGAAGTCGGTGTGGGCGTTGGGAAGAAACCCCCACTTGGCCCGGCTGGCACCGAGGCCAACGCCCCACAGGTGGCCCGACCCCAGCCCCACGAGCGACTGGACGACCTGATAGCCCTGGTCGGACCGGTGCGCCCACGGATCCAGGAACGACAGCAGGCGGGCGCGCCGGTAGGGCTCGGCGATGCCGAGCAGGACCGCTCCGCCCACGCTGCCCGTGAGGAGGACCGCCAGCGTGCGAACTCGCGTACCGGCCGCGAAGAGGAGGCCGAAGACGATGCTCGCCAGCACCAACGTCGTCCCCATGTCGGGCTGCAGCATCACGAGCAGCCCGGCCAGGAAGAACACCATGGTCATGGGGCGCACGGTCCTCGCCCACTGCCTGGTCCGCCCGGCCCGGCGGGCCAGGAGGTCGGCGCCGAAGACGACGAGAGCGAGCTTCATCAGCTCGGACGGCTGGATCCGGAACGAGCCCGTTCCGACCCAGCGGCTCGACCCGTCGACCAGCACGCCCACGCCGGGAACCAGCACCAGCACGAGCAGGATGAGGGCGAGGCCGACGAGAGGGACGCTGAGGCGGCTCCAGATGCGGTAGTCGAGCCTGGCGCACACGGCCATCACCGCTGCGCCCACGGCCACCCACAGGACCTGGCGCTCGAAGTACACCCACGGTGAGCCGTACTGACGTATCGCCTGGACCGAGGACGACGACAGCACCATGACCAGGCCCACCACGGTGAGAACGCTGACCACGGCGAGGAGACCGACGAACGTGCCCGACCGGCGCCAGGTCTGACCCGCGCTCACGGGCCGCCCCCGGTGCGGGCCCGCACGGCCCGGGCGAAATCGTCCCCGCGCTCGGCATAGGAGCGGTACCAGTCGAACGACGCGCACCCGGGCGAGAGCAACACCACGTCACCCGGGCGGGCGAGGTCGCCGGCGACGGCCACGGCCTCGTCCATCGACGTCGCCGTCATGACCGGCGCGGCTCCCGCGAACGCCGCCTCGACCTGGGGGGCGGCCTCGCCGATGGCGACGACGGCCTGCACCCGGTCGGCCGCGTCCCGAAGCGAATCCAGTTGCAGGCCCTTGTTGCGACCCCCGGCAATGAGCACCGCCGAGTCGACTCCCGACAGGGCGGCGAGGACCGCCGCGGGGGTCGTCGCCTTCGAGTCGTCGAGATACCGCACCCCACCAGACTCCCGCACCAGCTCGAGCCGGTGGGGGAGCCCCGCGAAGCGGCGCAGCGCGGCACCGCAACCATCGAGCGTCGCGCCTGCCGCCAGCGATGCTGCGGTGGCGGCGAGGGCGTTGACGAGATCGTGGGGAAAGGCACGCGGCAGCTCCTCGACGCCGACGATCCGCTCGCCGGTCGGCGTGACGAGAGCGCGCTGGTCGACGTGGTAACTCCCCTGGCCCAGGCCGAACGTGATCACGGGCACCGGCGCCGATGCCGCCGCAGCCATCACGACAGGATCGTCGGCGTTGGCCACCGCCTGGTCGCCGCCGCGTTGGTTGGCCCAGACGCGGGACTTGGACTCCACGTAGTGGGCAACCGACGGATGCCAGTCGAGGTGGTTCTCGGCCACGTTGAGCCAAACGGCGACGCTCGGCCGAAAGCGCTCGGTAAAGGCCAGCTGGAACGACGAGACCTCGACGACGATCACGTCCGCGTCACCATCGACAGCGTCCGCCAGCGGGACCCCGATGTTGCCCGCCGCCACCGACCGCACACCCGAGTCGGCGAGCATCTGCCTGACCAACGTGGTCACCGTCGTCTTGCCGTTGGTCCCCGTCACCGCGACCAGCGGAGCTCTCGCCCAGCCGGCCGCGACCTCGACCTCGCTGACCACGTGCGCCTGGTCGCCGAGCGCGAACACCGGATGATTGGCGGGAACGCCCGGACTCACCACCACGAGCCCGGCGCGGCCCGCCAGCTCGGCGAGCGTCGCAGGCGTCGGGGCCTCGACGAGCTCGATGTCGAGGTTGGCGGCCCGCTTGCGCACGGACTCGTCAGCACGATCGTCGACGGCTATCACCCGTACGTGGTCTTTCAGCAGCCGCCGGGCCACCGCCTCGCCGCTGACTGCGAGGCCGACCACGAGCGCACCGGCGCGGGGCGCGGTGGCCTGTGGACCCCCCCGGCCCGTCGTCAACTGACCAACCCGAGGGAGAGGAAGTCGGCGTAGAACAGCCCGAGGGCCAGTGATGCAACGGCGCCATCCGGAAGACCCGACGATGAAACAACCGATAGCTCGCCACCTGGATGATCACCGACAGCGTGACCATCACGAACAGGCCGGCGATCACCGGAAGCAGCAACACCAGGTTCATCTGGAGGCACAGGGCCGCCAGGGCGGCGCCGATGGCAAGCGAGCCTGTGTCCCCCATGAAGATGCGCGCGGGCGCGGCGTTCCACCACAAGAACCCGGCGCAGGCGCCGGTCAACGCCATCGCCGCCAGCGCCAGGTCGAGCCCCTGGGGCACGTGATAGATGAACGTGTGGCGGAACTGCCAGTACCCGATCACGGCGAGCGTCGCGAAGGCGAAGACCGCCGAGCCGGCTGCCAAGCCGTCCAGCCCGTCGGTCAGGTTGACGGCGTTGGCCGACCCGATCAGCAACAACACCGCCAGCACCGCCCAGCCCACGGTCCCGAGCGCCAGCCCCGGTGAGCTCGACCGGGTGAAGGAGAGCTCGGTGCTGACCCCGCTCCAGCGGAGCGCGACGATGGCGAAGGCGACGGCCACCGCCAGTTGACCGGCGAGCTTCGTCCGCATGTTGAGGCCGAGGCTGCGTTGACGGCTCACCTTGATCCAGTCGTCGGCCAGCCCGACGGCGGCCGCTCCCCCGATGGCGAGCATCACGACCAGCCCGGACACCGAGAAGACCGTCCCGATACGCGCGTGCCCGACGAGGTACCCGGCGAACACGGCTGCCACGATCGCCAGGCCCCCCATCGTCGGGGTCCCCGCCTTGGTGACGTGGCCGAGCGGGCCGTCGTCGCGGATCTGCTGGCCGATGCCCTTCGTCGCCAGCCACCGGATCAGCAGCGGCGTGCCGAGCCCGGCGACGAGCAGGGCGGTGGCCCCGGCGACGAGCAGGGAGATCATCGCCGAGCCCCGGCCATGTCCTCGATGGCGGCCCGGGTGACCACACGATCGTCGAAATCGAGCGTGCGACCGCCGATCTGCTGCCCGGTCTCGTGACCCTTCCCGGCCACCAGCACGACGTCCCCGGGTCGGGCGAACTCGACAGCCAGCGCGATCGCCCCCGCCCGGTCGGGCTCCACGACCAGCCGGTCGAGCCGGTCCACGCCGCTGCGGACCTCGCCGATGATGCCCAGCGGGTCCTCACTTCGGGGGTTGTCCGACGTGAGCACGGCGAGGTCGGCCCGGTCGGTGGCGATCCGGCCCATTTCGGGCCGCTTCAGGCGGTCACGGTCGCCCCCACACCCGAACACCACGATGACTCGGCCGCCCGGGGCGGCGGCGTACCTGGCGGCGGCCAGCGCCTCCTCGAGCGCGCTCGGCGTGTGCGCGTAGTCCACCACGGCCTTGAAGGACTGCCCCGCCTCCACCATCTCGAAACGGCCCGGAACGCCCCGAAGCGCTGACAGCCCTTCGGCCACCACGCCGGGGTCGACGCCCAACTGGCGGGCCGCGGCGGCGGCGGCCAGCGCATTGACAACGTTGAACCTCCCGCTGAGGTTGAGGGTCACGGCACGCCCCTCCCACCGAAAGGAGCTGCCGCGGGCGCCCATCTCGAGGTCGCCGGCGTCAGCCAGTGAGAAGGGCCGCAGCTCGATCTCCGCCGTCTCGAGCAGCCGCCGACCCCAGGGGTCGTCCGCGTTCACTACGCCGGTCTCGCTGCGCTCCGGTGTGAACAGCATCGACTTGGCCGAGAAGTACGCGTCCATGGTGCGGTGGTAGTCGAGGTGGTCCTGACTCAGGTTGGTAAAGACGGCGACGGCGAAGCGGATGGCATCGACGCGACGCTGGATCAAGGCGTGGGACGAGACCTCCATGGCCACGGCCACCCGTCCCGCATCCCGGTCGGACGCGAGGCTACGTTGCACCGACGGTGCGTCGGGCGTGGTGAGCCCTCCGGCGAGCGTACCCATCACCGCCGTCGGCCATCCGTTCGCCTCCAGGACGGCGCCCACGAGATGGGTGACCGTGGTCTTGCCGTTCGTGCCCGTGACGCCCACGACGCGGAGGCGATCGGCAGGATGATCGTGGAAGGCGGCTGCGACCTGGGCCATCGCCGGCCGCACACGCCCCTCCTGCACGCGGACCTGCACGACGTCGAGCGGGAGGAGCCGTTCACACAGCAGGGCCGACGCTCCCGCGGCCACGGCGCCGGGCGCGAAGTCGTGGCCGTCGAAGTGGCCGCCGGGGACGCAGCAGTAGAGCGCCCCGGGAACCACGTCAGCGGTGTCGAAGGTGATGGTGCGCACGTCGACGTCAGCTGGGTCCCCTCGGGTCTCCAGCACGTCGACCTGCCCGAGCAGTCGATCGAGTCGCACGGGCCCGACGATCCCTACCTGACTACGGCGAGTTTCGCGTCGTACTTGACCCGGCGAGCGTAGTGGGCGGGCCCGTCGTCGGCCGGCTCGCTCCCCCCGGCGCCCCCGGCTGGGCGGGCGCTCCCGGCGACGCCGGCGGGGCCGGCGGGGACGGCGGGGCCGGCGGGGACGGCGGGACTCCCAGGCGATGCAGCTCGTACTGGGCGATCTGGGCGAACACGGGGGCCGCCACCACGCCGCCGAAGATCGGGGTGGGCTGGTCCAGCACCACGATGGCGCTGATGGCCGGGTGCTGAGCGGGGACGAAGCCCACGAACGTCGCCATGTAGGCGCCGGGCTGGTACCCCGTCCCGTTGGCGAGCGGCTTCTGGGCGGTGCCGGTCTTGCCTGCCACCGAGTAGCCGCTGAGGGCCGCCGTCGTGCCCGTCCCCGACTGCACCACCTGTTGCAGCATGGTCGTCAGCTGCTGGGCCGTGCTCGTCGAGACGACGCGGTGCGCTCGAGCCGTCGGAACTGCGTGCTGGGCGCCGTCGGAGCCGATCGTCGACCGCACCAACCGGGGCGGGACGAAGGACCCGCCGTTGGCCACCGCGTTGTAGGCGTCGAGCATCTGCACCGCGGTC
>VAWP01000077.1:0-27625 GCA_005888295.1 Actinomycetota bacterium
GGTCCTACGAGGAGGACATCTACAACCCGGCGAAGTTCACCGAGATGCTCGGCGGCTGGCAGGCCCGGAGAGCCGACCTCGAGGCGACGGGGTCCACCTGAGCACGACTGGGCGTCTTTCGACGCAATGCGGAACAGGTCAAGTGCGCCCACACCCGTCCACTGCGACGGCTACGAGCAGCCGCAGCAGCCCTAGCGGGTCTCGGCCAGCCGGCTGCGGGGGCCGGCGGCGGCGACCCGGCTGGGCACGTCGTGCCCGACCGTGCGGGCGGCGAGGGCGCTCGCCGACAGCAGCAGCCCCAGGTCCACCCCGGTAGCGACGCCGAGGTCGTCCAGCAGGTGGACCAGGTCCTCGGTCGCCAGGTTGCCTGCCGTATCGGTGGCGAAGGGTGACCCGCCCAGGCCTCCGACCGATGTGTCGAACCGTGCGACGCCGTGCTCCCAGGCCGCATAGGCGTTGACCAGCCCGGTGCCCCTGGTCTCGTGCAGGTGCAGCCCGACGTCGACGCCGACCTCGTCCAGCAGCTCCCCCACCCGGCGAGGAGTCGCCATCCCGGTCGTGTCCGCGTACGTGAGCGAGGTGGCCCCAGCAGCGAGCACCCTGTCGCCCAGGGCGGCCACGTCCGACGGCGCCAGATCGCCCTCGTAGGGGGAGCCGAAGGCACACGACACGACGACATCGATGGGCACCTCGCCGACCGCCTCGGCGATGGCCGTCACCTGGGCGACCGACTCGTCGATCGACATCCGTACGTTTCGCCGGTTGTACTCCGGTGAGGCCGACACCGTCACCGACAGCCCATCCACGCCAGCTTCGATGGCGAGCTGCGCTCCCCGCAGGTTGGGCACCAGCGCCACGTACGACACCTCCGGCCGCCGCTGCACCCCAGCCATCACATCGGCCGCTCCCGCCATCGCCGGAACGGCCGAGGGCGACACGAAGGCGACGGCCTCGAGCTCCCGCAGGCCCGCCGCCACCAGAGCCTCCACCAGCGCGACCCGCTCCTCGACGCCGACGGGCGACTCCGCCTGGAGGCCGTCCCGCGGTCCTACCTCGCGGATCCGCACGACCGAGGGACGCACCGCCGAGCTCATACGGGGCTCATACGGGCGGGACCCCGTGGTGTCGCTCCGAGAACCCCCGCCGCTTGGTCCTGGCCTGCGCCAGCCGCGCCGCCAGCTCGTCACGCAGCCGCTCGGGCTCGACGACGGCGTCCACCACCAGGTCCGACGCCAGTCGCAGGAGATCGACGTCGGCCTCGTACTCGGCGCGGCGCTCGGCCACGAAGGCCGCCCGCTCGGCGGGATCCTCGATGGCGGCGATCCGGTTGGCGTACACGGCGTTGACCGCGGCCTCGGGTCCCATGACGGCGATCTGGGCGGATGGCAGCGCGATGCAGCTGTCCGGCTCGAACGCCGGTCCGGCCATGGCGTACAGGCCGGCTCCGTAGGCCTTGCGCACGATCACCGACAGCTTGGGCACCGTCGCCTCGGAGACCGCCGTGATCATCTTCGCTCCGTGGCGGATGATGCCCGCCCGCTCCACGGCGCTGCCGACCATGAACCCGGGCACGTCGGCGAGGAAGACGAGCGGCACGTTGAAGGCGTCCGCGCACCAGATGAAGCGGGCGGCCTTGTCGGCCGAGTCGACGAAGAGAACGCCACCCTTCCGCAGCGGGTTGTTGGCCACGATGCCGATCGTCTCGCCGTCCAGCCGGGCCCACCCGACGACGAGCTCGTTGGCAAAATCGGGCTTGATCTCGAAGAACGACCCTTCGTCCACCAACGCGTCGATGACGTCGTGCATGTCGTAGCCGGCCCGGTGCGAGGCCGGGATCGTCCCCGCAGTCAAGGATCTCGCAGGCGGCACCGCGGCCATGGCCGGCGGCTCCTCCCGCCACGACCGCGGCATGTACGAGAAGTACGCCCTGGCGGCGGCGATCGCCGCCGCGTCGTCGCCCGCCAGGCCGTCGGCCGAGCCCGACACGGTGGCGTGCATCCGGGCGCCCCCCATCTCCTCCAGCGTCGTGTGCTCACCGATCACCATCTCGGCCATGCGCGGCGAGCCGAGGTACATCGAGGCGTTGCCTTCGACCATGAACACCACATCGCAGAACGCCGGGATGTAGGCGCCTCCCGCCGCGGAGGGCCCGAACAGACAGCAGATCTGGGGAACCCGGCCCGAGAGCCGCACCTGGTTGTAGAAGATCCTGCCCGCCCCCCGCCGTCCCGGGAACAGCTCGACCTGGTCGGTGATGCGGGCACCGGCCGAGTCGACCAGCCAGAACACCGGCAGCTCGTGGGCCATGGCGTACTCGGTCAGGCGCACGATCTTCTCGACGGTCCGGGCTCCCCACGAGCCCGCCTTCACCGTCGTGTCGTTGGCCATGACGCACACGGGTCGTCCCTCGACCATCCCCCGTCCCGTCACCACACCGTCGGCAGGCAGGTCACCGGCGAGGGCGTTGGCCAGCAGGGCGTCCTCCACCAACGATCCCTCGTCCAACAGCAGCGCCAGACGATCGCGCACGAACAGCTTGTGCTGGCTGGCGAGCTTCTCCGCGCCGGTGGCGCGGTTGCCGTCCGCCGCCTGCCGCGAGACGGCGCCGATGTCGGGCGCTCCCCGCTCCCCGTCCGACGAAGCCGCCGAGGCCGACGGCGTGGTCGCGCGCTCGGTCACGTCCGGCGGATGGCGAGGATGGCCACGTCGTCGGTGAGGGGCTCCGACGCGAAGTCGCGAGCCGCCTCGAGGAGCGTCTTGCACAGGGTCGTGAGGTCCTGACCCGGGTCGCGGCGCAGGATCCCTGCGACCCTGTCCTCGCCGAACAGCTGCTCGCCCGAGCGGGCCTCGGCCAGCCCGTCGGTATAGAGCAGTAACACGTCGCCGGGATCGAGTGGGAGCTCGCGACTGGTGTAACTGCCGTTGGGGTCGAGCGTCAGGAGCGGCCCGGTCGAGCGAAGGGGTCGCACCTCGCCGCCGTGCCAGATCCAGGAGGCCGGATGTCCGGCCGACGCGAAGCGCAGCGTCCCGGCCATCTGGTCGAACACCACCGCACAGAGGGACACCAGCTCCTCGGGACGGCCCTGGGCCGACAGCACCACGTTGAGCTCCTCCACGGCCTGGCCGGGATCGCGGTACTGGCGGAGGAACACCCGGAGGAGGTACTTGACCTGGAAGGCGGTGATCGAGGGCTCGATGCCGTGGCCACCGACGTCACCGATGACCGCCGCCAGGCGGGTCAGCGCCGTCGGGGTGATGTCGTAGAAATCACCAGCCATGGCGCCGGCGCCGGGCTGGTAGACGTGACCCACCTCGAAGCCCTCGATGTCGGGCAGGTGGGCGGGGGCAAGGCGCTCCGACCACCGCATGGGCGCCAGCTCCTCCTGAGCCAGGACCTCGGCGGCGCGCCGCTCGAGCAACGACCGCTCCTCCGCCAGGCGAGCCGCAGACAGGAACCGCGGCCCGTAGCGCAGCGAGATGGCGATCGGCACCAGCACGAGGAGGAACGGAAGCTGGAGCCAGGCGTGGGGCAGGAACGCGGTGATGAACGCGCTCAACCCCAGCAGCGAGTACAGGATCGTCGTGTGGAGGTCCTTGTCGAACGCCGAGCGGGCCAGCACCAGCGCCTCGTCGGTCGTGTCGTGGTCGGCGACGTCCCGCTCGATGCGCCTGCACGCGCGCAGGAGGCGGCGGCTGGAGCGGGCCCACACGTAGGCCGCCACCCCACAGGCCACGGCCACGGCGATGAGGACCGGCTGCTCGACGATCACGCGCAGACCCTAACCCCGAGCGGCGTCGCCGGCGTCGGGTCGGGGCCCCTGCCACGAGTCACCGGGACCGCCTCCTGACCCGCAGCTTCAGGGGAGTGGGCCCGAAGCCCAGGTCCTCGCGCAGCTTGCGTTCGATGTACCGCAGGTAGGTGGGCGGCAGGCTGCGATTGGTGAACAGCGTGAAGGTGGGCGGGTCGGTGGCACCCTGCACGGCGTAGAGGACGCGTGCCCCCGCCGGTGCCGGGTGGGCGGCCTGGGCGGACTGCACGACCCGGTTGAGCCGGGTGGTGGACACACGCTGGTGATAGGCCTCGATGGCCTGACCGAGGGCGGGCAGGAGGCGGTGCACGCCGAGCCCTGTCCGGGCACTGGCCCTGATGACCGGCGAGTAGCCGAGGAACGCCAGCCGGTCCCCGACGTCGGCGAGCAGGGCCGACCTTGCTTCGGGTTCGAGGCGGTCCCACTTGTTGAGCACGAGCACGATCGGACTGCCGGCGGCGTCGACCCGCTCCGCCAGACGCTGGTCCTGGTGGGTTACCCCCTCGGTGGCGTCGATCAGCAGGAGGGCGACGTCGGACCTGTCGATGGCCTGCAGACCCCGCACGAGCGAGTAGTACTCGGCCCCCTCGCCGACTCGCGACTTTCGCCTCATGCCGGCCGTGTCGATGAAGCGCAGTGCCCCCTGATCGGTCTCGACGAGCGTGTCGACCGTGTCGCGGGTGGTGCCCGGGAGGTCGTGGGTGATCGACCGCTCGTCACCGATGAGGCGATTGAACAACGTCGACTTGCCGACGTTGGGCCGACCCACGATCGCCACCGAGGTGCCGGAGTGGACGGACACGTCCTGCTCCGGCGCCCAACCGCGCTCGGGCGCCGGGTCTTTCGGCAGGCGGCTCACCACCTCGTCGAGCAGCTCACCGGATCCCCGACCGTGCAGGGCACTCACCATCCACGGGTCGCCGAGACCGAGACGGGCGAAGTCCCAGGCGTCGGTCTCGCGGCCCGAGGAGTCGACCTTGTTGGCCACGAGCACGACCGGCGTCCCCGACCGGCGCAGGTGGGAAGCCACCGCCTCGTCCTCGTCGGTCACACCGATCGTCACGTCCACCACGAGCAGCACCAGGTCGGCCACCCGGACGGCCCGCTCGGCCTGGGCGCTGACCTGAGCCTCGAGCCCGTCGGCGCCGCCCAGCCAGCCTCCTGTGTCGACGAGAGTGAACGGACGACCGTTCCACTCGGCGACGAGCTCCTTGCGATCACGGGTGACGCCCGGTCGTTCCTCCACGATCGCGACCCGCTTGCCGACGATGCGGTTGACGAGCGAGGACTTGCCGACGTTGGGCCGGCCCACCACGGCCACCACAGGCCTGGTCTCGAGCTCGGCACCCACCGCGGCGTCGGGCCGGCTCACGGCTGCTCCCGCTCCAGGGCGCGCCGGAGGGAGCGTCCGTCGGTGGGGACGATCTCCACCGGGCGAGGAAGGTCCGCGGGAACGGCGCCGTCGAGGAAGCGGCCCTGTGAGAGGCACACGTCGGGCAGAAGATACCGGTGCCGCTCGGGCTGCGTGGCCAGCACCCGGGCCACGTCCTGACCCGTCATCAGACCGGCGACGGCGATGTTGCCGCCGAAGAACTCGTTGGGCACGGCCACGACCCGGACGTCCTCGCGGCCGAGATCGTCGACCAGCGGGTCGAGCACGGCGGCGCCGTACTCGCCGGTCACGATGGCGGTGGGGGCCCTGACGCGATCGACCTTGGCCGCGGACAGCGTTGCCGCACGGGGAGACCGGTAGCCCTCGGCCGGCGCGCCGTCGATCGACGCAAAGAAGCCGGGCCGTACTCCCATGGCCGCTCCGCCGCCGGAGAAGGCGCGCTCGAACGCCCGCACGATGCCGACGCCGTTCTCGTGCTGGGGGAACCCCTCGTAGTGGTGGGCGTCCGGAAAGGGCCGGCGTGCGAGGAGGTGGTACTCGTCGGCCGCGAACACGAGCCGCCGACCGACGGCCTGGACGAAGGCCGGCTGCCACTCGGCGACGGCGTCGACGACTGCGCCCGCCTCGTCGGTCGTGTGCGGTCGCATTCCCAGCTCCTTTGAGTACCGGCTCACCCCGAGCGGCACCACGGCGGCGGTGGCCAGGTCGGGGTACTGGTCGAGCAGCCCGGCGAGGGTGTCGTGGAGGACGGCGCCGTCGTTGATCCCGGGGCAGACGACCACCTGGCCGTGGACCTCGATGCCGTGGTCGAGCAGCGCCCGCAACCAGCGCAGGCTGACGGCGCCGCGACGGTTGCGCAGCAACCGGGCCCGCACCTCAGGGTCGGTGGCGTGGATGCTCACGAACAACGGGCTGAGGCGCTCGCTCACTACCCGCTCGAGGTCGGCCTCGGTGAAGCGCGTCAGCGTGGTGAAGTTCCCGTACAGGAACGAGAGGCGGTAGTCGTCGTCCTTGACATAGAGGCTCGGGCGCAGTCCCTTGGGCAGCTGGTGGATGAAGCAGAACTCGCAGTGGTTGTCGCAGGTCTGTACGCGATCGAACACCGCCGAGGAGACCTCGAGGCCGAGCGGCTCGCCATCGTCCTTGCCGACGGCCGCGCTCAGCTCCAGGCCGCCGCGGCGCAGCTCGAGATCCAGCTCGGCCTGGTCGACGAGGAACTGGTACTCGATGACGTCGCGAGGCGACCGGCCGTTGATCGAGACGATCTCGTCGCCGGGGGCGAGGCCGGCCCGAGCTGCCGGTGACCCCGCTCTCACGGCCACCACGCTGGGCAGCGACATGGGTCAAGGATAGGGCGGGACGGCCGGTAGCCTGGGCCGAAGTGACCGTCCAGCAGGTATTGCTCGCCCAGCCCCGAGGGTTCTGCGCCGGCGTCGAGATGGCGATCAAGGCGCTGGCGTGGATGGTGCGCGTCTTCGAGCCGCCCGTCTACTGCTACCACGAGATCGTGCACAACCAGGTTGTCGTCGACCGCTTCCGCCGGCTCGGCGTCGTCTTCGTCGACGACGTGGCCGAAGTGCCGCCCGGTGCTCCGCTCATGCTGAGCGCCCACGGCTCGGCTCCCGAGGTCGTGGCCGCCGCCCGGGCCAGCGGCGGCGTCGTCGTCAACGCCGTGTGTCCATTGGTCACCAAGGTCCATCACGAGGTGAAGGTTCGGGCCGGCAAGGGGTACACCGTGGTGTACGTGGGCCACCAGGGTCACGAGGAGGCCGTGGGGACCGTTGCCGTCGCCCCCGAGTCGGTCCGGCTGGTCCAGTCCGAGGAGGACGTGGCGGATCTGTCCGACCCTGGCACGCCGGTGGCCCTCCTCGCCCAGACCACGCTCAGCCACGACGAGTGGACGGGGATCATGGAGCGGGCCCGGGACCGGTTCCCGGATCTGTGGATGCCGGGCCGGAGCGACCTGTGCTTCGCCACCACCAATCGCCAGGCCGCGCTCAAGGCCATCGCCGGCCGCGCCGACGCCGTGGTCGTCCTCGGATCGGCCAACTCCTCGAACACCACGGCGCTCGAGAAGGTGGCGCGCTCCGCCGGCTGTCGCCGCGTCTACCGGGTCAACTCGGCCGACGAGCTTCCCGACGACCTGGACGGCACGGTGGGGGTCACCGCCGGCGCGTCGGCGCCGGAGGAGCTCGTGGAGGCGGTCGTCGCCCGCCTTGCGCCACAAAAGGGAACCGAGGCCGTCGACGTGACCATCGAGGACGAGTACTTCCCGCCGCCGCGCGAGCTGCGTGACCTCCTGCGGGCCGTGGCCACCGCGGTCGGGTGCCTGGCGACGGCTCCGCCCGACACCCCCGCCGCCCTCTCCGACGACCGGGCCATGGCCGCCAGCGAGGCCCTCGCCGCCCTGGCCAGCTGAGCGTCGGGCCGGCCCCGGCCCGGGTCAGCGCGCAGCCCGAGCTCGAGCCTCGTCGAACAGGGTCTGGAGCTCGGCCCGCAGCCGTTCGGTCGCCTCGTGCAGCTCACGCCTCGAGAGCCGATCGGCGCGTCGTCCCGAGCCGCGTCCGCCCGATCGCTCGGCGGCCACCTTGACGGTCTGGGGCTCGCCCACCACGAGGTGGATCTTCACCGGCCGGGGAAAGCGCGTCCCCTTGGGTAGGGCCATCTCCGACCCCCCGATGCCGACGGGGACGATGGGCACGTCGGTGCGGGCGGCGAGGTAGGCCGCTCCCTCGCGGAGGTCGGTCACCGTCGGGCCCGAACGACGCGTGCCCTCGGGAAACAGGACGAGGGGCTCACCGCCATCGATGACGGCCACGCACCGGCGAAACGCCTCGCGATCCGTGGCGTCCCGGTGCACCGGAAAAGCCCCCAGGGCGTCGATGATGCGGCCGAACCACCGAACCTTCCACAGCTCTTCCTTGCCCATGTAGCGCAGACGTCGCTTGGTCACGACGGCGACGGCGAAGGTGTCGACGATCGAACGGTGGACCGGAGCCAGGATGTACGGCCCCTCCGTCGGCACGTTGTCCTTCCCCTCCACCGTGAGCCGGTGGTACACCCGGCACCACCCGACGAGCGCGGCCCGAGCCACGGCGTAGAAGATCAGGGACGGCTTCACAGTCGTTTCAGCACCTCTTCGACGATCTCCTCGACGCTGCGGTTCGTGCTGTCGACTACCACGGCTCCTTCGGCGACGGCAAGGGGGGAGCTGTCCCGGGTGGAGTCGAGGCGGTCACGGCGGGCGAGGTCGGAGGCAACCGCGACCGCGTCATGACCGTGGGCCGTGGCCTCGGCCTCCACGGCCCGTCGGCGCGCCCGCTCGGCCTCGCTGGCGGTGACGTAGACCTTCAGGTCGGCGTCGGGCAGCACGACGGTCCCGATGTCGCGACCCTCGATCACGCCGCCGCCGTGGGCCGCGACCCATTCCCGCTGCCGTCGAACGAGCTCGCGGCGCACGCCAGGGTTGGCGGCCACCTCGGACACCACGCGGGTCACCGCCGGGCCGCGCAGCTCCCCGGTGACGTCGACCCCGTCGACGTGCACCGCCGGCCCTACCTGGATGCCCACCCGGTGGGCCAGCTCGGTCACGGTCGAGGCGTCGCCTGGATCGACGCCGTCTCGCAGGGCGGCGTAGGCCACCGCCCGGTACATGGAGCCCGTGTCGAGACGCTCGAGGCCGAGGTGCGAGGCGAGCGACGCGGCGAGGGTCGACTTCCCGGCGCCGGCCGGCCCGTCGATGGCGATGACCGGTTTGCCGGCCGGGACTGACGGGCTCACCTCAGCCGTCCGAGATCGGCGGCAAAGGCCGGGTAGCTGGTGGCGACGGCGTCCCATCCCTCCACCCTCGTCCTGCCTTCGGCGGCCAGACCGGCCACCGCCATGGCCATGGCCACCCGATGGTCACCGTGGGACCGGACAGCTGCCCCGCGCAACCGGGTCCCGCCCGTGACGACGAGATCGTCGCCCGCAGTCTCGACCCTCGCTCCCACCGCGGACAGCTCGGCGCGCACCGTCGCCACCCTGTCACTCTCCTTGACCCGAAGCTCGGCAAGGTCGCGGAACCTCGTCTCGCCCTCGGCCATCGCCGCCGCCACGGCCAGCACGGGTATCTCGTCGACGACACCGGGCACCTCGGCGCCGGTCACCTCGGTGCCGACGAGGGGGCTGTGGCGGGCGACGATGTCGGCCGTCGTGTCGTCCTGCCACTGCAGCTCGAGGGCCGCTCCCATGCGGCCGAGGACATCGAGGAAGCCGGATCGGCCGGGTCCGACGTACACCCGCTCCACCACCACCTCGCTCCCGGGCACGATCGACGCGGCAACGACCCAGAACGCCGCGTGTGACGGATCACCTGGCACCTCCAGGGCCAGCGGCGACAGGGTCGAGGGCCGCAGCCGTATGACCTGGCCGTGCCCTTCCCGGGTTACCTCCACCTTGGCCCCGCACACCGACAGCAGCTCCTCGGTGTGCATCCTCGTGAGCACCGGTTCGCGCAGGACGGTCTCCTCGGCCGCCCCGAGCCCGGCCAACAGCACGGCCGACTTCACCTGGGCGCTCGGGACGGGCGGGGTGTAGTCGATGCCGGCCAGTCCTCCGCCCCGAACGACCAGCGGCGACAGCGTCCCGCCCTGGCGGCCGTCGACGCCCGCGCCCATTCGGCGCAGCGGCTCGACGACCCTGGCCATGGGCCGACGGGCCACCGACGAGTCACCTTGCAACACCGTAAGCCAGTCGAAGGCGGCGACGAACCCAGCCAGCAACCGCATGGCCGTCGCCGAGTTGCCCACGTCGACCACGCTCTCGGGCTCCCGCAACCAGCGAGGGCCGCCATCGACGTGGACCGTCTCCGGGACTCGGCCGTCGACGTGGGCGCCGAGCGCACCGATCGCCGCTGCGGTGCGAACGACGTCGTCGCCGTCGGACAGCCCAGTGAGCCGCGAGCGTCCCTCGGCCCGCGCCGCCAGCAGGAGGGCGCGGTGCGAGATCGACTTGTCGCCCGGCACCCGCACCCGGCCCCGGAGAGCGACGCCTCCGCCGACCTCGAAGACGGCCGCGCTCATCCGAGCTGCTGGTGCGACGGACGGTAGCCCCGAGCCAGGAGCGCGCCCCGCACCAGCTCAGAGGCTCCCGCGTCAACGACCATGACGAGCACGCCGCGGTCGCCCTCGGCCGAGTGGGCGATCTCCAGGTCCTCGATGTTGACGCCGAGCTCGCCGGCCAGCGTCGTCACCTCGGCCAGCACGCCCGGTCGGTCGGGTACCGGAACGCGGACCTCGACCAGGTCCTCCGGGCGGGACAGGCGGGTCGGCAGGTTCCGCCTGGCCTCTCGGGCCCGCTCGAGGATGCTGATCAGGGCTGCCCGGTCGCCGCCGGCGACCACGTCGCGGACCTTCGACAGGTCGGTCGCCAGTTGGTCCAACGCGGTCACGATGGCCGCCGCGTTCTCGGCGCAGATGTCGGGCCAGATCCCCGGATGGCCGGCGGCGACCCGGGTCATGTCCCGGAATCCGCCAGCGGCCAGTCGCAGCAGCGCACCGTGCTGTTCGGCTCCCTCGGAGGCCAGCCCCATGAGGGCAGCCGCGGTGAGATGGGGGACGTGCGACACGACGGCCACCAGGTCGTCGTGTCGCTCGGGGGGAACGGCGACGACGTCGGCGCCGAGGGACGTCACCACGGCCCGAAGGCGTGTGAACACCTCCGGGTCCGTCGACGCCGTGGGAGTCAGCACCCACGTGGCGCCGGCGAACAGCTCACGGTCGGCACCCTCGATCCCGTCCTGTTCGGAGCCGGCCATCGGATGACCACCGACGAAGCGGGGGTTGCCGACGGCCGAGACGATCGGTCCCTTCACGCCACCGACGTCGGTGACGACGCGTGAGGGCCTGCGCCCATCCGGGCCCAAAGCGGCTCGAGCGGCCGCGACCACAGCCGACACGGGCGTGGCGATGAAGGTCACCTCGGCCTCGGGATCGTCTCCAACCGCGTCCACGGCGCCCAGCTCGAGGGCGCGCTCGGCCCGCCCCGCCGCGGCGTCGGATCCGGTCACGACCCAGCCTCTCGACCGCAGGGCCAGCCCGATCGAGCCCCCGATGAGCCCCGTGCCCACCACCTGCGCCCGGCGGGCGCCGCTCGGCTCGCTCCTCGGGCCAGCCTCCCGGGCTGGCTCTGTCCTCGGGCCAGCCTCCCGGGCTGGCTCTGTCCTCGGGACGCGCTCCGGGGCTGGCTCAGCCGGGGAGGTCATCTCGAAGCCCCTGCGCCGACTCCAGGTAGACGTGCTGGATGTCCTCCCGCTTCCGCCCCGTGCTCACGTGTAACAGCACGCGGATGCAGCGCGGCTGGGCGCCGACCACCCCGAGCTCCCGTGCGCACAACAGGGGCACGTCTCCCAGTCCCATGGCCCGAGCGGCGGCAGCCGGGAACTTGACCAGCCCGTTGCGTTCCAGGATGGCATCCAGGAGGGCCTGGACGCGCGTCGTCACCTGGTCCTCGGTGTCGAGATCGACGGTGGTGGCGCCGCGGATGGCTCTGACGGCGGCGGGCATCGACGCCGGAGCCTACCGTTCGCCCCGCACCGCTCCCCGGGCCGGGGCCGGCTGTGCCCTCGGGCCGGCCTCCCGGGCCGGCTGTGCTCCTGGGCCGGCCTCCCGGGCCGGCTGTGCTCCTGGGCCGGCCTCCCGGGCCGGCTGTGCCGACTCGGCCAGCTTGCGGACCTCGGCGGTCGAGAGCCGGCGCCAGCGTCCTGGGGCCAGGCTGCGGTCCGTCACCGGCCCGATCCGCGTCCGGACCAGGCGCAGGACGGGGTGCCCCACTGCCGCGCACATGCGCCGAACCTGGCGGTTGCGGCCCTCGTGGATGACGATGCGCACGAGGCCAGGTGCGACCGAGGCCACCTTCGCCGGCGCGGTGAGACCGTCCTCCAGCTCCACCCCTTGGCGCAGCCGGCGGAGCGCACCTCGCGAGGGCGTTCCCTCGACCTGGGCCAGGTACTCCTTGTCGACGCCGAACGACGGATGGCTGAGCCGCTGGGCCAGCTCGCCGTCGTTGGTGAGGATCAGCAACCCCTCGCTGTCGGCGTCGAGCCGCCCCACCGGGAACACACGGGGTCGCTCCGGCACCAGCTCCACGACCGTCGGCCGGCCCGAGGGATCCATCGCCGTCGTGACGACGCCTCGAGGCTTGTGCAGGAGGTAGTGGGCGAGGTCGGGTCGGACGCCGACGGGGACCCCGTCGACCTCCACCGTGTCGGCGGCGAGGTCGATACGCCTCCCCAGGTGGGCGCGCGCACCGTTGACCCGCACCCTCCCCTCGACGATGAGCTCCTCGCAGGCCCGACGGCTGCCGAAGCCGAGGCTGGCGAGAACCTTCTGCAGTCGCTCGCCGGGCTCAGCCATCCTTCGTCGGGCGCAGTCCCTCCTCCAGGGCCTCGACGACCTCCGGACCGGGGACGAAATCGCCCAGCGGCGGCAGCTGCTCCAGGCTGTCCAGCCCCAGCCGCTCGAGGAACAGCGAGGTCGTCCCGTACAGCACGGCCTGCCCGGGACCGGGATCGCGCGCCACCGGCTCGATGTACCCGCGTTGCGACAGCGCCCGTACCACCCCGTCCACGTTGACGCCTCGGATGGCTGCCACCTGGGCCCGGGAGACGGGCTGCTTGTAGGCGACGATGGCGAGCGTCTCGAGGGCGGCGGCGGAGAGGCGGGACGACTGCCCCTCGAGCATGAACCGCTCGACGAAGCGTTCCTGGTCGGGATGGCTCTGGAAGCGGTAACCACCTGCCACCCGGGCCAGCACGAAGCCCCTGTCCTCGCGGGCGTAGCCCGCAGCCAGCTCGTCGCAGATGGCCTCGACCCGGTCGGTGGGCACCTCGAGCAGCTCAGCCAGGAGATGAGGGGCGATGGGCTCGACCGCCACCATCAGCACGGCCTCGATGGCCCTCGCCTCCTCCCCGTTCGGGGCGTGGCCGTTCGGCGATGCGTCGGGATCGATCATCGTTCGTCGTCGGCCGCAACGGTGAGCGCGACCGGTTCCGCCGGGTCCTCGGCCGCCAACCAGGCGACGCTGAGGTCGCCGAAGTGGTCGCCCTGGTCGAGATCGACGCGTCCCTGCTTGTACAGCTCCAGCAGGGCCAGAAAGCGCACGATGACGTCGGCCAGGGCGAGGTCGGACGTCAGCCGGCGGAAGGTGACCGTACCGAGGGTCGGCAGCTCCTCGGCCAGCTCTGCCACCGCCTCCCCCACGCTCACCCTGGCCGGGGGGACGTGAGCGAGGTCGACCCGGGGTCGGGGCCGGGCGGCGACGGCGCTGAGGAACGCGTCCCGCAGCTGGGGAGGGCTCACCCCTGCCAGCACGTCGGGGGCCAGGCCGACGAACCGCTCGTCCGGACCCGCGGTCCGCGGCAGCGACCGGGACGCCTCGGTCATGTGCTCCACCAGGACCGAGGCAGCGTCTTTGAACGTCTTGCACTCGAGCAGGCGGGCCAAGAGCAGGTCCCGCTCCTCCCAGACGGCGAGCTCCTCGTCCATGTCGACGTCGTCTCGACCCGGCAGCAGCCGCCGGATCTTGAGCTCGATCAGCGTGGCGGCGATGAGGGCGAACTCGGTCGCCACCTCCAGGTCGAAGGCCTCCATGCGCTCGAGCTCAGCCAGGTAGGCGTCGACGATGTGGCTGATCCGGACCTCGTACAGGTCGACCTGCTGGGACGTGATCAGGTGCAGGAGCAGGTCGAACGGGCCCTCGAACACCGGTGTGCGGACCTCGTAGGGCACGGAACGACACTACCGACATCCAGGCCCGGCGCCGCGCATGCTGCCCAGATAAGCCGGCCTCCCACGCCGGCCGGACCGGTAGCATCGCCCCCCATGACGCGGGTCCTCTCGGGCGTGCAGCCCACCGGTGACATGCACCTCGGTGGGTACCTCGGGGCCTTTCGCCACTGGGCCACCGACCAGCACGACCACGACGCCTTCTACGTCATCGTGGACCTGCACGCCCTCACCCTCGACCACGATCCGGCGGAGCTCCGCCAGCGGACCCTCGACGTGGCGATCATGCTGCTGGCGTCCGGTCTGGACCCCGACGTGTGCACGCTGTTCGTGCAGAGCCAGGTGCCCCAGCACACCCAGCTGACCTGGCTCCTCGAGTGCACGGCGACCTTCGGCGAATTGCGGCGAATGACCCAGTTCAAGGAGAAGGGGGGCGGGCAGGAGTCGGTCCGGGTCGGCCTGCTCACCTACCCGGTCCTCCAGGCCGCCGACATCCTCCTGTACGACGCCGACCGGGTCCCGGTGGGCGACGACCAGCGCCAGCACCTCGAGCTGACCAGGGTCCTGGCCAACCGCTTCAATCACCGCTACGGCCCCACCTTCACCGTGCCGGAGGCGGCCATCCCCCCGGTGGGCGCCCGGGTCATGGACCTCCAGGAGCCGACCCGCAAGATGTCCAAGTCCGTCGAATCGCCCCAGGGGACGATCTACGTCGTCGACGACCCGGCCGACATCGAGCGCAAGGTGAAGCGGGCCGTCACCGACAGCGGCACCGACGTCGTGTACGACCCGGCGGCCAAGCCGGGCGTCTCCAACCTGCTCGAGCTGCTGGGCGCAGCCACCGAGCGCAGCCCCCAGGAGGCCGCCCAGGGCTACTCGTCCTACGGCCCCCTGAAGGCCGACGTCGCCGCTGCGCTCATCGAGCTGCTCCGGCCCGTGCAGAAGCGCCACGCCGAGCTGGCGGCCGACCCCGGTGCCGTCGAGGCCATCCTGGACCTCGGGTCGGCCAAGGCCGAGCTGGTCGCCTCGGCGACCGCCGCCCGCGCCTCGGACGCCATCGGTCTGCTGCCGCGAAGGGGCAGCTGACCGACACGGCCGGCGGCGGGGCAGCGGCCCCCGCCGCTTCGGAGGAGGACGGGGATGGGCCCCGTCCGGGGCGGCGGAGCCGCCAGCGACAGGGTCTGCTGCCCCGAAAGCGGGGCTGACCGGCTAGTCGTCGTCGGCGGCCTTGAGGGCGGCGGCCACCCGCGCCGGCAGGCTCCATCGCCCGGCCGGGAGGTGGTGCTCGGCTGCCCACGCCACCGTGAGCGGGTCGCTGCCCGCCTGCTCGAGCAGCTCGGCACCGATCCGGGAATGGTCGAGGTAACGGCCGACCCGTCCGAGCGGACCCCGGCCGCTGGCCCAGTGCCCGGCCCGGCGGTGTCCGGAGATCATCCCGAGCGCCGTCGCCGGCACCCGGCCGAGCGTGCCCAGACCGGACTCGACCTTGCCCACGTCGTGGAGGAGCGCGGCGGCCCTGACCGGCGCGGTCGCCCCTGCCGGGCCCAGCTCGGCCACGACCCGTCGGGCCACGACCACCGCGTGGCGGCGGTCGGGTCCGGTCATCTGTCTCCACAGGTCGATCTCAGCCGGGCTCAGGGTCTGGCGCACCCACTCCTCCGCCTCGGCGTCCGGACCGGAGGGCGACAGGGCGCCGACGAAGCGTCGGACCAGATGGCGGAGTGGAGGGCTCGGACGCGCTGACGGTGCCGTCAACTGAGGAGACGGGACCACAGGCTGAGGGCCGGCTCGAAGATCCGGGTCAGCACCTGTGGAGCGAGGAGCACGAGGAGCAGCACCAGGGGCAGGGAGAACTGGCGCAGCCGCAGGTAGCCCGGCCACCAGCTCCGCGGCAGCACCCGCTCCACCACGGCCGAGCCGTCCAGCGGAGGGATCGGGATGAGGTTGAAGACGGCGAGGATCACGTTGACGAAGCCGAAGATGAGCAGCACCTTCGGCACCGTCTGCTGAGGGAACTCGTGGGAGTCGAGCGGGATGGCGGTGGAGCCGACCACCACGCGGTAGGCCAGCGCTGCGCCTACGGCAAGGACGATGTTGACCGCCGGTCCCACCAGGCTCACCAGCAGGCTCTCGTTGCGGGGGTGACGGAGGCGGCCGACGTTGACCGGCACCGGCTTGGCGTAGGCGATGGCGGCGAACCCGACCAGCAGCATCAGGGCAGGCAGGATGATCGTCCCGAAGGGGTCGATGTGCGGCAGGGGGTTGAGCGTCAGCCGCCCCGCCCGCTTGGCCGTGTCGTCGCCGAACGCCAGCGCCACGACCCCGTGGGACACCTCGTGGAGGATGACCGACGGGATGAAGGCGGCGAAGAAGACCACCGTGTCCGTCGAGATCACGTGGCGGCTCAGCACCACGTAGACCAGGACGATCACGAGGAGGACGGCGATCCCCTGGTACTGCCGGGCCCCTCGGTTCACCGACGCCAACGGGCCCCCGGTCCTCAGCGCTTGGAGGCGCAGTCGATGCAGGTTCGGGCGGCCGGCTTGGCCTCGAGGCGGGCAGGGGCGATCGGCTTGCCGCACGACTCGCACAGCCCGTACCTGTCCGCTGACAGCTTGTCCAGGGCGTGCTCCACCTCGGCGAGCGCGTCCCTCAACTGGAGGGCGAGGGTCTCGGCTTCGCCCCGCTCGGCCGTGACCTGGCTCGAATCGGCGAAATTGGCGTCGTAGGAGAGACCGCCGCCGTCGCCGAAGCCCAGCTCAGCGAGCTTGTCGCGTAGCTGGGCGCGCTCCTCCTCCAAGAGGGCACGGTAATCGACGGTCGAGGCATCGTTGGACACAGGAGATCAAGGTTACCGCCCCTGGGTCGGGCCGGCGCGCGGATGAGCCAGGTCGTAGGCCTGCCGGAGACGGTCGGCTGAGACCCTCGTGTACACCTGGGTCGTGGCGATCGAGGCGTGGCCCAGCATCTCCTGGACGACCCGGATGTCGGCTCCGTGGTCCAGCATGTGGGTGGCGCAGGAGTGGCGCAGGACGTGGGGGCTGAGGCGGGACCCGAGCCCCACACGCTCGCCGTGGAGGCGCACGATCGCCCACGCCCCCTGCCTCGTGAGCCGGCCGCCTCGCAGGTTGAGGAACACCGCCTCGGCGTCGTTGCGGCGGGCCCACCGGCGGGGAACGAGGGCCCCGCGACCCGACGGTTCGAGCCACTCGGCCAGCGCCCGCCGGGCACAGCGGCCCACCGGGACGAGCCGTTCTTTCGACCCCTTCCCGAAGGCGCGCAGCGTGCCCTCCGGGAGGGCCAGGTCCGACAGCGACAGGCCGACCAGCTCGGATATCCGCAGACCGGTCCCGTAGAGGACCTCGAGGATGGCCCGGTCACGGCGGGCGGGTGGGTCGGCGCCGACGACGGCGCCGAGGAGGGCGGCGATCTCGTCCTCGGTCAGGGCCTTGGGCAGACCGAGCGGCACCGGTGCCCGCTCGACGTCGCCGGTCGGGTCGGCGCCGGAGTGCCCTTCGTCCAGACAGAAGCGGTGGTAGCCCCGCACGGCGGCCAGGGCCCTGGCCACCGACGTGGGCTTGCGCCCACTGGCTCGCAGAAAGGCCAGATAGTCCTGCACCAGGTTCTCGCCCACCTCGTCGGGCGGCGCCCGCCGGGCCCGCAGGAAGGCCTCGTAGCCGAGCAGATCGCGCCGGTAGGCGGCCAACGTGTTGGCTGCCCGGCCACGTTCGACGGCGAGCCAGGAGAGGAACTCCTCGGCGCTCGTGCTGAGCTCTACCTCTTCGGAGGGAAGGGCGTCGGCGGTCATGCGGAGAGAGCCTCGAGCGGGTCGGCGGCCTTGCGGCCGAGGGCGGCGGCCGCGGCGGGGTTGGTCAACGCTCCCCCTACCGCGGCCACGCCGGCCAGAAGCGAGCGGTCGCCCTCGGCGGCGGCGCGCACACCGCGTTCGGCCACCTCGACGACGTAGGGCAGCGTGGCGTTGGTGAGCGCGTAGGTCGACGTGTGGGGCACGGCACCCGGGACGTTGCCGACGGCGTAGTGGACGACACCGTGGCGCTCGTACACCGGGTCGTCGTGGATCGTCTCGTGGGTGGTCTCGACGCACCCCCCCTGGTCCACGGCCATGTCGATGATCACCGACCCCGAACGCATCGCCCGCACCATGTCCTCCGACACGAGCAGGGGCGCCCGTCCACCGGCGACCAGCACGGCGCCGATCACCAGGTCGGCGTCCCCGAGGGCGCGTTCGATGGCGGCACGGTTCGAGGCCAGCGTCATGATCCGGCCCCGGTGGATCTGATCGACGAAGCGCAGCCGGTCGAGGTCACGGTCGAGCAGGAGAACCTCGGCTTCCATGCCCTGCGCGATCCACGCTGCGTTCCACCCGACGTGGCCGGCGCCCAGCACCACGACCCGAGCCGGGCGGACACCCGGCGCACCACCGAGCAGCACCCCTCGACCTCCGTGGCCGCGCTCGAGGTGGTGGGCACCTATCTGGGGCGCCATGCGGCCGGCGACCTCGCTCATGGGCGCCAGCAGTGGAAGCGTCCCCGATGCCAGCTGCACCGTCTCGTAGGCCACGGCCGTCACCCGCCTGGCCTGGAGGGCCTCGGCCACCTCCGGGTAGGCGACGAGGTGCAGGAAGGTGAACAGCACGTGGCCCTCACGCAGCAGACCGAGCTCGGGCTCCTGGGGCTCCTTCACCTTCACGACCAGGTCGGCACCCCAGGCGTCCTCGGCGCCCACCGCCCGGGCTCCGGCGGCGCCGAAGTCGGTGTCGGAGATCGACGAGCCCAACCCCGCCCCCTGCTCGACCAGGACCTGGTGACCGTGGATGACGAGCTCGCGCACCCCGTCGGGCGTGATGGCCACGCGGTTCTCACCGGGTTTGGTCTCCGCCGGCACGCCGACGATCACCGGCCCAGGGTGTGCCGGGCGAGGCACAGCCCGATGATCGTCTTGGCGTCACGAATGGTGGAGGAGGCGATCAGGTCGGGAACCTCGTCGAGATCGACGCGGACCACCGTCATCTGTCGCTCCTCGACCCCCTGCCGGTCGATCCGCCCCGGTGTCAGGTCCGTCGCCATGAACACGATCGAGTGCTCGTCGCTGAAGCCGGGCGAGTTGTAGAAGTGAGCGAGGGCCTCCAGCCGACCCGGGCGCAGTCCGATCTCCTCCTCGAGCTCCCGTCGCGCCGTCTCCTCGGGCGCCTCACCGGACACGTCGCGTTTCCCCGCGGGGAGCTCGAGCAGGTCGCTGCCGACCGCGGCCCGGAACTGCCGAACGAGGAGCACGGCTGTGCCGTCGTCGACGAGCGGCACCATCGATACCGCCCCCGGGTGGTGCACGATCTCCCGCTCGAAGGTGTCGCCGTCAGGCCCGGAGAACGTGGCCCTCGCCACGGAGATGAGCGGCCCCTGGTAGCGCCTCTCCTCGCCGAGCCTGCGGAACAGGGACCCCGGTGGGTCAGTTGACGACATCGAGGTCGAGCAGGCGGGGTGCCCGTCCTCGGGCCCGGGACAGGGCCGCCCCGACCAGCTCTCGGAAGAGGGGATGCGGCCGGTCCGGCCGGCTCTTGAACTCCGGGTGGGCCTGCGTACCGACCCAGAACGGATGGCCGGGCAGCTCGACGAACTCGACGAGCCGATTGTCGGGAGACGTCCCCGAGCACACCAGGCCGGCCTCCTCGAGCCGCATCCGGTAGCGGGGGTTGACCTCGTAGCGGTGGCGGTGACGCTCGGACACCACGGGCTCGCCGTAGGCGGCGGCGACCTGAGAGCCTGGTCGCAGGCGGGCGATGTAGGAGCCCAGCCGCATGGTGCCACCGAGGTCGGTCACCTCGGCCTGCTCGTCCATGAGATCGATGACGGGGTGGGGCGTGGCGCTGTCGATCTCCCGGGAGTTGGCTCCGGCGAGGAGGGCGACGTTGCGGGACAGCTCGACGACCATGGCCTGGAGACCGAGGCACAGCCCGAGGCAGGGAATGCGGTGCTCCCGGGCGTAGCCAGCCGCGGCGACCTTGCCCTCGACCCCGCGCTCGCCGAACCCACCGGGGATCACGATCCCGTCGAGGTCACGCAGGCGGCCGTCGGCCAGCATCCCGGTCACCTCCTCGGCCTGGACCCACTCGACCTCGACCTTTGCCCCGTGGTGGAAGCCGGCGTGGCGCAGGGCCTCGACGACCGACAGGTAGGCGTCGGGCAGGTTGACGTACTTGCCGATCAGGCCGATGCGCACCGAGGTCGTGGCGGCCTCGATGCGGTCGACCATGCCCTCCCACGACGAGAGATCGACGGCGTGCTCGGGGCCGTCGAAATGGAGGAGCCGGCACACGTAGTCGTCCAGGCCTTCGGCGTGGAGGACGAGCGGGATCTCGTAGATGTTCTCGGCGTCCACCGCCGAGGCGACGCCCTCCATCGGCACGTCGCACAGCATCGAGATCTTGCGCTTGAGCCCCTCGGAGATGGGCTGATCGCTGCGGCACACGATGACGTCGGGCTGGATGCCCCGGCTGCGCAGCTCGGTCACCGAGTGCTGGGTCGGCTTGGTCTTCTGCTCGCCCGAGGGGCCGATGTAGGGGACGAGGGTGAGGTGGACGTAGCACACGTTGTCGCGGCCCACGTCCTTGCGGAACTGGCGGACGGCCTCGAGGAACGGAAGGATCTCGATGTCGCCGACGGTGCCGCCGACCTCGGTGATGACCACGTCGACGTCGTCGGCGGCCAGGTTGGTGATGCGGTCCTTGATCTCGTCGGTGACGTGGGGGATCACCTGCACCGTCTTGCCGAGGAAGTCGCCCCGGCGTTCCTTGGCGATGACCGATGAGTAGATCGAGCCCGTGGTGGAGTTCGAGTTGCGATGGAGGTTCTCGTCGACGAAGCGCTCGTAGTGACCGAGGTCGAGGTCCGTCTCTCCCCCGTCGTCGGTGACGAACACCTCGCCGTGCTCGAAGGGGTTCATCGTGCCCGGGTCGACGTTGATGTAGGGGTCGAGCTTCTGCATCGTGACCCGCAGCCCCCGGGCCTTGAGGAGGCGGCCGAGCGAAGAGGCGGTGAGACCCTTGCCGAGCGAGCTGGCCACACCGCCGGTCACGAATATGTGCTTCGCCAACGCTCTCCTCGCTGCTGCGCTCCTGGTGACCTACGGCCACCGTACCCCACCCTGGCCGGTTTCAGGTCGATGCCAGCGAGGCAGCTCCGCTGCCCGCTGGTTACCGGCGTCGCTCCCGGGCTGCCGCCGTGAGCAGCTCCTCGGCGTGGTCCCGCCCGGTGGGGCTCTCGGGTCGGCCCGAGAGCATGCGGGACAGCTCGACGACCCGGGCCGAGTCGTCGAGCGACGCCACCTCGGCCACCGTACGGCCGCCCCGCTCCCGCTTTCGCACGGCCACCTGGTGGTCGGCGAACGCCGCCACCTGGGGCAGATGCGTGACGACCAGCACCTGGTGATGACCCGCCAGGGCGGCGAGCGCCCGCCCCACGGCGAGGGCCGCTTCACCCCCGACGCCCGCGTCGACCTCGTCGAAGACGAGCGTCGGCGGCGCCTCGGAGAGCACCAGGCGGGTCGCCAGCATGGCCCGGGAAAGCTCGCCGCCGGAAGCCACCTTGGTCAGCGGCAACGCTGGCTCCCCGGGGTTGGCTCCCAACATGAAGGTGACGTCGTCACCCGGATCGGTGCCGCCCACTGCCACCTCCACGTGGGCGCGGGGCATGGCCAGCTCGCGCAGGTTGGTCTGCACGGACCGCGCCAGACGGGGTGCCGCGGCCCTACGGCTGGCGCCGAGGGCCGCCTCGGCCGCGACCAGCGCCGCCGTGGCCCGCTCACGTTCGTCCTCCAAGGCGGCGACCCGCTCCTCGTGGGACTCGAGCTCTGCGCGCCGGGCCCTCGCCGTCTCGGCGAAGGCGAGGACGTCGGCGAGGGTGTCCCCGTACTTTCGTCGCAGCCCCGCCAACAGCTGGCGCCGGTCGCGCACGACGGCCAGCCGCGCCGGGTCGTCCTCGAGGTGCTCGTGGGCCTGGCGGAGCTCGGTGGCGGCGTCGGCGAGCTCGGCCTCGAGCGACCGGAGGCGGGTCTCGACCTCGGCCAGCGGCGCCCGCCCGGCGACCGCGTCCACGGCGGTGCCGAGGGCCTCGACGGCGGCCGGCGACGCGCCGCCTCCGTCACCCCGGAGCGCAGCCAGCGCCGTCGCCGCCGCCTCGCGGTGCGCGGTGGCGTCGGCCAGAGCGTTCTCCTCGCGGGCCAGCGCCTCGTCCTCGTCGGGATCGCCGAGCCCGGCACCGTCCAGCTCCTCCAGTTGGAACGCCAGCAGGTCGAGCTCACGCGCTCGGGCGCGGCCGTCACCGCCGAGCCCGGCCAGGCTCTCGTCGATCTCCGCCAGACGGGCGCGCGCCTCGTCCACCGGAGCGCGGTCCACCCCGCCGAAGGTGTCCAACGCGGCCCGCTGTGCCGCCTGGGCCAACAGTGACTGGTGCGTGTGCTGGCCGTGGAGGTCGACCAGAGCGGCTCCGGTGTCGGCGAGCACCGAGGCCGGGACCATACGGGCGTCGAGCCAGCCCCGCGACCGACCAGCCGTCGGAATGGAGCGGGCGAGCACCACCTCGTCGCCGGCGCGCTCGAAGCGGCCCTCGACGATCGCCTCGTCGGCGCCGGGGCGCACCAGCACGGGGTCCGCCCGTCCGCCGACGAGCAGCTCGAGCGCCTCGACGAGCAGCGTCTTGCCGGCGCCCGTCTCGCCGGTGAGCGCGGTCATGCCGGGACCGAGCACGATGCTGACCCGGTCGATGACTCCGAGATCGCGCACACCGAGCTCGAGGAGCATCAGCGGTCCGTGAGGTTGAACTTGGCCTTGAGGATCGAGTGGAAGTCGCGCCTGCCGAAGGTGACGAGGCGGGCGGGGTGAGGGCCCGCACGGCACTCCACTGCGTCGCCGGGCTCGAGGTGCTCGACGCAGGAGCCGTCGACCACGAGCACGGCCGGGCCGCCGGAGAGCAGTTCGAGGCGAAAGGTCTCGCTCGGCTCCAGTATCAGCGGCCGGTCGAACAGCATGTGCGGCGAGACCGGCGTCACGATGAGGGCGCGCAGATGAGGCGAGACGATCGGCCCGCGCGCCGAGAGGTTGTAGGCGGTCGAGCCCGTCGGTGTGGCCACGAGGATGCCGTCGGCGGCGTAGGTGATGAACGGCCGATCGGCGATGCTGGCGGCCAGCCGGATGCTGTGGCCCGGCGGCACAGGCTTCTCGACGACCATCTCGTTGAGGGCCAGCAACGATCGCGTCGGTGGGGGCCGATGATCCCCGGCGTCCTCAGCCGACGACGCGCAGTCCAGGGCGACCTGGAGGGTCATTCGCTCCTCGACGCCGTAGTCGCCCACGAGAAAGCGCTCCAGTGCGGCTTGCAGGCCGGCGGGCTCGACCTCGGTGAGGTAGCCGAGCTGGCCCAGGTTGACTCCCAGGACGGGAACCCCGGCCGGGGACGCCTGCTCGACGGCCCGCAGCATGGTGCCGTCACCGCCGAAGCTGACGGCGAGGTCGATGTCGTGCTCTGCGGCGGCGTCGGGCGTCAGGGCCTGGGCGTGGCCCTCGCCGGCCCGCACCTCGTGGCCCTGCTCCCGCAGCCAGCTCCCGACACGGCCGGCGAGCGCCACCGCATCGGGACGCTCGGGATGGGTCACGAAGACGACGTTGGCCATCATCCGCCTCTCGAGGCTCCGGCGGCCGCGTGGGCGACCACGGCGCCCAGGTCGATCACCGGCTCGGATCGGTGAGCACGGGCGTGGGCGAGTGCATGTACGAGGAACTCGACGTTGCCGTGAGCGCCCGTGAGGGGGGACACCATGGCCCCCATCATGACTGCTCCGGCACGGCGAAAGGAGGAGCAGACCTCCTCCAGAACCCTCTCCCATACCCGGGGGTCCTTCACCACTCCCTTCCCCCGACTGGCCTCCACCCGCCCCGCCTCGAACTGCGGCTTGACCAGAGCAACCACGTCGGCATCCGGGGCAGCGAGGTCACCGAAGAGGACGGGCGCCACCGTTCGCAGCGAGATGAACGACAGGTCGGCGACAACGATCGCGAAGGGCGTACCGCCCACCTGGTCGAGCTCGAGGTGGCGCACGTTGGTCCGCTCCAGGACCATGACACGAGGGTCGCGCCGCAATCGTTCGTCGAGCTGGCCTCGTCCCACGTCGACGGCAACCACCTCGGCGGCGCCCCGGGACAGCAGGCAGTCGACGAAGCCTCCGGTCGACGAGCCGGCATCGAGGGCCCTGGCGCCGGTCACGTCGATCCCGAAACGGAGCAGCGCCGCATCGAGCTTCTCGCCCCCGCGACTGACGAACGGTGGCGGCGGGCCCTGGACCTGGATCGGCTCGGCCGCCGAGACCAACCTCGCCGGCTTGGCGGCGGGGGCGCCGCCGACGATCACCTGGCCCGCAGCGATGGCAGCTCTCGCCCGGTCTCTGGTGGGCGACAGACCTCGACGCACGAGCTCTGCGTCGAGCCGACGGCGGATCGGCTGGCTCAGGAACCTGCCTTCTTGGTCGACTTCCTGGTGGCGGTGGTCCGCTTGGCCGGCGACCGGGACGCGGCTTTCTTGGCCGATGCCTTCTTGGTCGCCGCCTTCTTGGTGGCGGCCTTCTTACCAGACGCCTTCGTGGCCTTCTTGGCGGGAGCCTTCTTGGCCGTCGCCTTCTTCGTCGCCCGCTTGGCTGTCGCCTTGCGAGCGGCGGTCGGCGCCCGCGACAACCGTGTGACGAGACGTGAGACGTCGTCCCTCGTGACCAGGCTCATAGAGGAGAGCTGGCGGGCGACCTCCTCCCGTATGAGGTCGAGCAGCGCCTCGGTGTTCTTGCGGCTGCGGTCGAGCACATCATCGACCCACTGCTGGGCCTGCTCTCGCTGCAGGTCACCCAGACGAACCAGCTCCCGCATCAGCTCCTCGGCCCGGTCCCTGGTGACGTGCGTGAATGCCGCGCCCAGATCGAGATAGCGACGAAACACTTCGTTCTGCTCCATGGAGCACACGCTATATCCGCCGACCACCACCTGCCTACAGCCAAATCGGCACCAACTGTCGACGATGCGGTCAGTCGCCGCCCATGGATGGAAACTGTTGCCCGGCACGCCCCGGTGCCGCCACCGAGTCGTGCTCGGCGCCGGCTGGCGCCGCCGAGAGCTCGTCGGTCACGAGCGCGGCGAGATCGGCGGCCTCGGTGTCGGGAACCGGATCGAGGCGACCGTGGTTGGGATCGGTCACGCCGCTCAGGACGAGGGCGAAGCGCGCCCCCAGCCGCCTGGCGAGCTTGCCGTCCGTGGACGGGCGATCGCCGACGACGACGTCCACGCCACCGAACCGCTGCCGCAACAGCGACACCGTCGGATCGTTCGGCTTTCCCGCCACCGTCGGGGTGGCGCCCGACGCGTAGGCAACGGCCGCCAGTATCGACCCCGCGCCCGGCAGCGGTCCGTGCGGGGTCGGGTAGGTCGCGTCGTCGTTGGTCGCGATCAGGCGCGCCCCACCGAGGACAGCCGATACGGCGGCGGACAGCCCGGTGAAGTCGAAGTCCCGATGGAAGCCCACGACCACGGCGTCAGCCCGCCCCGAGCGCACGGCTCTCACGCCCCGACGGGCCAGCGACTCCTCGACACCGGCGCCGGCGAAGACCAGCGCCGTCGATCCTGGCTCGAGCAGCGACGTGGCCGCTTCGGCCGAGGTGAGGATGTCGCTGCGGTTCACCGTGATGCCCATCTTGTTCAGCCTGGCGACGTAGTCGCCCACGCTGTGGGCCGAGTTGTTGGTCAGGAACACGACGCGGTTGCCGTCGGTGCGCAGCCGGGAGACGGCGCCGGCGGCGCCGGGGATGGCGGTGTCGCCGAGCCAGACGACGCCATCGAGGTCGAGGAGCCAAACCATGGGGACATCCTCCCACGGCCGGCGGGGGCGCTCGACCGGCGGCGGGCCCGGTGCGGGTTGGGTGCGGGGGCAGCAGGTGGGCCGGCGGGCGGCTGGCTGCGTCCGCACAGTGGTCCCGTTCCACATTCGGTCGAAAGCAAAGGCCCCGCTTCGAGCCGTTCACCGGGCTCCGCTATCGCCTCGACATCCTCCGTCGGCGCAGCACCTCCCTGGACGACGTCATCGCCCCGCCGTACGACGTGATCGACCCCACGGAACGGGCAGCCCTGGCCGGGCGCAGCCCGTACAACGCCGTGCACCTCGAGCTTCCCGTCGATAACCCCGACCATCACCTCGACCGCTACCAAGCGGCGCGTCACCTCCTCGAGACCTGGCGGTCCGAGGACGTGATCGGAGAAGACGACGAGCCCTCGTTCTACCGCTACCGCATGAGCTACCGGGACGAGCACGGCGCCGCCCGGCAGACGTCCGGGGTCATCGGTGCGCTGGGTCTGGCCGTCCCAGGCGAGGGCGACGTGCTGCCGCACGAGCGGACCATGCCCAAGCCCAAGGGGGACCGCCTGCAACTGCTGCGCGAGTGCAAGGCCAACCTGTCGCCCGTGTGGGGCCTCACCCTGACCCGAGGCATCAGCTCGGCGTCCGACACCTCCGGGCCCCCCGCCGCCGCCGCAACCGATGACGGCGGCGTCGAGCACGAGCTGTGGAGGGTCACCGAGCCAGGAGCGGTCGAGGAGATCTCCGCCCTGGTGACGTCAGCGCCCGTCGTGATCGCCGACGGCCACCACCGGTTCGAGACGGCGCTGGCGTACCAGGAGGAGCGCAGGACGGCGACAGGGGGCCTGCCGGGCGACTACGACGTGGTGATGGCCCTGGTGGTCGAGCTGGCCGACGACGAGCTCGTCGTGCGACCGATCCACCGGCTCCTGAGCGGCCTGCCGGACGGCTTCGATCTGCAGGAGGCCCTCGGCCCGCGCTTCTACCTCTCCCACCTGGACCATCCTGATCCGCGGCGCCTGGCGTTGGACATGGGAGACGAGCCGGCGATGGCCCTGGTCACGAAGGGGGGGAAGTGGCTGCTCCGACCGCGGCCGGAGACGGTCGCGGCAGCGGGGGTGGACGTCGACTCCGGTCTCCTCGACGTCGCCCTGGCCGAGCTTCCCGACCACGACGTCGCCTACGAGCCCGGTTGGGACCGGGCGGTCGACGCCGTCGAGCAGGGCACCGCCCAGGCGGCGGTGCTGTTGCGCCCGGCGAGCGTCGCCGCCATCGCCGAAGCCGCCCACGAGGGGCTGCGCATGCCTCCCAAGACGACGTTCTTCCACCCCAAGCCGCGCACCGGCATGGTGCTCCGACCCGTGCGCGGTTGAGCTACTCCACCGTCCAGGTCGACCCGGAGCGGAGCAGGGCAGCGAGGTCACCGGGGCCCTGGCGCTCTTGGGCGTCGAGCAGCTGCCGGCCGATCTCGGCTCCGAACTCGGGCCGATCGACGGCCCGGAACACGCCGATCGGCGTCGGCTCGAAGGGTCCGCGGGCCAGTCGGGAGAGGGTGAAGGCGAGGCTGGGATCCTCGCGGGCCTCGTCGTGGACGACCAGCGCCTCCTCGCCCACGTCAGCCACGTCCACCAGGTGGGCCCGTCCCTGATCGTCGAGGGCGACGCCTCGCTCGCCGTCGGGGCCGAAGCGCACGGGCTGGCCGTGGACCAGCGGGATCAGGTTGGTCGGCCGGGCGTCCTTGGCCAGGACCTGGTCGAA
>VAWP01000077.1:27643-36499 GCA_005888295.1 Actinomycetota bacterium
GACGAACGCCGAGCCCTGGTGGTCGTGGGCCCTGCGGAAGGTCTCCATCATGTGCTTGCGGTCCATGTCGTGGGTGCGGGCCACGAAGCTCGCCTCGGCCCCGAGGGCCAGGCTGATGGGATTGAACGGCGTGTCGAGCGATCCGAACGGCGTCGACTTGGTGACCTTGCCGACCTCGGACGTGGGCGAGTACTGACCCTTGGTCAACCCGTAGATCTGGTTGTTGAACATCAGGATGGTGATGTTGACGTTGCGCCGGAGGGCGTGGATCAAGTGGTTCCCACCGATCGACAACGAGTCACCGTCACCGGTGATGACCCAGACGTCGAGATCCGGCCTGGAGATGGCCAGGCCCGTCGCCAGCGCTGGGGCCCGACCGTGGATGGAGTGCACCCCGTAGGTGTTCATGTAGTACGGGAAACGGGCGGCGCAGCCGATGCCGGAGACGAACACCGTCGACTCCCGCCGGACACCCAGGTCGGGCATGAGCATCTGCATAGCCGTGAGGATGGAGTAGTCGCCGCAACCCGGGCACCACCGCACCTCCTGGTCCGAGGACCAGTCCTTCTTCGTCGTGGTCGGGACAGACACGTCGGTCATGAAGCGGGTACACCTCCGGTGCCGCTGGTGGGCTCCTCGATCAGGGCGGCGATGGCCGCCTCCAGCTCGCCGGCCTTGAACGGGACACCCTGGATCTTGGTCACGGACCTGGCGTCGACCAGGAACTCCGCCCGCACCAGTCTGCTCAGCTGGCCGAGGTTGCCCTCGGGCACCAGCACCTTGGGATAGCTGGCCAGCACCTTGCCCAGGTCGGGTGGGAACGGGTTGAGGTGGACGAGGTGGGCGTGCGCCACTGCCAGCCCCCGCGCCCGCACGCGTCGCACGGCGGCGGCGATGGCGCCGTACGTGGACCCCCACCCCAGCACGAGCACATCGGCGCCGTCCGGATCGTCGACCTCGACCGAGGGGATGTCGGTGGCGATGCCCGCCACCTTGGCCGCCCGCAGGCGCACCATGCGCTCGTGGTTGGCGGGGTCGTAGGAGACGTCGCCGCTGCCGTCCTCCTTCTCCAGGCCCCCGACGCGGTGCTCGAGCCCGGCAGTGCCGGGGATCGCCCACGGTCGGGCGAGCGTCGCCTCGTCGCGACGGTAGGGCCAGAACACCGGCTTGCCCTCGGCGTCGGTGTGGTTCGTCTCGGTGGCGTAGGGGACGGAGATGTCGGGCAGCTCGTCGACGTCGGGCAAGAGCCACGGCTCGGACCCGTTGGCCACGTACCCGTCCGACAGCAAGAAGACCGGCGTGCGGTACTTGACGGCGATGCGAACGGCCTCGATGACGGCGTCGAAGCAGTGCGAGGGGGTCTTCGCCGCCACGATCGGCACCGGAGCCTCACCGTGCCGTCCGTACATGGCGTGCAACAGGTCGGCCTGCTCGGTCTTGGTCGGTAGTCCGGTCGACGGCCCGCCCCGCTGGATGTCGATGATGAGCAATGGCAGCTCGAGGCTGACGGCCAGCCCGATGGTCTCGGACTTGAGATCGATCCCTGGACCGCTCGTGGTGGTGACACCCAGCCCGCCACCGAACGCCGCTCCGAGGGCGGCGCCGATGCCAGCGATCTCGTCCTCGGCCTGGAGGGTCCGGATCCCGAAGTTCTTGTGCTTGGACAGCTCGTGGAGGATGTCCGACGCCGGCGTGATGGGGTAGGAGCCGAGCAGGATGGGCAGTCCGGCGAGCTGTCCGGCGGCGATGAGGCCCCAGGCCAGCGCCGTGTTGCCGGTCACGTTGGCGTAGGTGCCCGGAGCCAGGGACGCCGGCTTGACCTGGTAGTTCGATTGGAACAGCTCGGCGGTCTCGCCGAAGTTGTAGCCCGCCTTGAAGGCGAGCGTGTTGGCCTTGGCGACGACGGGTGCCTTCTTGCCGAAGCGGGCCTCGATCCAGGCGAGGACACCTTCGGTCGGGCGGGTGTACATCCACGAGAGCAGGCCGAGGGCGAAGAAGTTCTTGCTGCGCTCCGCCTCGCGGGGCTTGGCACCGGTCTCCTTGCAGGCCTCCTGGGTCAGGGAGGTCATGGGGACCTCGTAGACCGTGAAGCCGTTGAGAGTCCCGTCGGTGAGGGGGTTGTCGGTGTAGCCCGCCTTGCCCAGCGAGCGGTCGTCGAAGGAGTCCGCGTTGACGACGAGGGTGGCGCCGGGGGGCACGTCGCGGAGGTTGGCCCGCAGGGCAGCCGGGTTCATCGCCACCAGCACGTTGGGCGCATCGCCGGGCGTCAGGATGTCGTGGTCGGAGATGTGGACCTGGAACGCCGACACGCCCGCCAGGGTCCCGGCCGGGGCGCGGATCTCGGCCGGGAAGTCGGGAAGGGTCGACAGGTCGTTGCCCAGCAGGGCGCTGACAGCCGTGAACCGGTCTCCGGTCAGCTGCATGCCGTCGCCGGAGTCTCCGGCGAAGCGGATGACGACCCTCTCCAGGTCCTGGGTGCGGTCAGTCTGCGCCGTGTCGGCCAACACGTCTCCGTTCACTCACATCGGTCACGCGGCCATACCACGTTCATTTCCCCGAAACATCATATCGCGGGGTCTCGCGATATGACGCAGCGTCAGAAGCAGCAGCTCGCGGGCCGGTTCTCGACCCGTGTGGGAGTCAGGCGATGGTGACGGACTGGTCGAGGAAGACGTCCT
This sequence comes from Actinomycetota bacterium, assembly GCA_005888295.1. GTDB lineage: Bacteria > Actinomycetota > Acidimicrobiia > Acidimicrobiales > AC-9 > AC-9. The sequence goes on from VAWP01000077.1 coordinate 30,322, forward strand.
GGACGCTGTGGAGCAGGTCGACGCCGTCGGCCATCGGGCGGGAGAAGGACTTGCGCCCCACGATGAGGCCGGTGCCCCCCGCCCGCTTGTTGATGACCGCGGTGCGCACGGCCTGACCCAGGTCGCCGGCACCCTTGGAGTCGCCACCCGAGTTGATGAGACCGACGCGGCCCATGTAGCAGTTGACGACCTGCCAGCGGGTGAGGTCGATCGGGTTGTCGGTGGTGAGCTCGTCGTACACCAGCGGATCGGTCTTGCCGAACTTGAGAACGTTGTAGCCGCCGTTGTTCTCCGGCTGCTTCTGCTTGATGATGTCGGCCTCGATCGTGACCCCCATGTGGTTGGCCTGGCCCGTGAGGTCGGCCGACAGGCTGTAGTCGACGCCGTCGACCTTGAACGCAGAGTTGCGGAGGTAGGTCCACAGGACGGTGAACATGCCCAGGCGGTGGGCCTCGGCGAAGGCGGCGCTCACCTCCTGGATCTGGCGGGTGCTCTCCTCGGAGCCGTAGTAGACGGTGGCCCCGACCGCGACCGCCCCGAGGTCGGCCGCCTGGCGGACCGAGCCGAACATGACCTGGTCGTACTTGTTCGGGTAGGTGAGCAGCTCGTTGTGGTTGAGCTTGACCAGGAATGGGATCCGGTGGGCGTAGCGACGGGCGACGATACCGAGTCCGCCGAGCGTGGTGGCGATGGCGCTGCAACCGCCTTCGATGGCGAGCTCGACCAGGTTGCGGGGGTCGAAGTAGGCCGGGTGCTTGGAGAAGCTCGCCGCACCGGAGTGCTCGATGCCCTGATCGACAGGGAGGATCGACAGGTAGCCGGTGCCGCCCAGCCGCCCGTGGTTGTACACCGAAGCCAGGTTGCGGATGACCGCGATGGGCCGATCCGTGTCCAGCATGACCCGGTCGACGTAGTCGGGACCTGGGAGGACAAGCTCCTCCTTGGGAATCGCCTTGGCCTGATGGTTCAGCAGGGAATCGGCCTCGTCACCGAGCAGCTGTCGGAGATCCACGGTGCGCTCCTTGCCCTTGGCTTGCAAACTGGCGGCACTGACCCGACCGAGCCATATGGTGCAACACCGCTCTGGCCGGTGGCCTCAGCCTACCGGGCACGGCCCGACGGCGTCGTCGACCCGGACGGCTCAGCGGGCTCGGACCGCCCGTCCGCGACCTCGTTCCGGGTCACTCCGGTCCGAGCGCCCCGAACCCGGTTGCCCCAGCTCACGGGCGGCCGCCTCGAGGCGACCCGTCGCCGCGGCCAGCGCCGTCCGAGCCGACTTGGCCCGCCGGGTGGGGACGACCGCCTCGGCCACGACCTCGGTCCGGCTCTGTGTCGACCCGCCAGCCCGGAAGAAGCGACGACGCACCCGTCCCACCACGACCACCGCCTCATCGACGTCGAGGGTGGCCGCCGACGCCGGCGCGCCGAACCACACCACGGGCACGGTCTCGGCCCGATCGTCGGTGCGGTCCACGGTCACCTGCACGGCGACCAGACGCTCCCCCGAAGGCAACACCCGCTGCTCGGCGGGTCGGCTGAGCCGGCCGGCAACGACGACCACGTTCCACGCACACATGTCCCACTCCTGGAGCTCATTCGACTCGAACGCAGGGGGAAGTGCGCAGTGAAGCTGTGGCACACGGTAGTTGGGGGGTGTGACGGTCAGACGAGGGCGGCCAGGCGCTCGGCGGCGTCCGAGAGCTCCGCGTCGTGTCGCAGCACGCGGCGGAACAGCTCCCGGGCCCGAGGCAGGTCGCCCGATCGCTCGTAGAGGTCCGCCAACGCGTACCACTGTCGGACGTGATGCGGCCGCGGCCGCCGGAGGTCGTGGTCTGCCCTCCTGAGCAGGGCCAGCGCGCCCCGTATGTCGCCCCGGTCGGCGCGGGCGCCCGCCACGACCAGGCGGCCCTCGGCGATCACGTCGGCGCCGGGGGAGGCGTGGCGGAGGTCGTCCCAGAGCTCGTCTACGGACCGGGTGTGCCCGAGGGCCCGATGGCAGTCAGCCAGCACGGGATGCTGGTCGTAGGAGCCGGTGAGCCGGTGGTAGGCATCGAGTTGGCGGATCGCCGCCGCCCAACGCCCCTCGCGGTAGAGGGTGAGGCCGTAGAGCTCGCGCACCGACGGCGAATCCGGCGCCAGGGCCACGAGGGCGCGCAGGATACGCGCCGCGTCACCGTACCGATCGCGGTCGTAGGCAGCGGCGGCGTCGGAGAGACGCTGCTGCAGGCGTCGGGTCTCGGCCCGTCCGGCCGAGCCCGAGAGCTCGTCGAGGACGACGGCGGGCAGCCGCTGTCGGCGCGGTCGGCCGGAGGCGCGTCGCTGCGGTGCGGCGTCGGCATCGGGCTCTCGGACCCAGGTCTCGGGCTCCCACTGCGGGGGGGGACCGGGCTCCGGCCTCGGCGCTGTGCCGTTGCGCGCCTGGCCCGGGCGTCCCCCAGGGGGTCTTGGCGGCCGCCCGGCCTCGTCGACCACTCCGGCCCCCCGACGGGCGACGCTGCCCCAGCCGCGAGGGGCGCGATCGACGCGCTGTCGTGTCGAAGCTCCCCGTCGCGGGACACCGTCGGTGCGGTCACGCGTTCGTCCCGACGGCTGGGGCGACCGCCCGCGTCGGTCCCCCCTATCGCCCCGATCTGGTGCCGGCCGCCCTTTGGTGGTCGCGCCGGCCCCGGCTCGACGGTCGCCGCGGGCCGCTCGACCCGAGCCCGGCACCCCAGTGGGTCGGCGCCGAGGCTGACGAGGAGCACCCTCCCTCCCGCCGCCGGTCGACGCTGCCGATCGACGGCCCGCGGCGCTGTCGGATCGCCGGGAGCTGGCGCGCTGGGGCCGCGGGGTCCGACGCTCACGGCCCTCGGTGGGGCGCGGTCGTCCTCGGCGCGGGGGCTTGGCCATCGAGCCGATCGTACCGGCAACGCCCATGGCCCACCCCTGGCTGGTCCCACCCGCCGACTTCAACCCCGAAGGCATCTCCTGGGCCATCAAGAGCCTGACCAGAGACGCCACGCGGGTGGCCGCCCTCTACGAGTGCACGACGTCCGAGCCGGCTGGTATCGAGCTGTCCGAATGGGAGATCCCGGAGACGATGACCGAGGCCGACGCCAACGCCTGGCTGGCGGGCTACATGCCCGAGACCGACGCCGACAGGATCAGCAAGGCGATGGTTGCCGCTCTCTCCGAGCAGTGACCGCTGGCACCCGGTAGCGGCCGAGGGCCCTCAGGCCTTCACGGACTGGCGTCCTGGCGGTAGAGCCCCGTCCGCCGGTAGCGGATGTTCATGCGGCGGACCTGGCTGTTGTAGGCGTCGATCAGCCTCGTTCGCTCGGCCTCGTCGGTGCACCCGCGAAGGCGCGTCTCGAGGCGTCGCCGCATGCGCTCGATCCGCTGTCCGTCGGTGAGCACCTCCGCCTCGGGCCGAGCCGACCGGTGACGGATGCCGTACTGCCCGCCGTCGACCTCGGAGCCACCCGCGATCTGGGGGATGTCCAGCTGCTCGCGAAGGGCGAACTGGTCGTTCGACTTGTTGACGTGGATGGCGACGACGTTCAGCGCGCGCAGTCCCTGCTCGCTGCACTCCTTCTTGACGCAGTAGTCGTAGCCCTCGTCGACCCGCTCCTCGGGGATGCGCTCCGCGCAATATCTGCAGTTCAATGCGATGACCTTCTGACTGAGCCGGGAACGACCGCGAAAGGCGGCCACCCGCTGAACACGGGCCGTCAAGGGTACCGGGGCAGAGGATCGCGCCCGGGCGGCGGGTCAGCCCTGCTCGGCCTCGGCTGCCGTCAGCTCGGCCGCCGGATCGGCCTCGAGCCGGTCGTCGGGTATGGGCACGCCGCTGCGGACCGAGCGCCCGTACGTACCGTCCTCGAGCCGCCGCTCGGCCCGGTCGAGGGCGGCGAGGCGATCGCGGAGCCCTTCGACGACCGCATCGTCGGTCTCTTCAGCCGTCAGCCGCTCGGCGGGATCGTCCATGGCCACCGCCTCGTTGGCTGTCGCCCGGTCCTCCCGGCCCGCCGCGGCCGTTTCGGTCAACAGCTGCTTCACCCGGGCCCGCTCGGCATCGAGCAGCGCCCGTGCCCGCTGCTTGTCCATCCCGCCTCCTCGACACACGTCGATGCGATCTCAGTCTGCTCGGCACGGCGTCGGCCGTCGAGTGACCGCCCGGGTGACCGGGCGCGGAGCCCCTCGTTGCATCGCTTCCCGCGAGGGGCGCACAATCCGGTTCGATGCGGTTCGGACTGTTCGTGCCCGCCTTCGCCGAGCTCGCCGATCCCCGCCGGGTTGCCGACCTCGCCCATACCGCCGAGGAGTCCGGCTGGGAGGGCTTCTACCTGTGGGACCACGTCCTCAGGCCCGGCGGCATGGGCGTGGCCGATCCTTGGGTGACGCTGGCGGCGGTGGCGACCGCGACCGAGCGGGTCCGTATCGGCACGCTCGTCACGCCGCTGGCGCGCCGGCGCCCCTGGGTGCTGGCTCGGCAGGTGAGCACGCTCGATCATCTTTCGGGCGGCAGGGTCGTCGTCGGCATTGGTCTCGGCCACGACGGCTGGCGGGAGTTCAGCGCCTTCGGCGAGGTCGCCGACGCTCGGGGGCGGGGTCGCCTGCTCGACGAGTCCCTCGACGTGCTGAGGGGGCTGCTCGGCGGCGGGCCCGTCAAGCATCGAGGCGATCAGTTGGCCGTGGACACTCCGCCCTTCGTCCCGCGACCGGTACAGGACCCGCTGCCCATCTGGGCCGCGTGCCAGTGGCCGAACCGGAGACCGCTGGTTCGGGCGGCTCGGCTTCAGGGATGCTTTCCGATCTTCCCGACGCCCGTGCCCCCGCCGCCGCCCACTGCGACCGAGGTTGCCGAGGTTCGCCGCGAGCTGGACCGCCTCGGTGCCCGGCCTGACCTCGACCTGGTCGTGCGGTGCTCAATGTCCCTCGAGGAGCCCTCAGCGCTGCGGCGCCGGGTGTCCGAGCTCGGTGAAGCCGGTGTCACGTGGATGCTCGAGGGCTTCGCGCCGGGTGAACCTCCGCCCGCCGTCGTCGAGCAGGTGGTCCGCCGGGGCCCGCCGCAGTAGACGAAGCCCGTCATCCGGCTCGGATCCGTTCGATATTCCGGCGGCCTGCCCGTTGTCCCGGAGCTAGCGTGCCGGCCGTGCCCGATCCCGGCCGGCTGGCGGCCTTCGGCCTGCTGTCGTTCCTCATCATCGTCGTGCCAGGACCGAGCGTCCTGTTCGTCATCAGTCGTGGCGTGGTGCTCGGTCGTCGGGCCGCCCTCATGACGGTGCTCGGCAACGAAGCGGGGCTGCTCGTGCAGGTGGCGGCCGTGGCCCTCGGCCTCGGCGCCATCGTCGAGCGATCGATCGCGGTGTTCACGGTCGTCAAGCTCGTGGGAGCCGCCTATCTCGTCTACCTCGGGGTCGAGGCGGTACGTCACCGGCAGGCGCTGCATCGGGCGCTCGAGGCGGAGGTCGTCGGCAGGCGTGCCCGCCGGATCTTTCGCGACGGCTTCGTCGTCGGCGCCACGAACCCCAAGTCGGTGATCCTGTTCGTGGCGATCCTGCCTCAGTTCGTCACCCGGTCCCACGGGCACGTCACCGTCCAGCTTCTCCTGCTTGGCCTCACGTCAGTGGTGATCGCCCTGGTCTGCGACAGCGTCTGGGCGCTCCTCGCCGGAACGGCGCGGTCCTGGCTCGGCCGGTCGCCGCGGCGTCTCGCCCTCATCGGAGGGACCGGCGGCCTCGTCATGGTCGGCCTTGGCCTCCGCCTCGCCCTCACCGGCCGCCGGGACTGACGGGCGCCTCGGGCTCCAGCGGACTGCCGGCAAGCCCTTGTGGGCCCCCTCGCCCGGCGCGAGAGTGGCCTCACCAGCAATGGAAGGGGAGGGTGACATGGCAGAACCATCGAGTGTCGAGAACCTGCGTCGCGGCTACAAGGCGTTTGCCGACAATGACGTCGAGACCCTGAGCGAGATCATTCCGGAGAACGCCGTCTGGCACGTTCCGGGACGGAGTCCCGTGGCCGGGGACTATCGGGGACGGGACGCCATTTTCTCGTACTTCATGAAGCTGGCCGAGGCGTCCGGAGGCACGTTCAAGGCTGAGCTCGTTCATGCCCTGGGCGATGACCAGTACTCCGTGGCGCTGCAGCACACCACGGCGACCGTGAAAGGCAAGGACCTCGACAGCTTCGACGTACT